>JAJRTH010000093.1 GCA_024278375.1 archaeon | reverse complement strand
GCCTGTCATAGAAATCCTGGGAGATTCTGTACTCGTCCCCGACCAGTGCTTTGACTTCGGACTTCTTGATGATCATTTTTGTCACCGCCACCCCTATTACAAGGGGGTTTTTAAACTTTTCGCTTTTAGACCCGAAAAACAGAGGGGAAAAGGTGGTTTTATGCGATAAGATATGAAAAATATTAAAAAATCATAATTTCCAGTATTTCGAAAGAATTTTTTTAGATTTTTCTATATATTCTTTACCCTTTATGCTTGTATCGCGGACATCCTCGTACTGAAGAGGTATGTCCTTCCCCTCGAACATGGAAATCACACCCCCCACAACCTCCGATAGGGCGAGTCCGTTATATCCGCCTTCGAGCACGTAAACGAGCCTTCTGTTACAATATTCCTCCGAGAATTCCAGGAGTTTCCTGGCTATGGACAGATAACCTGCGCTGGACAGATCCAGGCCGGTCATTATGTCCTTGTAATGTGCATCCACACCGATGCTTACAACCACTATGTTGGGCATAAACTGCTCCAGAATCGGCATGACTATGGTGTTGAATGCCTCCTCATATGTCGAATCTCCGCTGCGGGCCGGAAGTGGTATGTTCACGGTATATCCCTTCCCTCTGCCTGCACCGACCTCAGTGTGGAACCCCGTACCCGGGAATATCCCCCACTCGTGTAGTGAGATATAGAGTATCTCCGGACTCTCGTAGAATATCTCCTGCGTGCCGTTACCGTGGTGGGCATCTATGTCCAATATCGCCACCCTCTCCGACATCTTGAGCGCTCTCTTCGCACCGATGGCGGCATTGTTGAAATAGCAGAACCCTCCTCCGTGGTCCGGTCCGGCGTGGTGCCCCGGTGGCCTGACAATGGAAAATACCGGTTTGTTCCCGAAAAAACTTTCGCTTACACCGCTTATTGCGCCCCCGACAGCAAGAAGTGCGACTTCGTAGGTCCCCTCCCTTATGTAAGTGTCGCCATCAAGATATCCGGTGCCGAAGTTCTTTATGAAATTCAGATATTTCTCTGTGTGCACCGTGAGGATGTCTTCCTCGGTGGCTGGCTCCGGTGTCGTTATCTCCTGAGATAGTTTCAGGCCGGCGATTTTCCTCATTATGTACTCGAGTCTTTCGGGTGATTCCGGATGATGTCTGAACTGGATATGGGTGGCATATTCCGGATGATAAACGATGGCCATCGGTCCAGGATAACATCATACAATAATAATCTTATCCCAGAAAGTGGTTTCGTGGTCCGATGGCATCGAAAAAAATCTCGAACGCGGATACCGGATGCTCGAGTTCGAAATTTGCCAGAATTCGTGGAGATACTTCGCCGAAGAATCCCGCTTCCCTGTCCTCGACAATTATTGAAGCGCATCTGCCATCTATAAATGAAGGGTGCTCTTTTTCCGAGACAGTGAGTTTGTTGCCCGTGTCTTCCATGATGCGCTCCACTACCGACTTTATCAAGGTGAACGAGGCCCTGTCATCCATGACCGCACCTGCCAGATGGGTTCTGTTTTTTCCGTCGTCGTAAACCACGGCTCCCAATTCAAATATCCTCTGGGGCAGGTCCCTGTGCCGGTTCTTCGAGAGCGTCGACATTATCGACGGGAGCAGCCACCTTCTGACCGATGTGTGAAATTCCGTTATCGGATTTCTTATTCTGACCGCCTCTCCCTCACGGATTCCCATCTTTTCAAACTGATCTCCGTTGTTGGTTAGCGTGAGGGTCACTATCTCGTTGAAGCCCAGGCCGATGAGGCTCTCCTTAAACGCCTCTTTCAGTCTGTGCTCTTCCAATCTCCTGCCGAACGTTACACTTTTCGGGAGTTCTGGGGCGAGGTTTCGATAGCCGTGGGCGATAGCTATTTCCTCGGCGATATCGACCGGGTGCAACACATCCACTCTGTAAGGCGGAATTCTCACCCGTATGGCCCTATCCAAGACCTCTGCCGAGAATCTGGCCTTTTCTAGCAGTTCGATGGCGTCGTTCTCGGGGATTTTCACCCCTATAAGGGTGGAAACATAATCCAGTGAAACGTCCATCTCCTCGCCGACCATATCGGGCATCTCGAGTTCCATATCCGGATATCTCAGCAGAGCGCTCTCTATTCGCCCGCCCCTGTCGGCAAGAGCCGCACAGAATATCGCTAGGGCCGACTTTATGACTTTCAGGTCGGTGCCCGTCATGTCTATGAATATCTCGTTTGTTTCTTTGTTCAAGGCTGTCAGCTGGCCGTTGATGACAGGTGGGAAAGAAAGTACGTTCTCCTCCGAGTCCATCAATATAGGCCACCTCTCTTTTCCTTCCAGAAGATGGGCGTATTCCCTGCCTTTTTCGTGCTTTTCGAGGATTTCCCTCAGGTTCATCTCTTCTTCCTTTGCGAGTGGCACGAAGCTGATTTCTTCTGGTCGTACCGCCTTATATATTATCTCCCTTCCGATTCTCGCCGAATCATGGACGCCTATGGCCAGTTTCTTTCTCTTCCGCCCGACGGTGGCATGGAGCTTCTCCTGGAGATCCATGAGGCTCTTTATGAGACGATCATCCATCCGTATCCCGGATATGTGGGCAGCGCCTATATACGGCCTCACTTTTTCCACAGTTCTGTCCACATAGACAGTGAAGTCGCCTTCGACAACAGGATATTCGACAAATCCCTTCTCTATGCCGAGAAATCCCTTCAGATACCTGGCTATCCCTTCCACTGAGAACATGTCGGGTCTGTTGGCTTCGATCTCAACCGCCATGTCATCCTCTTCGATTGCCTCTATCTGGATGCCTGTAAGGGGCAGGATATCCGGGAAATCGTCGCGCCCTCCGAGGAGGTCTAGAAGGTCGTTTTTGCTGAAATTTATGGTCGGCATCCGCACACCATCGCACCATGGATTAAAAACCTTTCTTTTATAGAAAAAATATAAAATTAGTTAATAGGTTTATTTCTTCTTCATGATCTTCATCCAGCCGTTGCTCTCGTATATTGCAAGACCGCGCTCTTTCAGAAGTTTCTCAAACTCGTCCCAGTCAATTACCTCGAGCCTCGGATTATTTCCCTTCGTGAACTGTATCCCCATTGTTCCCTTTACCTTAGCTGGTTTCAATCCCTTTTCACTGCATATTTTCTTTGCGGTTTCCACGTTTATTTCTTCCATGACCATACCTTTTCCTCCTTTGCAGAATGATTTCTCCATCCAGCAATAGGCTTTATAATATTTATATTTTTCTATTATCTCTGGCAAGTTTAAAAATATAAAAATATTCTGATTATATTCGCCTTGGCGAATGAGTTATATCCGCTGCACCTATCTCCGGATATGGAATCGTAGTCACCCATAATAAAGAAGGTCACCGAAACAAAGGTGCCGCAGGAATGTCCGGCCTGTGGCTCTCATCCCCTCGAAAGCATCGTGGCGGTACTCGACATACCCATGCTCGGGGAGGCCATGGAAACCACGATAAAGTGCCCGGAATGCGGATTCAAGCGGGCGGATATAATCCTGCTTGAACAGAATGAGCCGGTGAGATACATTATGGAGGTGGAATGCAGGGAAGATATCGATGCGCGTATCGTGCGCTCCACCTCTGGAACCATCAGAATACCTGAACTGGGAATAACCATAGAGCCCGGACCCGCGTCGGAATCTTTTGTTTACAACATAGAAGGTGTCCTTATGAGGGTTAGGGAGGTCCTCCAGGGATTGGAGTATGAAAACGAGGAAGAGGTCAGAAAAAGAATAAAGAAAATCGATGAGGCAAGGAAGGGCTCCGTGCGATTCACCGTGATTATTGAAGACCCATACGGGAACAGCGCCATTCTCTCAAAAAAGGCGCGGAAGGAGGTTTTGAGCCTGACTGAGGCAAAAAAGCTCAGAAGAGGAGAAATAGAGATGGGTCCCAGATGATGCCTGTAAGAAAGTCTTTTAAACCCCTTTCTTTTATGCCCTCAGGCCAGATGCGGGTGTAGTGTAGTCTGGTTATCACTGGAGCTTGCCAAGCTTCTAACCCGGGTTCAAATCCCGGCACCCGCACTTTCGGCCTGCTCAAGTGCAGGCGCCCACAGGTTTTTTACTGTGTAAAAAGACATAATCACAAAATACCCGGTGTTTTGCTCCTCCCGATACCCGCTTGCTCCTTTCGGCCACATGCGTATGTCTATTACTCTTTCCGTGAAAAGAGTCTAACTCGTGAAATTCCTGCGGAATTTCACTCGTCCCGACACCTTACATCCGTTCCTTAATTATCATATCATTGGTGTCTGCTATTTGCATCGAAAAAACCGTATGCCGAAACAAAACGTATAAATAGGGTTCGTAGATGGGGGAGGGCTGAGGTGATTTATTGGCCCGAAAACCCGGTAGAATGTACACAAAGATATCCGGTCCTGCATATACGAGAAAAGAATACATGGGTGGAATACCCAATCCCAGGATAACCCAGTTTGACCTGGGCAATCTGTCGGCCGACTTTCAGGTTGAGGTTTCCCTTATAGTGGAAGAGGCATGCCAGATCAGACATACTGCCCTGGAAGCAGCCCGTATATCCGCCAACCGATTCCTGAACAAAAATGTCGGGAGTGCCAATTACCGGATGAAGATAAGGATATATCCGCATCATGTGCTCAGAGAGAACAAGCAGGCCACTGGGGCCGGAGCAGATAGGGTTTCTCAGGGAATGAGGAGGTCCTTCGGTTCTCCGATAGGCACTGCCGCAAGGGTGAAGCCGGGCCAGAAGGTGGTTTCCGTCTTCGTGAACAGGGAGAGTGTGGAATCTGCGAAGAAGGCTCTCAAAAAAGCATCCATGAAGATGCCGACACCATGCAGGATAGCAATAGAATCAACCCAGTAATCTACATATACGAAAAACTGCGCTCCTCCTTCGGACCTCAGGGATGGTGGCCAGTATATTCAGATGGTGGTCAGGGATATCATCCGGATGATTTTTCATACCCCCGGACCGAAACTCAGAGAATAGAGATTGCCTTCGGAGCAATACTGACACAGCAGAGTTCATGGAAAAATGTGGAAAAGGCGCTTTTTGCCCTCATGGAAGAGAGTCTTCTGGACCTGAAGGCGATTGCGGAGATTGATATTGAGATTCTGCAGAAAATCATACGATCTTCTGGCTATTTCCGGCAGAAATCCATGCGGTTGAAGGATTTTTCGTGCTTTGTTCTTGAGAACTACGGCAACTTGGAGAGCCTGTTTTCCCTCGACACGGAAAACCTGAGAAAGGCTCTTCTTTCGGTGAAAGGCATCGGAAAGGAAACTGCGGATTCGATAATACTCTATGCGGCCAAAAAACCGAAGTTCGTGGTGGATGCCTACACTTTCCGTATTTTTGAGAGGCTCGGTTTAATCGAAAAGAGAGATTACGATGCCGTACAGGAACTCTTCGAGAACGGTATGCCCGAGGACCATGAGCCATACAACGAATATCATGCGCTCCTCGTTGAACTGGGTAAGAGACATTGCAGGAAAAGACCGGATTGCAGGGGATGTCCGCTTAAAGAGATGTGCCTGTACAATAAAAAGGCTTAAATCTATGATGTCTATGTATGCCCGGTGATTTCATGGTCATAAAAAAGGATTCTGCGAGATTAAAGAGACTCGAAGATGAGAAAATAGGTGGAGAGGATGATTTTGTTGAGGATGAGGATGTCTCCTCCATACTCGATGAGGATGTGGTTCCTGAAAGATCCGCCGAAGAGGACAGGAAGCCCCTGTATGAGGAAAAGAAGACGCTGGAGGAGGCACATCAGGAAAAATTCATAATCCAGGAGACGCGGGATGTGGCCAAGATGAGGAAGCTCGCCGCCATTGCCACGAAGAAGGCGTCGAAGTACAGGGCGAAGAACAGAAAATACGAGGCCAAGGCGAAGTCGCTTATAGCCAAAGCGGTGAAACACGAGGAAAAGGCCAAAAAACTCGAGGAAAAAGCGGAGGAGGCCCTTGAGAAGTCCCAGGAATTGGCGGAGGAGGCTAAAATAGAGGAAGGTTCCAAGGCCAACAGGCTCGAGGCCAAGGCTGCAAAATACGAGGCAAAGAGGACAAAACTCCTTTCAAAAGCCGAGGCACACAAGGCAAAGGCAGCGGATTTGAGAGAAAAGGCCCTTGGCTACCGGGAAAAGGCCGCTGAACTTCTCGAGAAAGTGAAGTATCATGAGAGAGAGGCCAGGGAATATACCCTTAGAGCAGACCGGATGGAAGGTAAAACCACAGGCGGAGTCAGCACTTCAAAGAGACTTTAGAGCGCCAGAGAGCTTTCTGCTGCCTTCACACATGCCAGAAGGTCATTTACTGTGTGCGAGAGAGACATCGGATTTTCGCTCGATATTTCGAAAACAATCCTCTTATCCTCCACTTTTCCGGAAATAAACCCCTTATTGTCAAGTTCTACCGATCCAAACACCGCCCTGGCGATATATTCGTTTCCGTATTCCAGGACTATCCTGCAGTCTATCATTTCATCCCCGACTCATAGGCCTTTACAAGGTTCTCAAGGAGTGTGTATCTTGTCACGGGTCCGACCCCTCCGGGAACCGGTGTTATGAAGTGGGCTTTTTCCGAGACCGCGTTGAAATCCACGTCACCAACCACCTTTCCGTTCACCCTGTTCATCCCCACATCCACAACGACTGCTCCCTCTTTCACCATCTCCGCCTTTATCAATCCCGGAACGCCCGCAGCAACCACGATGACATCCGCCTCTTCCGTGTGTTTCTTCAAGTTTTTCGTGAATACGTGGCAGATGTGAACGGTGGCGTTTTCATTGAGGAGGAGCATTGCCAGCGGCCTTCCCACGGACGGGCTGTGATTCACCACGCAGACCTCCGCACCCTTCGGTTCTGTGCCGGATTCCCTTATGACCCTCATTACAGCAGACGGAGTCGGTGGCGAGAATCGGGGATTTCCCTGGAGAACAAGTCCGACATTCTCAGGATGAAAACAATCTATGTCCTTTGCGGGATCGATTTCTGACGAAAAATCGGAAACCTCGAATCCGCCGGGCAGGGGAAGTTCCATCATTATTCCGTGGACCTCGGGGTCGGAATTCAGTTTTCGGATGTGCTGGACTATTTCGGCCACGGTTGATGAGGAGGGAAATCTGTGGACGAAAATCTTCCCGCCGATCCTTTTCAGACTCCTCTCCTTCATCCTTATGTATATCTCCGAACCCTCGTTATCTCCTATCAAAATGGTATGAAGATGAAGCTCCGGGTTTCCCAGAGCCGCCAATCTCCTCTTTATCTCTTTCTCGATTGCTCCAGAGAGCTCTTTTCCATCGAATATCCTGACCATGTTATGCAACTACATCAATGCCCTCTGTGTTTACTTCGAGGTCTCCCTTGCCGACGATATGTCTGGATTTGACACCTGTTATGACGACCATCACCTTCAATTTGTGTTCGAGGCTCGGGTCTATGGAGGCGCCCCATATTATCCTGGCGTCCTTCCTGACCCTCTTCTGTATCTCCTCGGCCACTTTCTGGGCCTCTGTGACCGTCATATCCATGCTGCCCGTGACATTGACAAGCACTCCGGTGGCATCACTTATATCCGCTTCGATGAGTGGCGAATTTATGGCCTCTTCCAGCGCTTCGAGCGCTCTGTTGTCTCCCATAGCCTCCGATTCCCCTATGCCTATCATCGCCACTCCGCTGCCCTTCATTATTGTCTTGAGGTCGTTGAAATCGAGGTTTACAAGGCCGGGTTTTGTTATTATCTCGGTTATTCCCCCTATGGACCTCATAAGCACCTCATCGGCAACCTTGAAGGCCGCATTCAGAGGCAGTCTGGGCACCAGCTCTATGAGTTTGTCGTTGGGTATGACGATTGCGGTATCCGCCACTCTTCTCAGCCTCTCCAGACCCCACTGGGCGTTCTTCATCCTCGCAGCGCCTTCGGCCCTGAACGGAGTCGTGACGACGGCGATTGTCAGAGCGCCCTCCTCTCTGGCCATCTGGGCGACGAAGCCCGCAGAGCCGGTTCCGCTTCCGCCGCCCAGTCCGCAGGTAACGAATACCATGTCCGCACCTTTTATTACTTCTCTTAGCTCGTCTTCGGCCTCTTTCGCCGCTTTTTCGCCTATCATCGGAACTGCACCGGCCCCCAGACCTCTCGTGGTCTTTCTTCCGAGCAGTATCTTTCTCTGAGCCCTTATTGTAAGAAGATGCTGGGCATCTGTGTTCGCCGCGACAAGCTCGGCCCCTGTGATCCCTTCCTCCATCATCCTGTTCACGGTGTTCGATCCTGCACCGCCCAAACCGATTATGACTATCTTGGTTCTCAACCCTCTGAGGATTTCTTCCAGTTCTTTATCCTCGTCTGATATCATTTCCATGTTTTCAAATGCAGAAGGGGCTTTTTCCTTTCTTGAAAGTGCTTCTTCGATTATCGATTTCATTTATTCACCTCGGGATTTCTTGAATATTATATTGGGGTATTAGGGCCTCGGTATATAAGAATTGCCCAAGAGGGTAAAGTAAAGAGATAGGATTAAATAGAAGTATATGGCAATCTTCTATCTGAAATTGTTACGGGAGGTGAGAAAAATGAGAACAGAGATGTGGGTGGTGCTGGTCTGCTGCTGTGCTCTAATGGTGCTCCTGATTCCGGAAGGTGCGGTAGCTGAAGACATAAGCAGAGATGTGGACACAAGCACAAAGATAGGCTGTGGGATACTGGAATCTCGAAAATCTTTCCATGATGGTGCGGAAAGATACCCCGGAGAACAGAGCTTTGAAGAGGAGGATATGGAGAACAGAGAATCTTATGCTCCGACAGTTATGGCACAGGGTATCATGGCACTGGGCATGGTTGTTGACGAAATCGCCAAAGTTGGCGGCGTTATTCGACTGGGAATGGGCTGAATATTATATTTTACTTTGAGAGATACCAACCGTAACAATCCTGCAATATTGTAAAATACAGAGTTAATGTTAAATATCACCCCCTACTTTTTTCGATGTCTTCGGACAATAGGGAGGCATAAAAAATGCAAAAAAGAAATAATGTGGGAGCGTATGCTATGGCTGTGCTGGGACTTGTCCTCATCATGGGGATGGTCCCGATGGAGAGAGGAATGGCCGAAGAAACTTCGGTACCCGTCACTGATGTGATGGAAGAGATAAATGTGGAAGTCGCGGACGGAACGATTATCCTGGTGATGGAAGAGATAAATGTCGAGACCGTTGCGGATATTCTGGAGGAACTTGGTCTGGAAGACCTGATTCCATTGGTTATGGAGGAAATTACCATCGAGTCCGCCGGCGGGGTGACGATATCCGTTATGGACGAGATAACCGTGGAAGGCGCGGCCGACATACTTGAGATGCTCGCATGCGAGGACCTTCTTCCTCTGGTGATGGAAGACATAAATGTGGAATCCGTGGGTGTGCCTGTGATACTGGTGATGGAAGACATAAATGTGGAATCCGCTGGCAATCCGCTGATTCCTCTGGTGATGGAAGAGATAAACGTGGAATCGGTCGGCACCCCGACACCCCTGGTGATGGAAGACATAAATGTGGAATGACCGAGCATATGCAAAAAATAAACCTCTTAACCCCTTAACTTATTTTCCAAACCTTCTCTGTCTTCTCTGATAATCTCTTATTGCCCTCAGAAAATCTATTTTTCTGAAACCCGGCCAGTAGACATCCGTGAAATAGAGCTCCGAGTATGCCAGCTGCCAGAGAAGGAAGTTGGAAATTCTCTCTTCCCCCGAAGTTCTCAGAATCAGGTCGGGGTCAGGGACGTCTCCCGTGTACATGTATTCTGAGACCTTTTTTTCGCTTATTTCCGAGATTTTCAGCCTTCCCTCCTTGACGTCCTCGGCGATCTTTCTTATGGCATCCACTATCTCCTCCCTTCCTCCGTATGCAACCGCTATGTTGTAGATAAAATTATCATAATCCTTTGTTCTTTCTTCCGCATATTCTATGGCACTGCGGACGTTCTCCGGAAGAAGTTCCCTTTTTCCTATGGCTTTAATCCTTATTCCATATTTGTGAACTCTCTCGTCATCCGCAGCCTTCCTGAAGTTCTCTGCGAAAAGCCTCATTAGCTCCTCCACCTCTCCCCTGCTTCTTCGGAAGTTCTCGGTGGAAAATGCATAGACCGTGAGAATCCTCACACCTATCTCTCTTCCCCACTCCATGACCTCCTCCAGCTTGCTCCTGCCCTCCTTGTGTCCCTCCGTGGGCGGAAGAAACAGCTCTCTGGCGAATCTTCTGTTGCCGTCCATGATGATGGCGATATGGTTGGGAATCGGGCCGGATTTCACCTCGTTCAGGAGGCTCTTTTCATAGGCATGATACGCTGTTTTCGCTATGGTTTCCGAGATGTCCACGGCTCTCTATTCAGGTCTGCCTTATTAGTATTTTTGGTGCACCCGTGTTGCATCTCTGTTACATGAAACCGTCTCTCTTTAAAATATTCAATAATGAGAGCCCCACATGAAACGGATGATTCCCTTACTTCTTGCGCTCTTCCTGGCATTTCCAATGTTGCCCGGAAACGCGGATGTCGGCCCTGTCGAAAGCGGTATAAGAATAACGGAGCTGCTGCCCGACCCTGTCGGCTCCGACCTTGAGGGAGAGTTCATAGAGATAATGAACCTCGGAAACAGTGCTGTGGATATGCTGAACTGGTCACTGAGCGACCAGGACGGAGCGACGGACTTCGTTTTTCCCGACATACTTATAGAGCCCGGCGATAGAGTGGTGATTTACGTCGGTCCGGGTGAGAACAGGACGGAGAACGGTGTGTTCTATTTCCACATGTGGAAGAGTACATCCATGCTGAACAACGGTGGAGACGACCTTCTTTTGCTGGATGATGCTGGAAACACCGTGGATTATCTGGCCTATGGGGGCGGGAGCATGGTGGATGCACCTCCGGAAGGAATCGAATGGGATGAAAAAATCGAGACGGAAACAGGGATGGCAATGGCTCGCTCCTCGGATACCGGGGAATGGTTCAACGCCATGCCGACGCCCGGGAAAAGAAACCCGGACATGAATTCCGGAACGGGGGTTGTGATCTCATCCTTTTATCCCTGTGCCAGAGCCTCCGACGAATTTGTGGAGATAAGGAATCCCTCGAATTCCGACATGGATGTTTCCGGATGCTATATAACGGATGGCGAGGGATATGCATACCTGCCTTCCGGAACGGTCCTCGAGGCTAATTCGAGCATATATGTGACACAGAATTACACGGGATTCCTGGGCGAGATGGGTTTTGCCCCGACATTGAGCTATGGCGACTGCTACACGCCTTCGAGCTATCCTCAGTTTGCAAACGCGGGAGACGAAATCCTGTTCTGCTCGCCTTCTGGCAGTATGCTTTTCTCTGTCTCTTACGGAGAGAATGGAGAGCTGAGCGCTCCCCGGAAAGGAGAGGTATATTACGATGAAAACGGATGGAAGGTCAGAAAAATAGGGCGCTCTTCTCTTTCTCCGCTTAATATCTCGTTCAGCGGATCAGTGACCCTTTTCTCGGCACCGGAATCCGCCCTAAAGGCCGTGAAAAACGAGATAAAAGCCGCTGACAGGGAGATTCTGATAAATGTCTACGAGTTCAGAAGTCAGGAAATAGCGCAGGAAATCCTCGGAGCCATTGCGAGAGGAGTGGAGGTGAAAATCCTTGTGGAAGGCAATCCTGTTGGAGGAATGCCGGAAGATGAGATGAAGGTGCTGGAGGTGCTTTCGAATTCGGGAGCGGATGTCAGACTCGAGATGAACAACGAGAGCGCAGGAAACTTTGAGAGATACAGATACGACCACGCCAAGTATATGGTCGTGGATTCTGAGGCGCTGATCATATCCTCGGAGAACTTCAACGGAGATGCCATGAAAACTGACGGGAAGAACGGAAACAGAGGATGGGGTGTGGTGATAAGGAACAAGAGCGCCGCCGGATACATGAGGAGGCTGTTTTTCACGGACTCCGACCTTAACTTCTCGGACATCGTTCCCTTCGATTCTCTGGATTTCGAAGTTGCGGATTCGGACTGGACCCCGTTTCCGGCAAAAGGTTCCGAACCTGCGGATTTCGAGGGAAATTTCAGTATAACCCTGCTTCCCGGCCCGGATGCCGGGTTGGATGAGATAATAGGTGCCATAAGCTCTGCGGAGAAATCCATCTATGTCGAACAGTTCTATATAACACCGGAATGGAAGTGCGGGAGCGGGGAGTTCCGGAATCCTCTCGTAAGCGCACTCCTCAACGCATCGCTCAGAGGCTGCGAGGTCAAGGTTCTCCTCGACGGCTCTTACTATAATACGGACGGTGGTGATGACAACGACGAACTCGCGGAATTTCTGAACTGCTTTGCTGCAGAGCATTCCGTGGATCTTGAAGCAAGGGTTATTGACCTTGGCAGACATGGGCTTGTAAAGGTTCACAACAAAGGGATGATTATAGACGGGAATATGTCGCTAATATCCAGCTTCAATTGGGCGCAGAACTCGTTCACGAATAACAGGGAACTTGCGGTGCTGATAGAAAACAGAGGTGTGGCGGAGTATCTCACGACTCTGTTCATGGACGACTGGAAATCCGATTTCACTCTGCCCGTGGCCGCGATAAACGGAAAGCGTATTCTCAGGGTTAACGAGACCTGTACCTTCGATGCTCTTTCTTCGTACGACGATTCCGGTATCTCGGACTATGAGTGGCTTCTCGACGGCGACACAATATCCGACAACACAACGCTTGTTCTCAGTTTCGCATATCCCGGCGAGCACGAACTGGTCCTGACGGTCAGAGATGCTGATGGGAATGAGGATTCGGCCTGTGTTAACATATGCATAATCCCCGAAGAGTCTCGCTCGGTTCTTCCCGAGCGCGATGAACAGGCTGTTTCACCTTCTGTTTTTGTGGAAAACCCCCGTACGGATAACGATAGCGCACATAATAACATAAAAGAGTCAGGAATACCGGAGGAAGCGGTCTCACATGGGGGTTCCTCGGACCCGAACACATTGCAATATCTGCTCGTGGTGCCTTCGATAGTAATCCTGCTGTCTGCCATTAAGATATCCGGCAATAAGGAAAAGAAAAAAGGTCACGGTTCGTGAGCGCCTTTAAGAGCCCTCTCATAGCGCTCGTTGAACTCCTTTTCTATGGCGAGCTCGGCTTCCCACTGGTCCAGTCCATCGAGAATCTCTTTCAGGGAGCGCAGGCAATCTATGCATATCCATTTTTTACCTATGTCCTTACCGGGCTTTTTGTAGAATATCCCGCCGCACATGAAGCAGACGTGCATTTCTCTGGTCTTGTGCTCGACATAGGCCTCCATCTTCCGGTTCTCTATTATGCTCTCGAGGAGAGCTCTCCTCTGAGCCGCTCTTTCCCCGTTTTCCATCTCCGTCTTCTCCTCCAGCTCACCACCCCATTCTCTCGAGTTCTCTGTCCTTCTTCGTGGCCTTCTTGTATTCCTTGTAGTGCTTTTTGCACAGATGAACCTTTCTAAGACCTTCGGATACGGCCAATCCTCCTTTCCTGGCCTTCTCCCCGGAAACTGTTCTGACAGAAGGTTCGGAGCACCCGCTGACATCGCACGTTTTGACCTTGCCCTTCTTAGGACCGACAAGTGCGGACTCTTTCTCGGACACCTGCTCATCCTTCTTCCTGAATATCATGAATATCGCCTGACTGTATGAAAGAGGTGTATTAATAGATAGCGATGGAGAGCGGCATCATAAGAGGCGGGTTTCGGGCAGAGATGTGCCTCTGTTGTCTCCTGTTATATGCAACAACAATTCTTATACTTTATGTGGAGATGGTTCGAGCGCCTCGAAAAAAGAGGCGGACGGGTTATGTGCCCGTCGACACCGCAAAAACAGATAAACAACGAAAAAAGAGGTGTATGAAATGAGCGAAAACGGAAATGGAAAGGTCTCGTTCGAGACCATAAAAGCCGAGATAAAGGATTTCGGAAGAAACAACTTTATAGAGGTAGCAAAAAAGAAAGCCACGAACGAAGACGGAGAGTCCAACGAGTTTCTCTCCATAACAAGAGGATACTACGCACAGGACGGCACAAAGAAGTACAAGAAGTCACTGACAATCCCCGACGATGCCGAAACAAGAGAATTCGTGGCCGAGATGATAAGGACACTCTGAGTGTCCAAACCACTTAATATTTTTGATGTGCGTTTCCTGTTTTGTTCGTGCGAAGGCTTTTAAACCGTTTTGGGATACTGTCTCAAGGTGATACGATGCTTGATGAATCTATGTATATCAGAGAATGGCGAAAAAGCATACGGAACTCTTCAGAAATTCCATCCCGATGATAGCTTCCGAGAATCTCCTGAGCCCTCTTGCGAGAGAACTCATGGTAACGGACCTGCACAACAGATATGCCGAAGGGCTTCCGGGAGAGCGCTATTATCAGGGAAACGAGTTCGTGGATCTGATAGAATTGAAGGTTCAGGAACTTGCTAAGAAACTTTTCAGAGCGAATTATGCGGATGTCAGGCCCGTTTCGGGAACCAATGCGAACATGGGTGTCCTCTTTGCCCTTACGAAGCCCGGAGACATGATCACTGTGCCGGGAGTTGCGGCTGGAGCGCATATAAGTAGTGCGAAGTTCGGCGCTGTCGGCCTTAGGGGTCTTCAACCAATAGAGTATCCCTTTGACGTCGAGGAGATGAACCTGGACATAGACGGAACCATAAAGGTGATAAAGGAAGTGAGGCCGAAGCTCGCTCTATTCGGCCAGTCCGTTTATCTCTTTCCCACGCCTTTGAAGGAATTCCGGGACGCTTTTGAAGAGGTTGGATCCCATGTATGGTACGATGCCGCACATGTTGCAGGTCTCATAGCGGGAGGAAAGTTCCAGGACCCTCTCAGAGAGGGTGTCGAAGTGATGACGATGAGCACTCACAAGACCCTACCGGGACCGCAGCACGGCATGATTGTCGCCAATCCCCGGGATGAGAAAACGGAGAGAAAACTGATATACGGCGTTTTCCCCGGAGTTCTTAGCAACCACCACCTGAATGCGATGGCCGCGCTGGGAGTTGCCCTGGCCGAGCACATTCAGTTCGGCGAGAGGTACGCCGAGCAGATAGTCAGGAATTCGAAGGCTCTGGGTCAGGCCCTTTACGAGCGTGGATTCAAGGTTCTTGCGGAGAAGAAAGGGTTCACCGAATCGCACACCCTGGTCGTTGATGTAAGAGAGCACGGGGGCGGAAAGTTCGCGGCCGAGGCCTTGGAGGAGGCATACATAATAGTTAACAAGAATCTCCTGCCCTGGGATGATGTGAATACGGCCCTCGATCCGAGCGGTTTAAGGCTAGGTACACAGGAACTCACAAGGATAGGCATGAAAGAGAATGACATGCAGGATGTTGCGGAGTTCATGAAGCGTGTGGTCATAGACAAGGAAGACCCGAAGAAAGTAGGAGAGGATGTAAAGGCCTTCAAAGAGGACTTCCAGGCAATACACTATTGCTTCAAGGAAGGCACGAGGATGTACGACTACGAGGAGCTTGTCGACCTCTAACCCCCTTAATTTCCGGTATTTTTCCTTCGCCGGTTTCCCTACATCTCGTCGCTCTTTATTCTCCTGACTCCCATATCCTCCAGTATCTTCCTCATCTCCGTTATCTGGGACCTCTTAAGGCCGACCTTGTAAAAATAAACGTATTCGGCTCCGCTCTTTTCGACCATCTGCCCCAGCATCCTTCTATCCAGATTTTCCACTGCATATCTTGGGGCCATATGACCGAAACTTATCGCTTTTTCCAGTGCCAGCTCCGAGAACCTCGGGGCATAGTGCCCTCCGCCGATTCCTATGGCAATCTTGTCCTTGCTTTCTCTGATTTCTCCGAGTTCGAGAATGGCTTTTGCTATCGCCTCCCCCGCCGTTATGTTCCTCCACTCCTCCTCCGTACTACCGATTTCGATGAAAAATGAAGGGGTTTCGAGATAAGGGCCATGGTGGGTCACCTCATATGAAACAGAGAAATCCCCGAGGCGGTTGTGTTTATTTACAAGCCTCAGGGCTTCGGTCATCAGTATGGGACATGACGCTGAGAGAGTGCCCTCCTTTCCCCCATATTCTGCCTTTCCATAGTTTCCGACAGCATGCACGGTCAGCGCTCTCTTTCCGGACTCGCTTTTGTGTTTTGATGCAAAAACAAGGAATTCCGGTCTTTCTCCGATAAAGCTCTCCACCTCGACGTCAATGCCCTCTGCATATATGTGGGGCTTCTCATGCTGCAAGATTACATAGTCCTTCCATCTGTAGGCAGGGAACGAACGGAATTCTCCGATTTCCTCCCAATCTTCCGCCTCCAGAAGCCTGTCCCGGATGTTCCTGCTTGCGATGTCCTCCGTGGAGATTATTATGGAGCGCATGTTCGGTGATTGCCGGATGTAGATTATTCTTTCCTCATATCAGATTCTCTTCCGGATTTTCCAGCTCCCTCTCGCAGTAAACACATCTGAGTCTCAGGGGTTTCGTGGATTCCACGACAAACTCCGGTTCCACTGGCTCGGTGGTGTCCATGGATGTCTTCGCGTTGGTTATGCAGTTGGGATTTGCGCACCTCACTATCCCCGCTACCCTCTCCGGAGGTCTTACCTTTGTCTTTTTAACAACATCATAGTCTCTGATGATGTTTATAGTTGCGTTCGGTGCCAGAAGGGCTATCTTCTCCAGCTCCTTCGGGTTCAGCTCCCGGTCTTCGACCTTGACTATGTCCTTGTACTCCTTCTTCGAACTGGGAACGTGCATTATGACGCTGACGACGGATGTGACGTTCTCGTCTATCCCCATTATTTTTATGACTTTGAGGGCCTTTCCGCTGTCTATATGGTCTATCACGGTGCCTTTCTTTATCGGCTGGACCCTGAACTCCCTCATCCTTTCACCCCCAGAACAAGAGAGAGCAGTGCCATTCTGACGGGCACTCCATTGAACGCCTGAACGAAGTACTTGGCATGCGGTGTGTTGTCAACTTCCGGTGCTATCTCGTTAACCCTGGGAAGAGGGTGCATTATTATCATGTCCTTTCTGGCCTTCTCCAGCATATCCATGTCTATGCGGTATGCTCCCGATACCTTCTCGAACTCCGCAAGGTCGGCGAACCTTTCCTTCTGGATTCTCGTGACATAGACCACATCGGCGTCCTCTATCGAAGTTTCCAGGCTTTCCTCCATCCTCGGTTTGATTCCGAGCTCCTTAACCCTTTTTATAACGTGCTCCGGCATCTGAAGGTCCTTGGGTGCGGTGAAGGTGAGCTCCGCTCCGAACATGGCCAGGGCGTGGGCAAGAGAGTGCACTGTCCTCCCGTATTTCAGGTCTCCCACGAGATTTATGTTCATTCCGCCTATCTTCCCCTTCTCGCTCTTTATCGTGAATAGGTCGAGTAGTGTCTGTGTCGGATGCTGTCCGGCCCCATCCCCCGCATTTATCACGGGTTTTGATGAGAACTTTGCAGCCAGCCTCGCGGCTCCCTCCCTGGGGTGTCTAAGGACTATGACATCGGAGTATGCCTCCGCCATCCTTATGGTGTCGGCAAGAGTCTCTCCCTTCTTTGCGGATGTCACACTCGGTTCGGCGAAACCTATGAACTCTCCACCCAGTCTCAGCATGGCGCTCTCGAAAGAGAGCCTTGTCCTGGTGCTTGGCTCGAAAAAGAGCGTTGAGAGTATCTTTCCGTCGAGAGCCTTGCTCTTCTTCTCCCCCTTCGCTATCGGAACCATCTTCTTAGCATGGTCCATTATTCCCTCGATTTCTTCCACTGTGAAGTCGCCGATGGATACCACGTCTCTATATTTCATTTTCAGCATATGCATCAAAAAGACAGGTAAAACTGAAGAGTAAATAAGGGTTGTGATTTTTTATAATCGCTTCTTTTGTAATCATTTTTCGCAAACCTTTATATGCGAATGTGTGATAGCGGAGCGGTGAATTTGAATGCAACCAGGTCAGATGGCGTATGATAGAGCTATAACTGTGTTCTCTCCAGACGGGCGCCTGTTTCAGGTTGAATATGCAAGGGTGGCCGTCACCAGAGGTACGACAACCATAGGTCTGAAATTCAAGGACGGTGTCGTGCTGATAGCGGACAAGAGACTCAGTTCGAAATTGATTGAGGCGGATTCTGTTGAGAAGATATATGAAGTGGATGAGCACATAGGCGTCTCCACCTCGGGACTGGTGGCCGATGCGAGAATAATAATCGACTATGCACGGGTGCTGGCACAGATAAATCGTGTCACCTATGACGAGCCCATTCTGGTGGAGGCGCTCGCAAAGAAGATATGTGATTACAAGCAGCAGTATACTCAGTACGGAGGTGTCAGGCCCTTCGGAATAGCGCTCCTCATCGCGGGACACGACGAAAAGGGACCGCATCTGTTCGAGACAGACCCCAGCGGCGCTCTCTTCGCATACAAAGCGACGAGCATAGGGGCGGGAAAGGACGTTGTGATGGAGATGCTGGAGGCCGAACACAAGGACGGGATGAGCAGAGAAGACGCCCTTTCCCTCGGATTGAGGGCCCTTCAGAAGGCCAACGAAGAGCCGCTGAACCCAATATCTGTTGAGATAGGCGTGGTCCAGAAAGGAAAGAGATTCAGGAAATTGAAGGATGATGAGATAAAGAAGAGCATAAGCAAGTTCCTGGGTGCCGAACTCAAGGGAGATTGAGATGGTAAGCCTCGACGATGCCGTAATAGCCAGACTCGAATCTCACGGAGAGCGCTTCGAAATTCTCATAGACCCGGATATCGTGGAGAAGGTCCATTCCGGAGAGGTGAAAGATATCAGAGAGTTCCTTGCCGTGGAAGACGTTTTTAAGGATGCCAGAAAGGGAGATCGGGCCTCCGAAGAATCCATAAGAAAAGTCTTCGGTACCGAGGACATAAATGAGGTCGCCCTCCATATCGTAAAGAAGGGAGAGGTTCAGCTAACAACGGAGCAGAGAAGGAAGATGCAGGAGGAAAAGAGAAGGAAAATAGTGGCGGAAATAGCGAAAAACGCCATAAACCCCCAGACAAAGACACCGCATCCTCCGCAGAGAATAGAGGCGGCCATGGAAGAGGCACATGTGCATATAGACCCGTTCAAACCAGCGGAGCAGCAGGTCCAGAAGGTCCTGGATGCCCTCAGGCCGATAATCCCAATAAGGTTCGAGAAGGTAAGGGTTGCCATCCGACTCTCCGGAGAGAACTACGGAAAAGTGTACGGAGACCTTGTCTCATACGGACAGATAATAAAAGAAGAATGGCAAAAAGATGGGTCTTGGATAGGGGTTGTCGAGATTCCGGCCGGTGTGCAGATTGAATTTTTTGACCACCTCAATAAAAAAACAAAAGGAGATGTGGAAACAAAACTGTTAAATAGTTAATTTTTAGAGCGTGATAGAATGAATGAGGAAAAACCTAATGTGATCAGGGAACTTGTGCTTCCCGGGGAGGTCGTCGATACCACCGGCCTCAGACCCGGAGTGGGCACATATGCCGAGAACGGTATTATATATGCCGCACAGCTCGGAATAAAGAACATAAGCAAGAACTATGTGAACGTCTTTCCCCTGAACGGGAGATACATACCCCGGTACGGGGACAAAGTCATAGGAATAATCACGGAGGCCGGCGCCACGTCTTGGCTCGTCGATATAAACTCTCCGTATCCCGCCCCTCTCCACGTCAACGATGTGCCCTGGAAAGTGAATTTCGGAGATACGCCCTCATATCTTAAGGTCGGTGACACCGTTCTGGTGAAAGTGGACGGTGTGGATGAGGCCAAGCATGTGAGAGTTAGCATGAAGGACCAGGGGCTTAGGAAGCTCTCCGGAGGAAATATAATTGAGATTCCGGCCTCGAAGGTGCCGCGTGTGATAGGAAAGGGCGGTTCGATGATAAACCTGCTTAAAGAATACACCGAGTGCAGGATATTCGTGGGCCAGAATGGAAGAATATGGATAGACGGAGATGTTGACGGCATAGCCCTCGCAATAAGGGCAATAAAAAAGATAGACGAGGAGGCGCAGACCATAGGACTTACCGACAAGATAAAGGAATTTCTTGAGAAAGAGAGTAAAAAGATAAGGAGGCAATGAAATGAGTATGAAGACAGATATTAAATTGATAGATGACAAGGGCGTGAGGATAGACGGAAGAAAGCCTGATCAGTTGAGACCCATAAAGATAGAAGCTGGTGTTCTTAAACGGGCGGACGGGTCCGCCTATCTTGAATGGGGAAAAAACAAAGTGTTGGCCGCTGTTTATGGCCCTCGAGAGGCGCATCCGAGGCATTTGCAGGACTCCGCGAAGGCCATAGTTCAGTGCAGGTACAACATGGCTCCTTTTTCCGTTGGTGATAGAAAGAGGCCCGGGCCGGACAGGAGATCCGTGGAGATATCGAAAATAATATCCGAAGCTCTGGAGAGTGTCATACTGACCGAGCTGTTCCCTCGGTCTTCGATAGACGTATTCATAGAGGTTCTCCAGGCCAATGCCGGCACCAGATGCGCCGGACTGACTGCGGCATCGGTGGCGCTCGCTGATGCCGGGATTCCCATGAAGGACCTGGTGGTCGGATGTGCCGCCGGAAAGGTGGAGGGCACGGTTGTGCTTGACCTGGGAAAGGAAGAGGACAACTTCGGTCAGGCCGATGTCCCTCTCGCAATAATTCCCAGGACCGGAGAGATAGTTCTCCTTCAAATGGACGGAGACATGACCCGGGAGGAGCTTTTCAATGCGATAGATATGGCCAAGGACGCTTCTCTCAGAATATACGAGCTCCAGAAGGAGGCTCTGCGCAGGAGATACGCCATCGTGGCGGAGGAGGAAAAGGAGGAGATTGCCAGCATGGAAGAGATAAAGGAGGAAGAGTAATGAGCCAGGAAACAGTAGCCCAGATATTGAGAGATTACATATACAAGAGCCTCATGGAAAATAAGAGGCCTGACGGGAGGGATCTTTATAAATACAGAAAGATAACGATAGAGCCGAACGTCATAGAGGTGGCGGAGGGCTCCGCCAGAGTCCATCTTGGAAGCACGGATGTTCTCGCAGGCATCAAGATGAGCATCGGAGAGCCTTTTCCGGATACTCCCGATGTGGGTGTTCTTACCACCAATGCCGAGCTGATTCCCATGGCCTCGCCCTATTTCGAGGCTGGCCCTCCGGATGCGAATTCCATAGAGCTCTCGAGGGTCGTTGACAGAGGTCTCCGGGAAGGCGAGGTCGTTGACCTGACAAAGCTCTGCATAGAGCCGGGAGAAAAGGTCTGGATCATGTTCCTGGACCTGCATATTCTGGATTACGACGGCAATCTGTTCGATGCTGCCGCTCTCGCTTCCGTAGCCGCTCTGGCCAGTACGACGGTTCCTGCATCCCAGTACGAACTTGGAGACGACTTCCGTCTGCCGATAAAGAACTGGCCTGTAATGACCACATTCGTGAAGATAAAGGATGTCGTTCTCGTGGATCCCGCTCTGGATGAGGAGAAGGTCGCCGATGCGCGCCTTTCCGTCTACACGGACCAAGACGGGCATGTGAGAGCAATGCAGAAAGGTTTAAGTGGTGGCTTTACCTACGAGGAAGTGAAGGATATCGTGAAAACGGCCGAAGAGAAAGGAAAGGAACTCAGAGAAATCCTCATGGATGCCGTGAAAGGAGGCGCTTCCGATGTCTAAAAAAACGAAGAAAGTCGGTCCCGCGGGGATATACGGTCCCAGATACGGGGTTAAGGTCCGAAGGAGCCTTGGAAAGGTAGCGAGGATGAAATCCCGGAAATACACCTGCCCGAGATGCAACCACAACACCGTAAGGAGGATAAGCACAGGCATATGGAAATGCAAGAAATGCGGATATACATTTGCAGGTGGCGCATACTATCCGTTCACGAAGGAATCGTGGAAAAAGGAGGTTAAGGAGGAGAGCATATGAGCGAATACATCTGTGCCAAATGCAAGAGGGACCTCGAGGACACGGCAATAAACCGCGTCGGCATGCAGTGCAGCTACTGCGGTTCGAAGATATTCTATAAGAAAAGGCCGAACATAAGAAAAAGACTGATTGCGAGGTAAGATGCATTCCGCGCTCCTCGTAGTGGATGGTATTTCCAGCATCGAGAGGGCCCTGCTTCCTGAGATTGAGGAAAAAATACCGCGCTCTGAGGTATCCCTTAGGACGGAGGGAGATGCCCTCGTGATCGAGATAAAAGCCGAGGACACCACCGCTTTAAGGGCCTCGCTTTCTTCCTATCTCAGGTGGCTTTCGGCCGCCCTTTCAGCAAAAGAAGCAATGGAGGAATAACATGGAATTAAGTCCAAAGATGCAGAACGAATTGATGGAAGCACAGCAGCTTCAGCAGCAGCTCCAGAGCATAGCGACACAGAGATACCAGTTCGAGACCCAGAAAAAGGAGATAGAGGTCACTCTCGAAGAGCTCGACCGGATAGACAGAGACACTCCGGTTTACAAGAACGTGGGAAACCTGTCCTTCAGAGTGAAGGATGTGGATGCCCTGAAAAAGGAGCTTGAGGAGAAGAAAGAATCGCTCGAGATAAGGCTAAAAGCGCTCGAAAGACAGGAGAGCCGCATAAAGGACAGATATGCCGCACTGCAGGAGAAGATAAGCAAGGAAATGCAGAGATAAACCTGTTGCCCCAAAACCCTTTAAAGTGGTCCATTTGTGCCCTGTGCATGAAGCCGAAAATCCATGAGTCGTGTTTTGTGGCTCCGAATGCCACGATAATCGGGGATGTCGAGATAGGCGAAGGATGTGGGATATGGTACGGAGCGGTGATAAGGGCTGACCTGAAGCCGATAAGAATAGGAAAGGGAAGCAACATACAGGACAACTGTATCATCCATGTGAGTCCCGAGAACGATGTGGAGATCGGAGAGAACGTTTCCGTCGGGCATCTCGCCATGGTGCACGGCGCGAAGATCGGAAACAATGTGATAATAGGGATAAACGCGACGGTTCTGGACGGTGCGGAGATAGGCGATAACTCGATAATAGGCGCCAATGCACTTGTGACATCGGGCATGAAGGTCCCGCCTAACAGCCTTGTTCTTGGCGTTCCTGGAAAGGTAATAAAAACAGATGAGAGCGGCGAGAAGTTCAGGGAAGCGTGCGTGAAGAATGCCTCGGTGTATCACAGGCTGAGGGACGAGCATAAGGCCGGAAAGCATGAGATTTGGAAGAAAGATTAAATACATAGGGCAGATGGAGAAGTGGTGATAATATGCATAAAAGATTGTTCATACCCGGACCCACGGAAGTTGACCCTCAGGTTCTGATGGCTCAGGCAAAGCCCATGATAGGACACAGGATGGCGGAATATACCGCGCTCTACACAGGAGTAATAGACAATCTCGGAAAGTACTTCAAAACCGAGCAGAACATAACCGTGATTACCTCCTCAGGCACGCTCTGGATGGACATAACCGCAAGGAATCTGGTAAAAAAGAAGGCCCTGGCCGTTGTGAACGGTGCGTTCTCAAAGAGGATGTTCACGACCATTCGGGAGTGCGGAAAAGAGGTGGACATACTTGACCTCGAGTGGGGAACCGCATCGAAACCCGACCTTGTTCTGAAGGCTCTGGAACAGGGAGATTACGACGTTGTCGCTCTTGCCCAGAACGAGACCTCCACGGGAGTGAGGAGTCCCGCAAAAGAGATAGGGAAGGCGATAAAGAAGGAGTACCCTGACGTCATGTATGTCGTGGACGCCGTTTCCTCCGCCGGAGGAGACCTTTTAGAGCCAGATAAGATGCAGACGGACATCATGTTCACAAGCTCTCAGAAGGCGTTTGCACTACCTCCCGGCCTTTCCATAGGCATCGTCTCGGATGCGGCCATAGAGAGGTCCAGAGAGATTCCGGGAAAGGGGCATTATACCAGCCTGCCCGTGATATTCGATTACTATGCCAAGAAGAAACAGAATCCGGCGACACCGAACATCTCGCTGATGTATGCCCTCGACTATCAGCTGGACAGGATGCTGAAGGAGACCCCTGAAGGTAGATATGAAAGGCACCTTGCCATGGCGAATACGGTGAGGGGATGGGCGAAGAAGCACTTCGAGATGTTCCCCGAACCGGGTTATGAATCCGTTACCGTTTCTACCATAAAGAACACTCTGGGAAAGAGCGTTGCAGAGCTGAATAAAGAGCTGGCAAAGAGAGGTATGGCCATATCCAATGGCTACGGAGACCTCAAGGAAAAAACCTTCAGGATAGCCCATATGGGCGAATGGACCCTCGGGGAAATAAAGGAGGTTCTCTGGCATATAGAGGACATCTGGGGACTCTGAGGTGAGGCAATGGTAGAGATAAGGCCTTTCAGAGCCATCAGATACACGGATAAAGCGGGAAATATGGAGGACCTGATTACCCAGCCCTATGACAAAATAAGCCCTGATATGCAGGAGAGATACTATGAAAAGAGCGAATACAACTACTGCCGGCTCATACTCCCCAAGGAGGAAAACAGGTACGAAGTGGCGAAGAAAAGGGTCGATGAGTGGATTTCATCTGACATACTGGCTAAGGATGAGGAGAGCGCAATATATGTCTATTTCCAAGACTTCGAGGTTCTTGGAAGGAAATACACAAGAAAGGGCTTCATCTCTGCCGTAAAACTCCATCCATTTGAGGAAAAGGTGGTGCTGCCCCATGAAAAGACCCATAAGGGACCGAAGATAGACAGGCTGAACATGCTCAGGGCAACGAAGAAGAACCTTGAGGCGGGCTTCATGCTGTATCCAGATGTTGAAAAGAAGACCATCGATATCCTAGAAAAAGCCGCAAAAGGCGAACCTGTGATAGACGTGGTGGATGAATACGGAGTCAGGAACAGGATATGGATGCTCACAGATCCAGATGATATAAGAGCGATACAAGATGTCATAGGGCCTGAACAGGTGGTAATAGCGGATGGGCACCACAGGTATGAAACAGCGGTTACATTCAGGGATGAGATGCGCTCCGCAAACCCTGATTTCACAGGGGATGAGGGATTCAATTTCCGCATGACCCTTATGGTCCCGATACAGGATGAGGGACTGGTTGTTCTGCCGACCCACAGGCTTCTCCTGAAGCATGAGCTCAGAGAGGAGCATTTGAAGGAGATTGAGAGGTACTTCGAGGTTCAGGAGCTTGAGAGGAAGGATGTTGAGGAATTTCTGGAAAAGAACAGGGAGAGAAAGGCGTTCGTTGCCTATGATGGACGCAGATACCTCGGTATGGTTCTCATGGATTCCGATTCCATACAGGGATTCTTCAAACCTGAGTACAGCGAGGATTACAGAGAGCTGGATGTCGTTGTTCTCAGGGATGTCATATTCGAGGGGATAATGGGCGCTAAAGACCTGAAGATAGATGAGAGCATAGCCTACGAGCGCTGGGTGGACGATGCTGTTAAAAGCGTGGATGCAGGAGATGCTAGGGTGGCATTTCTGATGAACCCCACAGGAGCCGAACAGGTTCTGGCGGTTGCGAAGAACGGGGAGAGGATGCCTGAGAAGAGCACGGACTTCTATCCGAAGATGGTTTCCGGCACGACGATGATGGACCTGCTAGAGAGGCTTTAATCAGCAATCTTTTTAATACTTCTTCTCTTTCGCTGCACTATGAGAGAGTTCTTACTGTCCCTGATATTCTGGATGGTTCTCCCCACCGTCCTGGTGGCAGTTAATGTGCTAACCGGTGGGAATGTGCTTTTTCTGGTTCTCCTTCTCACATGGCTCGGCTTCGGGGTCTTTTTCGTATCCGTATCTGAAGATCAGGCGTAGGGGAAGACCCCTTCATTTCGTGTGGAAACGATGGAGGCGGAGTCATCTAATCGGGTCTTATGTTTGTACCAAAGAGTATATATTACAGAAAGAGAGCATATCTCTTGATGGCACTTAAGAAAGTCTTTCTCACCGTTGCGGTTCTCAGCTTGCTCGTAGGCGGCACCGCGGGAGTTCTCGGCCTAGGTGGCGAGGATTTCGGTGGAGAGATGCCCGGGCCCGTGGGGGGTTTCGAGGGCGAGAACATCCGCTTCTCGTTTGATGCGGGAGAGTGGAGCATGTATGATGTCTATGTGCATGATGTTCTTATGCTCGAAAGAATCGACCTGCCCTATGTCCTGCCATATGATTTTCGTTATGAGCGCTCTTCGTTCGGCATATCCGCTTCGGCGTACAACCTGACGGTCAGCGATTTCTCCTCTCCCAGCATAGTTTACAGGTCCATGGTAGACTCTTCTCTGAAGATAGAGGTCGGTCATGGGGTGGCCATAGAAAAAAGCGATTCCGGCATAACTCTCGAAAAGGACGGCATATCCGGTGAAATAACCGCGGGTGGGGAGATAACCCTCACCGGTGGGAACATAGAGGTGTCTCTGAAAGGCGGAGATGTCCTTCTGATTCGTTTCTCCTTTTCTTTAGAGGGTTCCGAAGATGATTCGGACGAACTGCACTGCGCTCTTTCCAATGCCGTGTCCCTCCACAGACTGGGTGCCGAAGGGTATCTAAAGGGCAAGGAATTCTCCTCCGTTTCCTACAACAATCTGTCCATCAGACCCGTGGAGCTGGAGGACGACAGGGTTGTGTTGTCCGTCGCTTCCAACGATTCTTCGGGAAAATCCCTATTTCTGCACCTGTCTTCCGCAAATTTCACCAATATAAGCGTTCTTCTCGACGGAGTTCCTGTAAGAGAAGGGAGTTATTACGATGCTCTGTTCTCCACGGGCAGCGAAGCGCTCTGGAACTGCACCAAGACAGGTGACGGACTCGGGATAGCGGTATACATACCACATTTCTCCGATAGGGTTCTTACCATAGAGGAAATACAGGAATCAAGTGTCATCCCTTCCAGTGCCAAGGCGGTTTCCCCTCTGCCCCTCCTCGCTGCCGCCATCCTCTCGGTGTTTGCAGCGACCATACTTATATTGAAAAGGAAAGGTCCGTAAATTTTTTATATAACTATATGAAACGATATATTCATGATGTGCTCTCCGAGCGTCGTTCCCCTGAACATGTATGCCGCAGTGTATGACTTCATGCTGAAGTACGGATATCTATACGCTATGAGTCTTGTCCTCGCATCAATCGTCTATTTTCATGCCCTTATCAGCGGGATAGAGCCTCCAATGGTCTGGGCCTTTCTTGCCTTTGCGGTGCCGTTCATAGGGGCGCTCTTATATGTGATATATTTCGTATTCTCCTGGAAGAACCTGCTTGTGAGCAGGGAAGAGAGGGAGAAAGCCAGAGAAATAGTGAAAAAATGGGAGGATACTCCACTATCTGAGGAAACGAAATCAGAGGCCCATAAAACGGAGAAAGGAAAGGATAGGATAATGCATGAAAAACATAAATGGGTGGTAAAAAACGAAAATGTGACTGAACCATACAGGAAAAGATAAGGAGTGCGGGCTATGAATTGCAGTAAGTAGGTATCTATAGAGACGATATAATGACATAGAACATAATGAGGCATCAGCAATCGGTTGGCCATGAGGAAGTGTAGTACACAGTCCATTCTATTGAGCCTATATCCACTGATATACCGCATATTTCTGCCACTTTTTCCATGCTTTCCTTGATGGAATTTTCTTTCTCTTGAAGAAAATATTGTGGTTTTGAGCATGTGAGACTGTAATATCCTACGAGATATGAGGTGTTGGTGCTATTGTTTAGGTATATTTCGATGACTAGAAAACCGTCATCTACAATCTGCTTTTCTGCGATATATCCTGTTTTGTTTCCATAAGTAAAATTTCTCCAATCAAAGCCTGCCTGATTCATATTGTATTTCAAAGAAGTAAAATTTATTTTCATAAACTCTTTGGTACTGATTTGTATTTCATTTGTATCTATCTCCTTTATGCGTCCTTCTGATTTTTCAGATTCAAAAAGAGGATTCTCTCTCAGATAAAATACACCGGCTACAAAGAACAGCAAAGAGACGGATATGACTATGAAGAGTATAAGAGCAACTGCATATCTCTTATCATTTTTCATTAAAGAGTATAACGGAAGTTTCATATTTATTATTTTTGACTGCTCTCATTCTGTGCTTTTGAAAAACCTTTTAATCATGGAAGCTATGTGCTATCGTGAGCACTGATTCCATAGAATGGACAGAGAAGTACAGGCCCCGAACACTGGATGAGGTCGTTGGTAACAGGGATGCCATACGGAAGATGAAACTCTGGGCCAAGGGTTGGATAGAAGGGATACCGCTTAAGAAGGGTGCGGAAGCAAAGGACGAGATAATGAGAAAGAAGGCTCTCATTCTCGCCGGACCCCCGGGTGTTGGGAAAACCACGAGCGCCCTTGCACTTGCCAACGAACTCGGGTGGAGCGTGATAGAGCTCAACGCCTCTGACAAAAGGAGCGGGGAAATCGTCAGGGAAATCGTCCTGGCAGGTGCGATGACAGAGGGATTCAGGGAAGATGGCAGTTTCACGCTCTCGAGAGATGGTGAGCGGAAGCTCATAATTCTTGATGAAGCGGACAATCTCTCGGGCAGAGAGGACAGAGGAGGCGTGCAGGCCATAGTAGAGGCCATAAGAAAGGGCTCGCAGCCCATGATTTTGATAGTCAATGACCTCTATGCCCTCCAGAAAAGATCCTCTGTTTTCAAGGGAAAACGCTCCCCCGCCACCGTTGTGAAGTTCAGAAAACCGGATGAAAAGGACATAGAGAAGGTACTTCTGGAGATAGCGCAAAAAGAAGGGCTCGAGGTCGATAGAAAACTCATAGCGGAGATTGCCTATCGTGCCCGAGGGGATGTTAGGGGGGCTGTCAATGACTTGCAGTCGTTCGCATATTCGGGACTGTCCGCCGAGAATGCCGCAGATGCCGGTGCCAGGGACAGAGAGGTGGACATCCGGGAGGGTATAAAAACCGCCGCATTCTCGGGAAAAATAAAGGATGCCAGGAGGGCCCTTATGGACATAGGCGAGGATCCGAACACATTGCTCACATGGATAGATGAGGTTCTCCCCCGATTGGCCGCTTCCAGGACCGATCTGTTCAGAGGATACAGGCATCTGTCAAATGCGGAAATACATCTTTCTCGAGTATACAGAAGAGGGCAGTACTCTCTATGGACCTATGCCACCGAAGAGATGGGTGCGTCCCTGATATTCATGAAGGAGAAAGAGCGCTTTCCTTCCAGTTTTTTTCCACAGTGGATACTGAGCATGGGACGGAGCAGAGGAGTCAGAAAAGTCAGGAAGTCCCTGGCCATTAAGATGGCAAAACACATGCACACGACCACGGAAAGAGCGCTCCACGACGTTCTCCCCTATTTTCAGATAATGTTCAACAGGGACGAGGATTTCATGTATGAAATTATATATTCCCTGAGACTGGAAGAGGAGGAGGTAGAATATCTGATAGGGGATTCCGCAAAGGCAAAATATGCCGTTAAAGAAGCTATGAAAGGTAGAGCCCCTCACAAAGAGAGAAGGAGTTCCCAAGTGACACTTTTCAGTTTCGGTGGAAGCAACCGAGGATGAGGCTATTGCTTGTCACTCATAGTGCCATTTCCTTTTGCGGATTCGACCATAGGCGAGGGCGGGAAATATTTATAAAAAGAGAGGCTTTCACGGCCGTGAAAGAAATCCTGAAGAAGGCACTAACCATCATAAAACCCGAGAGTAAAAGGATTCTGCCGTTTATGTGCCCTAAGTGTGGCGCGGAGGTGGACGCCACAAGTTCCAGATGTCCCGGCTGCGGAGCACACTTTCTGATAGGGATCTATGTATGCGGGAACTGTGGTGAGAGGGTATCTGCTGATGAGGAGGTGTGCCCTAACTGCGGAACGACATTCTTTACCGGAAAGGAGAGATATTTCTGCCCTGAATGCGGTGCGGAGGTGGAAAAGGATGCAACATACTGCGAGAAATGTCATTCCACCTTCTGGAGCCCGATAAAGAGGGAATTCTAAGATTGTGTTCATAAGAACTGTTCTAAAGTCACTATTTTTTATCTTTAGTTTTGCTTCTTCCCTTCTTCCAGTACCATATTGCTCCGCCGGAAATCGCTACTAGCATTACCATAGCGAGAGGGGCCCATAAATAAGTGTCTAGCATTGTTGTCTCTTCGGGTTCGAAGAGCCCTCTCTCCGTTGTATAAACTATAACGTCTTTATAACCGACAGCAAGAGAATTTCCGTCTGGAGACCAAGCAACAGAATAAAAATTTATCCAGTTGGGGTCTTTATTAAGAGAGGCAAGGTCAGTTTCATTTATGGGTTTCATTTCTATCTCTATACTCCAGTTTTCCGTGTCTATGAGATATAGCTTTGGAATCGAATCCTCAGCCAGCATATTCGAGTCCAAACCAACAGCAAGAATGGGCTTATTGGGATTCCATGAGAGAGAAAAAGGTATTCCGTGTGCAAACTCCACAGTATTCTCGATATGCCATGTGCTTGTATTCCAGATCTGAAGAGAGCCTCCAAGTTCTCCTGCAACCAGATATCTAGAATCAGGTGACCATTCGAGACATTCGACCACAGACAACATCGAAGGAAGCCTCAACAATAGGGTTTCATTCCAGGTCAAGGCATTTATTATGCCTACATATCCCGAAGAAGCATATGCGATATATTTCCCATCTGAAGACCAAGACACAATCCCCGACTTATTTTTGAATTCATGAGATATCTCCCAGTTTCTGGTGTCTATTATTCCAATATTGCCGCCCATAGTTGCTGGATAGGCCAAATATCTTCCGTTCGGGCTCCAAGAAAGAGAATATGCATAAGCACTATAATTTTTTACAAGTCCCCAGCCATCTGTATTAAAGATTTCTAGAGTTTTCGATGAGCCGACAGCCAAATATCTTCCGTCCGGTGAAAATTTCAAGGCCGCTAAGTCAAAACAGGGAGAATAATTTTTTGAGAACACAATCTTGCCATTGTCTGTATTCACAACCGTAAGCTTTGGCTCGCACATACATCTAAATGCAAAATATTCCCCATCTGAGGACCAAGAAATCCCATAATCATACCACTTTGTGCTTTCATTCACTGCTCCTCTATGGATCTCTATCGGCTCTCTGGGTTCCCATTCCTTAGCACTGACCACCAAAAAAGGCATGGTAAAGAACAGCATCGAAAGAAGAATCGTGACCGTGACAATCTTCGTCCTCCTCATTCACTCGCCTCTTTACCAAATAGGCCGTCTGTATTGAAGGGCATCTCTTTCTCCTCATAGGATTGATGAAGTATTACATCTCTGTTGTCCCTCATAATTCTATCACTATTTGGAAGATATGCATAGGTTATATTTATGTTGTTCGGTAATGTCAATGATGTTAACTTGCTTCCTCGGTGCCATATATGAAAGCACGATATTTCTTTCCTTAAAGTTCTGACAGACTTCCAGTGTTTCACTTTCACTCACCTCCTAAATAGTTTTATAAATCACCTTACGAATCACTGTGCGGTGACAAAATGGATGAAATAGAAAAATTACCCGGCGTGGGGCCTGCGACCGCCGAGAAGCTCAAAGACGCAGGATATGACAGCATAATGGCAATAGCCGTGGAATCCCCGAGAAATCTTGCGGAAATCGCAGAGATAGGAGAGGGGATAGCTGCGAAGATAATAAATGCGGCTAAAAGGGCCGCCGATATCGGAGATTTTGAGAGCGGTACCGAGATAATGGAGAGAAGGAAGGAGATAAGGAAGGTTACCACGGGCTCGAAAGCCTTCGATGACCTCCTGGGTGGGGGCGTCGAGACAGAGTCCATAACCGAGTTCTTCGGCGAGTTCGGGTCCGGAAAGACGCAGGTCATGCATCAGCTGGCCGTGAATACCACTCTCTCAAAGGAATACGGGGGCCTGGAAGGAGAGGTTGCCATGATAGATACGGAGAACACCTTCAGACCGGAAAGAATAGTGCAGATGGTGGAAGGTACTGCGAAGAGGCTGGGTATAGACATAAATCCGGAAGACGTGCTCTAGAAGATACATGTTGCCAGAGCATACAACTCAAGTCATCAGATACTTCTTGTGGACAAACTGTTTGAGATTGCAAAGGAAAGGCCTATAAAGCTTGTCATAGTGGATTCCCTGACCGCTCATTTCAGGGCGGAATATGTCGGAAGAGGTGCTCTTGCGGAAAGGCAGCAGCTATTGAACCAGCACATGCACAAACTCCTGAAGTTCGCAACGCTGAACAATGCCGCCATATGTGTGACCAACCAAGTCGCTGCAAAGCCGGATGCCTTCTTCGGGGATCCGACAAGGCCGATAGGAGGGCACATAGTCGGACACACAGCAACGTTCAGGGTATATCTCAGAAAATCAAAGGGAGACAAGAGAATCGCCAGACTCATAGATTCACCGAACCTTCCCGAGGGCGAAGCTGTCCTGAGAATAATGGAAGAGGGAATCACGGACTGACCCTGCATCTACTCTGGAGAGTGGGGCATTCTCCGCCCCGCCGCTCGTGAGAGACAAAAAGTATATAGACGAGATATGTAATAACGGTGAAAACTCCAAGGAGGAAAAAATCATGCTCGAAGAGATATCGGAACTCATAGGACTTCAGGTATACACCTCAGACGGAATCTTTCTGGGCAATGTCGACAACGTTGTCCTGGACCTTGATACCCAGAAGGTCTACGGCCTGTTTATAGGCGATACGAACCCCCTTCTCGTAGAGGACTCTATGTCCGTGAACGTCCCCTACAGATGGGTTCAGGCCATAGGTGATATCATCATACTGCGATATTTCCCGAAGAGGGTCTCTGTGAAGAAAGGTGGCGAAAAACTTATGGAGAGCACCTGAGAGTCCTATTAAGGTGGGATTTTGAGGGAGTCCTTCACAGGCATCATTAGTGATGGGAGGGTTATTGTCAGAGATGTTGTAGAGGCGGGAAAGATTCACAGCAAAGGCCAGACCGGAGAGTTCATAAAAGGCGGCGCTCTCTCTCTCACGTTCGTGGAAGCATTTTATCTCATGAATGAGGGAAAACTAACTGTCGAGAATTTAACTCTCAGCGAGTTTCTCAGATACGCTGTTGAGAGAACCCATGATTTTGAGGTTAGGTACCTGGTATATCGCGATTTAAGGAAGAGAGGATTCATGGTGAGAGAGAACGGGCACATAAAGGCAGTACGGGGGGTAGAGGAGAACGAATATCTTATAGTGCCTGTTTATGAGAGGGTGACTTTTTCATTCGACGATATATTCGAGAAGGTGGGAGATGGTAAAAGAATATTCGCGGTCGTTGACGGCGATGGGGACCTAACTTACTACTCAATTGAAAGAGAGGATCCCTGGGGGCCCCTGAAACTGCGGTCCGAGGAGAACGTATACGTGATGTTTCTGGGCGAGATGGGGTTCGCGGAGGATTTCGGAGGCATCCATAAAAAAGGGTTCTACGGGAAAATAATAGAAAAGAATCTGCATCTTTCCGCCATAGAATGTGTATATTTGGAGAGGAAAGGCATCACTGAAATAAAGGATGTGGGGGGAAAAACCAGATCTGCGGAGGGTATAATAAAGGAAATGTGTGTGAGTGACCCTGAGTTTGAACGGAAAATCAGAATATACTCCGATCTCAGGGACAGAGGGCTGATCGTGAAAACCGGTTTCAAATACGGCACGCATTTCAGGGTTTATGTGAGAGACATAGAACACCACGCCCCATATCTTGTCCACGCAGTCCCTGAGAACTATGTCGGCACATGGCCCGAGATAAGCAGAGGGGTTAGGCTAGCCCATGGGGTGAAGAAGAACTTTCTGCTGGCGGAGGCCTCAGAAAAACCGAGATATCTGAAGATAAAAAGAGTGAGGCTGTAAAGTAAAAAAGAGCACTAAATAGTCATATATGTTGAGGCTATTCCATAAGGGGATTCTGTAGAAGCAATTCTCTTAAGAACTCCATCAACATATATCTCTCTCTACTCTTATTTCCTTATTGCTCTCATCCCATTTCTGGGTGGAGATATAAACAAAATCCCCATCAGATAAGTTTCCCCAAAATTTTGCATTTCCATATCCACTTTCAGAGCTTGTACTCTCCCCCCACCCAAGTACGCCCTCCCAATTATCATCATAATAAACATAGACTTCTACAAAATGTTTCTTTTTTTAGGCGGTTGATACGGAGTCATAGAGAAGACCAAAAATATTAAAATGAAAGTAACGAAGAAGACTATAAGAAGAATAAGAACAGAGGTTATTGGTGTTTTTGTGGGGGTTTTTGATTGATTGGGTAAATACATTTTTGTACCGAGGCATAGCCCTAGAGATAAACCGGAAAGAGTACCTATGCCCATTCCTAAAAGACCAAAGGTGAATAAGCCTAAAACCATACCAAGAAACATTAATGAAAGACCAACAATCAGCGCCTTGAATATAGCTATGCCAGATGTTTTCTCACCAATCTTTTTGCCTCGTCTCTGCAGCGCTCCACAGTAAGGGCAGACATCATTATGTATTGAAATTATCTCCCCACAATTCTCACATCTAACCATCCTAGAATCCCCTATAAACCCCTCTATCCACTTCCACCACCCTCTCCCCTTAACTTCGCAATCTCCGCTTTGAGGTTCTTTTCCACTACATCAAGATGTTTGTTCGTGGATTTCAGTATCATATCCACCTTTTTCTCTATCTCCATAACCTTCTCCTGGAGGGAAGCAACCTCTTTCTTTATCGGTTTAAGGGTCTCGATTTCTTCAGCTAGAGCGCCTATGGAATCGAGTTTCTCAATCAGAGCGGGGTCGAACGAAGCAATACCGGCGGATTCGATTTTGTCTTTAAGGCCTTGGATATCGATGGAACTCAGTTTTTCACCGAACTCTTCCACTTTCTTGACTCTGGAAGACATCTCTCCCAGCATCTCGGTCAGAGAGGCCACCTCCTCGAATTCCCCGACAACCCTCCTCAGAACGTCCATGTCTCTTTTAACTTCGTCCTCTATGGTCTTTATGCTTTCCAGTTTCTTTCTCAAATCGTCTATTTCGCCGTAGAAATCCCCCAGCTCCTCAAAAGATCCCAGCCTTTTCCTGACATCCTCGACCTGGGAGGCTATCTGATCGAGGCCTTCGAGCCCCTTCAACGATTCGGAGATACGGTCTATGTTTATGGAATCTACCTTGTCACCCAACTCCTTGATTCTTCTCTAGAGTTCCGCCGATGCACCCGCGCTCCTCATGGCCTCAGCGATTTTCTCGGACATCACGGAATTGAGGGAATCCAGCCCGTTCTTGACCTCTTCGACCTCTTTTTCAAGCCCCTCCACCACATCCGAGAACCGTGATATTTTGTCAAGCCCCTCAAGCCCTTCCAGAGCGGCTTTTATCTTTTCCACATCTCCGGATATGGCCTTCATGGATTCGATGCTCCTTTCAAGCTCCTTCATGGCCTTTGCAGCGCCCTCCGCACCCGGTATTCTCGATATTTCGATACCGATCCTCTCGTCGAGAGCGGAGATGTCCTCGCTTATCTCCTCGAGTTTTTTACCGATCTTGGCAATCATGCTCTGATTGTGTGATACCAGTTTGTAGGTGTCGGAAAATCCCGAGGACATGTTCTGGATTGTTGTGGACAGATCGGAAATCGATTCGTCGATTTCCCTGAGCGATTTGTTCAGCGTGCCTTCCAGGAGGTTCTCTAACTCCTTGGCAATCTCCTCTTTCTGCTCCGCCATGCGTCTGTCCAGTAGTTCCGCCATCTTCTCCTCGAATGTTCTGAGGTTGTTCTCTATGGATTTCCTAACCTTTATAAGTGCCTCTCTCTCCTCCTTTATGGCCTTGAACGTCTGGGCTTCGAACCTCTTCTGCTCGTTGGAAAGTCCCTCAATGGCACTGAAGAGCTCATTCTCCATATTGTCAATGGCATACATCAGCAGGTAAAGCATCCAGTGTTCCTTGCCTTTCAGCTCCTTGAAATAACTCTCATCCACTTTTCTCCTCGCTTCCTTGTTTTCGGAGAGGTCCTTGAGCCCTTTTATAATCAGGCTTTTCGTGCTTCGATGTGTAGCGCTCTTCACGGTATCCCCGCCGGCATAACATCCATTCTTTATAGACTTTTTGGATAAAAAGAGGAGCGGGGCCTTGAAACAAAAAACCCACCATATCGCATGATTTTAAGGGAAAACGTGCTTATTGAGCAATCCATAGCGCGAACCCCGAGAAGTTTCCACACGAAATGAAGGGGTCTCCCACTACCCGTTTCTAGCACTGCTCTTCCAGGTGCCCAGAATGACCCCTGAGACGATCAGAATCGTGCCCGCAACTGTGGACAGGAGGATTTCTTCACCGACGAAGATGTGAATTATCACAAAAGATATGAAGGGAGCCAGATATATCAGCATGCTCACCTCTGCGGTTTTCTCCGAAAGCTCAAGGGCTCTGAGCCAGAGTATGAAGGTCAAACCCATCTCGAAGAGACCGACATATGCGGCACCCATTAAACCCTCGATAGGAGGCGCATAAGGTCCCATGAGGAGGAAGAGCGCTCCGATATAGGCGGAACCGAAGAGAAAGCACATGAAGAGTTTCTCCACGGCATTCCTGCCATCTTTGAGGTTGAGTATCCAGAACGATGCCCAGACGAAGGCGCTCCCCAGCGCAAGGCCTACGCCGAGGGGGTCTGAGAAGTGAAGCATGAAACCTCTGCTGGAGACCATCACTATGCCAAGGAAGCTTATGCCTATAGCCGAAGCATTCCGCAGCCCCATCCTCTGCTTCAGTACGAAGATGGAGAGCGCAGAGAGCACCATCTGCCACGTGTAATTCAGCGGCTGTGCTTCCTGAGCAGGCAGAATATCATAGGCCTTGAAAAGGACGAGATAGTAAACAAAGGGATTCAGGAGTCCGAGGAGCGCATAGTGGCGACAGTCCGATCTCGAGAGCCCTTTCAGAAAACCGAGCCTTCCCTGAAACAACAGCACCAGAAAAAGAACTAAAAGGCTGATGAGAGAGGAATAGAACAGCAGAGCCAGCGGCTCCATGTATCTCAGCGAGAGCTTGAACGCTGATGCTACCGTGGACCACAACAACACGGCGGAGAGAGCATAGAGATAGGCGGAGCGGGAAGACACAGGCGCAAAACAGCACAGAGATTTAAAAGAATGCTAAATCACATGCCTCGGACCTAAACCCCCTCTTTCGCATCGTTTTTTCCATCTATGTAATCTATTAGTTTGGGCGATCTGAACTCTATCAGAAATTCTCTGATCCTCTTTTGAGCGCTCCTCACATACTCCTCGTTTATCTCATAACCAATATAGTGCCTTCCGGTTTTTATGGCCGCTATTGCGGTCTGTCCGCTACCCATGAAAGGGTCGAGGACCACATCTTCTTTGAATGTATAGAGCTGTATGCACCGGTAGGGCAGCTCAACAGGGAAGGGTGCGGGATGCCCTATTTTCTTCGCCGAAACAGCGGGAAAAGACCATACGCTTTTTGTTAACTCCAGAAATTCCTCCCTGGAAATGGTGCTTCTGGATGATTTGAGACTATCGCGGGTGAAAGTATCTTTTGAAAACACCAGGATGTACTCATGAACATCCCTCAATACCGGATTTTTGGCAGACATCCAGCTCCCCCATGCCGTGGATGGACTGGCGCTCGAACCTTTATCCCATATTATCTCCCCGCGCATGAGAAATCCCAGTTCGAGCATATCCTGAATAATGAAAGAATTGAGAGGAATATAGGGTCTCCTTCCAAGATTTGCTACATTTATGCAAACCCTTCCCCCAGGAACTAGGGCCCTATATGTTTCCGCCCAAACTCTTTTCAGAAAATCCCTGTATTCCTGAAGCGTAAGATTCTCGTCATACTCCTTTCCAACATTATACGGCGGAGAAGTTACCATGAGATGCACGCTCTCATCCGGCAATTCCTCCATTTTTTCGCTGGATTTGCAGAATATCCTGTCCAGATTCTCTTCCGGAATCTCGTTTTCATGGTACTCAACCTTTTTTTCCGATGGCAGGCCCTCGTAAAGCCTTCCCGAATAGAACTTGCTGGAATCGTGATTTATCCTGCCTGGAACGCCGAATTTGCTGGTTTCGGTTCCTTTTCTCTTTCCATTCTTTTTCATTCAATCCTCCCCCCAGTATTCCACCCATCTTTTATAGGCATTATAATCGATTTCTTTTTTCTCCCATCTTATCTCTATGTAGTCTGAGAGCCCATCATCTACCAGAGCATTAAGGGCTTCTTTGCTTATCTCCACTCCCCTCGGATTTGTCCCCGGTTTGGGCAGTTTGATATATCGTTCTCTCCCTATCTCTTCGAGAAGTTTCCTCTGGGCCTCTAGAGGGATGTAGTAAAACCCACCTAGGCCTCCCCAGTTTATCCGAACAAGCAGAATATCGCACGAAGGTACATAATATCTTCTGAACTCAGCAGCCTTCTGTGCGTCTACGGTCCATATTAGTTTAACACCTCCGAGGCTCTTACCGGTTATCGTCTTTATGGAAATCGGATTCCCAAAGAGCCAGACATCGACTTCCGGTTCCGTTATCGCCCGGATCTCCACATTGGCCTCCCCGAACTTGTATATCAGGAGCGCTATGAGGATTCTCTCTCTTAGAGAGCCCACTTCCATTCCTATCTTTCCAGCTCTAGAGCTTTCCAGCTCCGCAAGCTGAAAGAGATAAGGCAGTTTCGTTTTAATCCGGTTTACGAGTTTCTCGTCCTTGAATATCTCACTCAATCTGCTTGACAACGTTTTTCCTCCTGAGAACCCAGACAACCATCAATTAGCATCACATATGGCCCTATGTTCTATCTATATATAATGGTAGCGAGAACACCTAGAATCTATGGTCTGATGTATCCAATTTCCTCCCTGTTCCACATCTCCAGCCTGTGTCTGCTTCTCAGATAGATATAAGGTATTCCATTCAATCTGAGCTTTCTCTGGAGTTCCTCATCGTTCGTTACCACGATTCCATTGAGTTTCTCGGCAATCTCTATCACCGCCTTATCACCCGTGTTCTCAGTCCTCGTAATTTCGTACTTCTTCGCAAGGGAGAGCGCTACCTTTGCCCATCTTCCGCCGCACTTTCTTATCTCGCCCAGTATCGGGCTCGGCACGACCCCGTGAAACTCACCAACAAGTCTTTCGATATCCATATCTATGTTTATCCCGAACTGGAAGGGCATGAGCAGGGCATTGGCATCGAAGACGACTATCTGAGGCACGGGAGTGCAACGAGTTCAGATATAAAAAAGACACCTGCTATTCCACCCCATTCCTCCCGCACAGGTCACTTATATCGCATTCATCGCACTTTGGATTCCTGGCCGTGCATACTGCCCTCCCGTGGGTTATCAGTATGTGATTGACATACTTCCAGTACTTTCTCGGAATCTCTCTGAGAAGGTCCTTTTCCACCTGCAACGGAGTTTTTCCGTTTGAAAGTCCTATCCTTCTGGCAATGCGGAAGACATGCGTGTCCACCGCAATTCCCTCTGTCTTATCGAATCCAACTGATAGGATTATGTTGGCGGTCTTCCTCCCTATTCCCGGGAGCGCAGTGAGTTCTTCCATGTTATCTGGCACCTTACCACCGTACCTCTCCACCAGAATCCTCGCCAGCCCCACGATGTTCTTCGCCTTCGTGTTGTACAGTCCTATGCTCTTTATGTACTTCTTGACTTCTTCAACATCAGCCTCTGCCAGACTTTTCGCATCCGGGAACCTTCCGAAGAACTCCGGCGTTACCCTGTTCACCGAGGCATCGGTCGTCTGCGCCGAAAGTATTGTGGCAACGGTAAGCTGGAAGACATTTTCGTGCTTAAGCCCGACGAATCTGCCTTCATGCAGGTGCATGAGGCGCTCCATGACGAGCTCTCCCTTGGAGGGCATGGGAGCTGATAACCGGAGTTATATTAGGTTTCACTCACACCATGACCAACATAAGCCCGAGAAGGAACAGAACGGTTCCCATGAAATAGCCGTAGAGTGAAGAGGCGGGCTCACTTTCATTTTCTACGATTCTTTCTCCGAGCAGCACCCCGGCACCACGGGAATAAACCCTCGTTACCAGATACGGGTTCTGTACACCTCCCATGCCGAATGCGGGGGGAGAGGATGGTTTCCGGAAAAGCCCCGAAAAAGCCAGAGAACCTACAAGGACGTAGATTCCCGCAAACAGGAATGCGGCAGCCAGCACATTGACGGTTACTGTATCGAGGCCCCACGAAACGAGGGTAAGGCCAACCAGTATAAGTGCCTCCAGCAGAGTGTAAAAGCCAGCTTTCCTTAGAAATCGCGCTTTACGGCGCTTCATAGGAATAGATATCAATCTGACTATATAAAATTTTCTATGGACTTTAAACTAACCCTTAAGGCAGAGCAAACGCCAGGAATATCAGTATAAATCCCACGAGGAGCGCATAAACGGTGAACGAGAACTGCCGGTCTCTTCTCTCCGGTCTGCCTTTGTTTATTGTGTCCATGTATAGGTTCGAGACCCTGTAAAGTCCGCTGTTGTAGTATACGGCCTCGGAGAACCCCGCACCCACGAGTCCCCCGGCGACTATCAGGAAGAGGCCGAAATAGAACAGCGAGCCCTTGAAAGCATAAATGAAGTGATTCGGATCGGCCAGTAAGGAGAGGAGCGCCAGAATCCCCGCAATGATGCATGTCCAGATCCCCACGTTTCTTAGCAGATAAAGCACCCAGGAGCATCTCACGGAAGCCATATATGTTTATGAGGATATAAATTTTTCGCAGGGAAGAGAGATAAAGGTAAATATTTCCGCACATTCCCCTGCATGAAGCTCAAAGCACACGTCCCTGGCAGGAAGTTCCCTTCCATCTCCGTGACCGGTGCCTACTGCGCTCTCAACTGCGCTCACTGTTCCCGTCACTATCTCAAGGGAATGATTCCGGCGGAAACCCCGGAACAGCTCATAGATGCTCTCTGTATGATATCCGACGAAGGTGCGGAGGGTTTTCTCCTGAGCGGGGGGGCAAGGGATGATGGCAGCGTTCCGATAGAGCCCTTCGCAGACCTCATAAGGAAGGTGAGGATATACTCGAATTTCAAAATCAACGTGCACGTCGGCCTCCTCAGAGAGAGCACCATAGATGCCCTTAAGACAATGCGTCCGGATACGGTTTCCCTGGATGTTGTGGGTGCGGACGAGACCCTCAGGGACGTCTACCATCTGGAGAGGAGAGCGGATGAGTACCTGAACGCACTGAAAATCCTGGACAAGGAGGGAATTCCGCACTCCCCGCATGTGACCATAGGTCTGCATCACGGGAAAATACTCGGCGAATACAGGGCGATAGATGCGATAAAGGAGAGCAATGCCATAAAGATGGTGATAGACATAATCATTCCCACGGAGGGAACCCCCATGGAGAACATAACGCCGCCTGCAATCGAGGAAATAAAGAAGATAATCGATTATACGGAAGGGTTCAGGGGGGAGAGAGTAATCGGTTGCATGAGGCCCAGAACCGGAGAGTACTGGGAAATTGAGAAGCATGCCATAGAAAGAGGCTTTTCGGGCATAGTTCTCCCCATACAGAGAACAAGAAAATGGGCGGAGGAGAATGGATATGAATGGGAAACCAGAGAAACCTGCTGTGTTTTGTAATCGGAGGGCAAATATTATATATTGTGTGGGGGATGTACGGGCATACAGAGGTGAATAAATGGCGAAAGAAGCCGAGCATATAGAATATCTGAGAAGAAGGCTCAAAAAGTACGCTGCTCTTGTTAAAAAACTGAAAGAAAACGAGGCCAGGCTCCGGACGGAGGTCAAAAGGCTCGAAAACGAGAAGAAGGTTATGTTGAAGGAGAAGTGGGAGAGGATAAAGGAAAAGGACGAGGAGATAGTCAAACTAAAGAGAAGGATATCCTTTCTACAGAAGAAGATAAGGGAAGGAGGTGAAAAGGACGAGGCCCTGCTGGAGAGACAGAAGCAGAGGGAGGAGGAGATATCAAGGCTCAGAAGGGAGATAATCCACTGTCAGGAGGAGATAAACCGGCTCAAAGAGGAGAATATAGAGCTCCAGAAACTAATGAGGGAGAGGAGCGTTAAGAGCGCCCTTATTGTCAAAGGAGGAGAACTCGCAATACCGGACGAGACCCAGGTCGAGGGCACCATAGAATCTGAAAAGAGCATAGTGCTCGGCACGAAAGTGGAGGTCAACGGCGATATAATCTCCAAAGAAGACATAGTCGTTGGAAGCAAAGGAATGATAAAGGGAGTTATACAGGCCGAAGGCTCCGTCAAGCTGTCCAGCGGAACCGAGGTCGCAGGATACGTGATTTCAAAGGGAGACGTACATCTGAGCGCAAAGTGCAACGTCGAGGAGATCGTAGCGGACGGAAAGGTCAAGGTCGGGAGACACTGCAACGTCCTGGGTATATCCGCGGGCGGGGACGTCATTCTTGAAGACGGAGTAACCGTGGAGGAGAATGTCGAGTACTACGGAGCGCTCTCTACCGGTGCCAATGTCTCTATAAAGGGCTCCGTGATACCGCGGGCGAACACGAAGAAGACGGTTATAATAGAGGATGAGGGGGAGGAAGAAGAGGACGAGAAACCGGAAAATGTCAATGTCAACATAACCCTGAGTTCAGAAGTGCCGGTGTCTGCCGAAGAGGATCGAAGACCGGAGCCGGAGAAGCATGTGGAACCCGAACCGGAGCCTGAGCCGGAGAAGAAACCGGAGGAGCCCCCTCCGTCTGAAGATAAGAAGGGCAGAAGGGGCAGAAAGAAGAAAGAAGGCGATGTGCCGGAAGGAAAGAAGAAATGTCCCGTATGCGGCGCTATTAACGACGACGATGCTGAGATATGTATAGCATGCGGAGCGGAGTTCGAAGAACTGTGAAAAGACAGACTTTCCACAGGCAAAAGCAGAACGGGCACAAAAATAATGAAAGAGAGCTGGAGTTAGGTTAATCAGCTTTTCTTTTTGTTCTTAACCGCGGTCGGTACCAGCTTCTCCATCTCGCCTTTCTCCAGTTTTTCCTTGAACATCTCCGTCAGGCGGAACTTCTGAACCTTTCCTCTTCCGCTTATCGGCAGCTCGTTGACGATTATGACATATCTCGGAACCTTGGCGCTCGCTATCTTTCCGTAGCAGAAGTCCACGATCTCAACGGGTTCGATTGTAACGCCCTCTCTCGGAATTATGGCCGCACCCACCACCTCACCGAGCTCGGCATCGGGAACGGCGGCGACCGCAACATCCTGAACCTTGTCGAACTCCCTGATATACTCCTCTATCTCTCTTGGATATACATTGAATCCGCCGACTATTATCATCTCCTTCTTTCTTCCCACTATTCGCACGTAGCCGTACTTGTCTATCGTGGCCAGATCGCCGGTGTAAAGCCAGCCTTCCTCGTCTATCGCTTCCGCAGTGGCCTCGGGCCTCTTGTAGTATCCGACCATCACGTTGTATCCTCTGCAGGCAAGCTCTCCCATCTCTCCCATGGGAACCTCCTTATGCTCGTCATCCACCATCTTGACACATACTCCGGGTATGGTTTTTCCAACGGTTTCCGCCTTGAGCTCGTCGCTGTCATCGAAGCTCGTCATCGTTATCACGGGAGATGCCTCGGTCAATCCATAGGCAATGAGTATGTCCATGTTCATCTCGGTCTTGACCGCCTTGACGACCTCCACGGGGCACGGTGCTCCTGCCATTATGCCCGTTCTCATACTGCTCATGTCGTACTTCTTTGTCTTGAGTATTTCGAGCATCCTTATGAACATCGTAGGCACACCGTGGACTATCGTCGCCCTGTTCTCCTCTATGGCTTTCAGGCTGTTCTCTGGTGTGAACACGGGCAGGGGAATTATGGCGGACGCCTTGTTGACCGCGGCGGTTATGCCTAGAACGCAGCCGAAGCAGTGGCTGAACGGCACCTGAACGAGATATCTGTCCTCCTCGGTGGCCCTCAGGTTGTTGGCGGTGTCCAGCGCATTCTGAACTATGTTGTAGTGGGTGAGCATGGCGCCTTTCGGTTTTCCAGTTGTTCCGGAGGTGTAGAGGATGAAGGTGACATCATCCAGGCTCAGAGACCTCCTTCTTTTCTCATATCCCTCGTCCTTCTCCCATTCCTCACCCATCTTCAGGGCATCCTCGAAGCTCATGCCCCATTCCGGGGCATTTCCGACAAATATGGCATTTTTCAGGTCTGGAAGGTTTGATCTTATTTCCCCCAACATCTTCGCAAAATCTATTTTCCCGTGCCTCTCGGAGGTTATCACGGCAACGGATTCCGAATGACCGAGTATGTATTCAGCCTCGGAGGCCTTGTACCAGGTGTCCATGGGAACGACCACGCCTCCTATCCTGGGAACAGCGAACCAGCCGACCACCCATTCAGGGATGTTCTGCAACCAGAGACCAACCTTGTCTCCTTTCTTTACACCCATCTTGAAAAGTGCGTATGCGAGGCGGTTCACCATCTCATCCAGCTCGGCATAGGTGATCTCCCTTTCGCCGAACTTCACCGCCAACCTGTCCGGGAATCTCTCAGCCTGCTTTTTCAGCAAATCTCCTATCGTCTCGACCATAATATCACTGCTCCAACCGATAAACAAATGCTTTATATCGTTTTGGGATGGAGGAACATGCACCCCGGAATGTAAAGTTTTCACGGATGGGCATTTTTCGAGAGAAGAGCGCTCCTTGACAGAATTATACAGGGCAGGGCAGACAGCTTCGACTTCACGATAGGTTTCACAAGACACAACCCGGCATTCATAACCGACGGCCCTGCAGGTCTCAACGGCTCGATAAAGGGGATCGGATACGTCCACAGGGAGGAATTTCTCGAAGAAACCCTTGAAAAGATGAAGGAGAGGCTTGTCGGCACACCGAGGATGGCCGAAGTCGCCAGATTTCTCAGAGATGAAATATACGATGAGGAGAAGATCGATTTTTCCCTTCTGACGAGCCTGGAGCTTGCAAAAAAGCACACATACGAGAATGTAAGGGCGGGGAGCGACATAACTCTCCTGTACTACATGCCGACCTCCATAAGCTACGAAGTACGGTGCAAGGCAGAGATACATGAGGACGGCCCGTATTTTGAATTTGTAAACGCACTCCACGATGTCTTTCACGGAAAAAGAGAGAGGTGGGGCCCGGCATACCTCATGCGGATAATGGAGATATACTATAATTCCGTGGAGGCTATGGGCAGGAGGATTTATCCCTGATTCTTGAGCAGTACACGGGTCCGAGCACGGCATAGAGAGCTGTGCTTAGCAGAAGAAAAACAGGGGAAACGGACAGGAACACGCTCTCAACACCTTCCAGAAGGAGAAGCGCGGATATGATGAAGTAAGAGAGGACGAGACCCGATATCAGGGCCAGTCTTCCGCGAGCCTTGGGATAATCGATTTTCAGGACCATTGCCATGGAGATAACAACAGCCAGACCCACACCTGTATAGGGAGAGTGCACGATACCTTTTTCTCTGAAAACTAGGATGGAGGAGAGCACCACCATGGCCGCAGCAGGGGTGGGAAGGCCGCTGAAATGGTCTATGAGATGTCCCTCGTCGCAGAAGGTTCCTAGCCTAACTATGCCCATGAAAACTATCAGAGCTGAGGCGAGAACCGTAAGAAGGGATAGCGGAGAATAGGGGGCACCGGGTACGTAAAAGGCGGAATAGAGGGCCGTGGCTGGTGCAACACAGAAGGATACGGTGTCGGCTATGGAATCTATCTGAGGCCCCTTTTCATGGCGTACTCCGTACTTTCTTGCGGCCACGCCGTCGAAACCGTCCAGAAGGACCGAGAGCGCAACGAACAGCGAACCGGCCAGTATGAGATCGTTCACGAAGAAAATCACGGCTATGAAGCCGGAAAGGCCGTTTAGTGCGGATATGGCATCCGCCGCGGAGATTCTGTTAAACTTCAGTGAGGAGCGCAATTACACTTTCACCTGCCTTCACTTTATCTCCTAACTTTACCATCACTTTAACCTTTTTCCCGGGCAGTATCAGATCCACCCTCGAACCGAACCGTATCATGCCTATCCTCTGCCCCTTCCTCACTTCATCTCCTTCTCTGACATAGGTCACTATCCTTCTTACCATGGCTCCGGCAATCTGCACAATCTCAATCCTTCCGATTTCGGTGTCCATGGTTATGTAGGTTCTCTCATTTCTTTCGGACTCCTTTTTGAACGCAGGGAGGTATCCGCCGAAGACATGCCTGATATCCGTGATTCTTCCGTCCATCGGAGCGCGGTTAACGTGTACGTTGTGAACGTTCATGAACACGGCAATCCTGACGGCCCCACCATCGTTTTTTATGTGCTTCACAACCCCGTCTGCGGGAGAAACAATGCCTTCGGTGGGCGCTACCCTCTCAGGGTCCCGGAAAAAGAGCAGAAAAAAGACAGAGACGGCGATCAGTAAAAGGAAGGCAAAAAGATGAATCCAGAAGGCATCAGGCCAGGATATGAGCCCGAGACCTAACCATGTAAGGCCTAGGAGAAAGGGTGCGATTATGAGGGTTTCCGAATCGGTAGCGACCTTTATACGCATCATAGCCTCAATTCTTTTTGTATTATATGCTTTCTGTGTAGGGCTAAGGAATGGAGGGAGCAATCCAAAATCTTCATATACCGTTAATCTCTGCCATAATCATGTCAATTTTGATAAAAAACACGCTCCTCGGTGGTAAGGAATCTCATATATACATCGAAGAAAACAGGATTTCAGAGATTGGAAGGATTACGGAGGCGGATGAGGTAATAGACGGGGCGAATACGATTGCCATGCCGGGTCTGGTGAACACCCACACCCATGCTGCGATGACTCTTCTCAGAGGTTACGGGGATGATATGCCGCTCCATGAATGGCTTCAGAACAGGATATGGCCCGCCGAGGCAAAACTGGACGGAGAGATGGTCTACTGGGGAACAAGATTGGCCATAATCGAGATGATAAAGTCGGGAACAACGGCCTTCAACGATATGTACTTCTTCATGGAGGATGTCGCAAGGGCTGTCCAGGATTCGGGAGTAAGGGCTCTCCTCGGCTACGGTTTCATCGACCTTTTCGATGAGGAAAAGAGGGAGAACGAGATAAAGGAGACGGAAAAATTCGTGAGATTCGTTGAAACCATGAACAATCCCAGAATAAAGGCAGCGGTCGCCCCTCATGCCATCTACACCGTTTCCAGAGAAGGATTGGAGTGGAGCGCCGAATTTGCCAGAGAAAAAGGGCTCAGGCTCCATACCCATGTCTCTGAGACAGAAAAGGAGGTAAAAGATTCATTTGAGCAGCATGGCATGAGCCCGGTGAAATACCTCGATTCCATGGGGTTCCTGGGAAGCGATGTAATCGCCGCGCATTCCGTATGGCTCGATGACAGGGACATTGAGATTTACGCGAAAAGAGGTGTCTGGCCTTCGCACAATCCGGCATCCAATATGAAGCTCGCTGTTGGTAGGGCAATGCCCTATTCCCGGATGAGGAAGCACGGAATAAAACCCGTTTTAGGCACAGACGGAGCGGCGAGCAACAACAATCTCGACATGCTCGAGGAGATGAAAACGGCAGCGCTCTTGCAGAAATTATCCGGAGACCCGACGGCTCTGCCTGCCCACGAGGCCCTAAAGATGGCAACGGAATGGGGCACTCAGGCCCTCGGGTTCAACGCCGGAAAGATAGAAGAAGGATATCTGGCGGACATAATCCTCATAAGATCAGACATTCCTGAGATGACGCCGATGCATAACTGGGAATCGAGTGCGGTCTATGCTGCCAATGGGAGCGCTGTGGACACGGTCATCTGTGACGGAAGGACATTGATGAGGAACAGGAGGATAGACGGCGAGGAGGAGGCCATTAGGAGGGCGAGGGAGATGGCTGAGAGGTTCTACGGGTAAAAGAAAAATACCTTCGCTCATTCGCTCCCATGCTTTATCTGGTTCTTACGCTTCTGTTCGGCGCTCTTCTCGGAGCTCTCCTCAGGAAAACGGGCGTGAAATTCAGAGACGAGCGCTCCATAACACTGCCTCTTATTCTTCTGATATTCTTCATGGGTGCATCCATAGGCGCAAGCCCCGGCGTTAGGGGCAGTGCTCTTCTGATAGGTTATCAGTCGGTGATTTTTGCGGTTCTCACTGTTCTCGGCTCCATTCTGGGAGCTGTGATTCTCAGGAGGCTTGCCCGTGATTAGGTATACGGGGGGAGCGCTGCTCTCGGGCATTTTAGTCGGATATCTCCTGCCGGAGCATTCTCTGTTTTACTCACAATCCGGCATGGCATTCCTCTACATCCTGATGCTTCTCATAGGAATTGCGGTTGGATACAATCCGGAACCGATAAAGAAGGCCCTTAAGAGCGGAAGGAAATCGCCGCTGCTGTTGCCTGTGTTTTCCATATCGGGGGCGCTCCTGGGTGGGATTGCCGCAGGCGCAGTGACAGGAGTCCCGCTGAAATTCTCCCTCGCTGTTGCCGGAGGCCTCGGCTGGTATTCCCTCGCAGGCCCCATGATATCAGTTGTGTCACCGATTTACGGCGCTCTCGGTTTCCTCTCAAACATAGGCAGGGAGATAATGACCTATCTCACGGTGCCGCTCATCGGAGAGCGCGCCCCCTCGGAGGTTTCCATAGCGATGGGAGGAGCCACCGCTATGGACACCACACTGCCATTGATAACCAGATTCTCGGGAAAGGAGGCGATTTTGTGGGGGCTTTACAACGGCTCTGTGCTGAGCATGGCTGTGCCTGTGCTGATATCGGTGTTTCTCTCGATATAAGATTCTAGGTGATTTGTAAATTGTAATACTGCTAGAAATAACGAAAAATCTAAATATAAGAATTCGATGCTCTTCTGTGAAACCTAGATACTTGGCAGGTGTGTTTAGCAGCATAATTTCGCTTTTTGGGGTGTTTCTACCATGGTTTGTAATTCCAGAAATGTACTCTGTGAATGGTATAGATCTCATTTGGAAATATAACATAGGCGCTATTGCATATTTAGTGATAGTTATACTAGCGTTAATGTTATTATTCACAGTCCAAATAAAAAGGGTTAGTTTTTGCATAATAGTTTCTATAATAGGACTATATATTAATGGAAATATAATTTTATCTATAAAACAAAATATTCCAGACTCTTTAGAATGGATAATAGGTGTTGGACCAAGTATAGTATCTCTAGGATTCATTTTATCGATAGTTATATCTATTTATATAGATATAATTAATAATAAAGAAGAAAGAGAAGCACTTCATAGAAAAATGAGAGAAGATTACCGAAGAGAAAAGGAACTTAGAGAGATAAAAGAAATCAGATATAAAAATTCTTATGTTGTATCAAATAAACCTAAAAACAAGGTTCATATGAAAGTAATTCCACAAACATATAAGAATTTTGAGCAAAATACAAACGAACACTATGACGATTTTGACATTGATTTAACAATCCCTGAAGAAGAGTTCGAGGAGTATGAAACAGAGGACTTTATGACCGGCGATGAAAATATGGAAGATGATACCACAGACTTTGTTACAGAAAAAAGAAAAGAATCTAAAACCAAAAAGAAAAAAGCGGTAGCCAAACTTTGCCCAGATTGCGGAAAGAAAATACCATTAAATTCAAAATTCTGCCCGTATTGTGGGCATGTTTTTAAAAAGTAAAAGAAAAAGAAAGAGTGTACACTATTAGGGCTGTAGGTTTCTAATCACCCACTTTCCCACCACATCCCTATCATCTGCCAACTCCATGGCTCTTTTCCGGTACTTTCCCCTCACTTCTCCCTCAGATATAAGGTATCTCGTGTATGCGACAAGAGCCATTATGTTCCTGTCCTCACCCACTTTTATGGCATTCTCCGCGCCCCCTTCCCAGAGCACAATTCTTCCTCTGACCTTCAGAACCTCGGTTTCTCCTATCTCGTCCTCCACCCTTTCAAGCTCTCTGTCTTCAACAGTGCATATAGCAACACCCGAGGCGATCTTCAGGACAGGAAACCCGTATCTCTTGGATATTTCCTCATCTGAGAATTCTCTTTCCTCGTCCCCCCAGCCCTTCACGGCGGCCTTTATGAACGCCTCCTTGTTTTCCGAAGAGATGTAATTTACCGAGAATTTTTCCGTTTTTCTCAGGTTCTCGAAGGTGTTGGAGCCTTTGAAGGAGCGCAGGAGTATGTGCTCGCCTTTTCTGGTTGCGGAGAGCGCTGTGGCATTCGTATGTCTGTTTTCCGTGATGACTATCGTCTCATAGGCAACTCCGTTCTCCGGAAGCCTACCCATCTAGTCCAGCCCTCTCAGCCAGTATTCTCTTTATGTCCTCGGGTTTCGCACCTTCCAGCCCGAAGTACTCCGCAAACTTCGGCGTGATGTGGACGACCATATATCTCCCTTCCCTTTTTTTCTTTATCAGACCCATATCCTCGAGGATTTTTATGTGCTCCAGCACCCTTGATCCCACCATTTCCTCCAGCATCGCCTGCTTGACCGGCTGATGATAGCCTATGAGCGCAGCGGTCTTGAGAACCTCCTTGGGAAGCTCCATCGGAACGACCTCCATTGCTATGCCCGCATATTTCTCCTTCAGCTGCATGGAGTACTTGTTGCCTATCTTGACTATCTCTATGGCCGTATCCCTCGAAGCATACTCCTCCATCAGAAAATCTAGAGCCTTTCTAACCTTTCTCCTTCCTACGCCGGTTATTCTTTCTATCTCGGCGATGCTCAGAGGCTTACCTGCGGAAAAGAGAGCGGCTTCTACTTTCAGGTCCTCGTCCACGAATTCAGGCATGGAACAGGATGGAAATAGGGAATATAAAACTTACAGTCCTATCTTCTTCCTCGCTTCCGGAGTCATCCTTTCCAAGCTCCATGGCGGGTCGAAGGTAAGTTCGACATCCACATCTTCCACATCTTCCATCTGATGGATTCTCCTGCCCACATACTCTGTTATAGTCTGTGCGAGGGGACAGCCGGGGACGGTCAGGGTCATGGTTACCTTTACCTTCTTTCCTTCGACTTTAACACCATATATGAGCCCGAGCTCGACCACATTCAGCCCTATCTCCGGGTCATAGACCTCTTTAAGAGCTTCCATAATCTCTTCTTCTGTTGGCATAGAGCGTCATCTTCAACATAAATTTATACTTTTCTGGCCAGATCAGGCCATTTTCCAGGATATGGTGGTCTCGTGTCCGTTGGCGTCTGTGGCCTTTATGTAGTACTTCATGGAAGTTTCCGGCGGAGACGGCACCGAGAAGTAATATCTGATATCGTCCAGTTTCTCCATCTCAGCCCAGCTGTCGTTGTTGAACTCCCTGATTTCAACGGAGACTATGTCGGAGTTGTCGGTCACGGTGGCGACTATCCTGTAGGCCGAGAAATCTCCGGTGGTGTTGTAGGGCAGCCATGTATCGTTGTGATATCCCTGGAGATGCACGTCATATATCGAAGGGCCGGTAAGGTCTGCGAACGGCATGTTTATGCAGAGTATGAAGATTGCAAGCCATGTGAAGAGATAGACGAAGCCATGTGCGAGATAGTCCTTCTTTTCCAGAATGAAAACATCGACCCTGAACAGAGGGTATACGAACTTGAAGAAAAAGAAGCCGGAAAGGCCAATCAGAGCGCCGTAAGCCCATGAGAGGGTGCTGAGAAAAACAACGGTGGACAGCACGGCAAAAATCAGACCGAGAAAGACTATCGCTATGCTGGCTTTTGATTTGTTGACCTCCTTGTGTATATACTCCTTTTCGTCGAACTCCGGAGGAGTGAAGACCTCTTTCTCCTCCTCTTCTTCCTTCTCGTGCCTTCTTCTTGCCATGGCGATGCATCCGCTACGGTTTAAAAAAATTTCCCTCAGATCTGCCGAAACCCGAGGAGCGCAAACACCTTCGCATCGTTAACCAGGTTCTCTATCTTGCAGTACTCGTTAGCCTGATGCATGGTCTCATCTATCGTGCTCCACACCGCCGCAGGGATTCCGGCCTGCCTTATGTATGCCGCACAGGTTCCCCCACCTATGCCGACCAATTTGGGCTTTATCTCTCTAACCTTTTCTATGGCCCTGCTCAGCCTCATCACAACCTCGGAATCGGGGGGTGTAGGCGGTGGCGATTGCTCTCCCCTGTAAACCTCCGGGACTATCCTGGCGCCGGTCTCCTTCGAAACCCTTTCGGCGACCTCGTTCATCAGACCCATTATGTCGGCTATATTGTGCTCCGGTATTATGCGCATATCGAAGTAGAAAACATCCTCACCGGGAACGGCGTTTATGTTGGGCTGATTTTCCTCCTTTTTCGTAGGCTCGAAGGTGGATATAGGCGGACTGAACAGCTCATTCCTTTCGGAGAACCTTTCGTGTAGGGCTCTATCAACCTCAACGAGATATCTGGAGCCGGCACGGAGCGCATTGATTCCCGTATGTGGTATGCTGGAATGCGTCTGTTTTCCGTATGTCGTAACTTTGACCCAGTAAATAGATTTCTCGGCTATCTCTATCTCATTTCCCTCCGGCACACCGTGATCAGGAACCACCACGAGGTCGTCCTTTTTGAAGAGTCCGAGCTTCACAAGGTGCTGTATCCCGTACTTGCTTCCAGTCTCCTCGTCCGAGACAAACGCCACAGAGAAATTGTAATCCGGTTTCATTCCGGAATCGATTATAGCCTTTGCAGCGTACATGGACGCTATCAGGGACTGTCCGTTGTCCTCCGCTCCCCTGCCGTATATTTTCCCGTCCCTGACTACGGGGTCGAACGGGTCGGTTTCCCATTTGGAGATGTCCCCCACGGGAACGGTGTCCATGTGACTTATCACCCAGATTGTGCGCTCTCTGTTCTTCCCGTATATCGTGGCGATTATGTTCGGCCTGACCTCTCCCTCCGCTCTGGAGTCCTCCGCATCGCATCTCTTTATCTCGTCGAAACCGAATCCAGACATCCATTTCTCAAGGAACTCGGCCCTTTTTAGCTCCCCCTTCCCCCCAGATTCCGGGCTTATTGCCTCTATTCTCAGCATCTCCACCATCGCCTTTACCATTTCATCCTTCAGAGATTCGACCGTTTCGGAGAGATTCAAGAAATCACCGTGCGGAAATCGGCGGGTATAAAATAGGTTTTGCGACACGGAAGATTAAAATAAGGATACGGATGCGCACCCCCATGGAAGTTAGCATAGAAGCAGAGGTCCACAACACGGAAGACGATGAAAAGGTGAGAAAGGCTGTGCTGAACATATTTCCGGATGCGGATATCGAAAAATCGGATGGAAAGATAGTGGCGAGGACACACACCCTGGACAGATTTCAGGAGATACTGAGGGACCTCAGGATAAGGGACACCGCAAGGCACTTTCTCATGGGAAAGATTGAGGGAGACAGGATAAAGTTCAGCATAAGCAAGCAGGCCGCATTCATGGGAAAGATATCTCTGGGAGGCACCAATCCGGCTTTGGGCGAAATAGGTATAGAAATCAGGGATGAGAACCCGACAAAGCTCATCCACTGGCTGACCTTCACAGGTGAATGAATGATAATGATATCGAGCGCATCGTTCTGCAACATGCCCTTCGAGAGGGTCTTCGAACTCGTAGAGAGGAACTTCGAAGGATGGGAGATAACCGCGGAGGGAACTTTGTATCTTCCGGGCATTGAAAAGAAGCTCGCGGAGGCCCTGGAATCTCGCCCTCTTGAGATACAGGTACACGCACCTCTCAGCGACATAAACATCGCGGGAGGAAATCCATTCATGAGGGAGAGCGCTCTTAACGAGATAATAAAGGCCATCGAGTCCGCGGGAAGATTGGGAGTGAAGATCATGACCATCCATCCCGGTTTTAAAACGCCTCTTTTAAGGGATCCTCCAAGAGTCAGGGAAGAGACGAAAAAGAGCCTTGAAATCCTTGAGAAACACGCTCTGGACAATGGAATAATCCTTGCTCTGGAGAACATGCCGGATACATTCATAACCGTCGGCAAGCGGCCGGAAGATATTGTGGAGATGACCGAAGGTCTGGAGATAAAGTGGTGCTTTGATGCGGGACACGCCAACACGACGGGCACCATGGAGGCATTTCTGGAACACAGGAGAATGTTCGGAAACGTGCATTTACACGACAATGACGGAAAGGCGGACCTGCACCTTCCCCTTGGTGAAGGGACCATAGACTGGGACAGGCTGCTGAATGCTCTCGGAGGATACGGAGGAAATCTCGTCCTCGAGATGGACAGAGGAATCGATGACGGAATAAGGAGTCTGCAGTTCATGAAAAACGGCAAATACCCGGAGATGTAGGAGGATACGATGGAGCCCGAGCTCAAAAGGATACTGGAAAAACAGCACTACAGAATCGTAGGTGGGCACAGCGGCGTCAAACTGTGTCACTGGCTTAAAGAGAAGCTGGTCAGGGGACGGCCGTGCTACAAGGAGGTATTCTACGAGATACAGTCTCACAGATGCCTTCAGATGTCTCCCGCCGTAAATCAGTGCACACAGAACTGCCTTTTCTGCTGGAGATTTCAGGCGTTCACGGAAACCGCCCTCAAAAAGGTCGACGACCCTGAATTCATACTGGATGGGCTAATCGGAGCGCAGAGAGAACTGATTTCGGGATTCAAAGGAGACTCGAGGGTGAAGAGAGAGATGTTCGATGAGGCCTACGAGCCGAGCCAGATAGCCATATCCCTCAGCGGAGAGCCGACCCTCTATCCCAGACTCGGGGAGTTCATAGAACTGGCCCACAGAAGAGGCATGACGACCTTCCTGGTCACCAACGGAACCCTCCCGAAGGCCATAGAGAACCTCGACCCCCTACCGACACAGCTTTATGTCACCGTCGCGGCGCCCAACGAGGACCTCTACAATCGGCTCCTAGTTCCCATGATAAGCGATGGGTGGGAAAGACTTAACGAGACCCTTGGACTCCTCCCTTCGCTCGATACCAGGACGGTCGTAAGGCATACTCTGGTAAAAGGTTGGAATATGGAAGGCCACGAAAAAGAATATGCGAAGCTCATCGAGAAAGCGGACCCAGATTTCATATAGGCAAAAGGCTACGTCTTCGTTGGCTACTCGAGGGAAAGGATGACGATGGACAACATGCCTTCTCACGAGGAGATAAGGGAATTCGGGCAAAAGATTGCAGGGCATACCGGAAGGGAAGTCGTTATGGAGTACAGGCCTAGTAGGGTCGTTCTTGTGGCGTAAAAAGGAAAGAAGGTGCGACTGCCCTCCTGATTTTCCCGCGCTTTTGTTCCGCAGAGGGTCTCCAGGGTCAGAACCTTGGCTTCGAAACACAGATCAATCAATGAAGATAAAGATTTCTTTTGACAATACTAATTTTCTAAAAGTCCTTGAATCAGTAAAGATTGTCCGCCAATAAGGAAACTTTATAAACATCCAGTCCATACAGGTTTTGATGCCGATTCGTACCATAAGGATTTCCAGAGACGAGCTTCTCGACATACGGAAGATATACGAGAGTGTGATGTCCTATGCGTGTCACGGTCTCTTTTTCAGAGAAGGAGAGGTTCTCGGGGACAATATTGCAGAGATAGCGATGAAAAGCTCGGAAGGAGAAAAGGAGAAATACTTTGAAGTGGCGGCAAATCTCCTGGCGGGAAGAGGTTGGGCCGAGAAGGTCCTGTTCTCCGAGAACAAAGCCGTTGTAAGCGGCTCAATAGAGGTTGAGGAAGGAAAGGGAGCGCAGAGCTGTCATCTCCTGAAAGGCATCATAAAGAGAGTATATGAAAACTATTACAATGACGGTTTCAACTGCGAGGAAATAGAGTGTGAGAGCAAGGGAGATGAGAACTGCGTGTTCAGGTTAGAGAGGAAAGGAGTGTGAGAGAACATGGCTGAAATAAATAATATAATAGAAGATATGAAAAAGAAATTTCCCGTCATTGCAGCGGGATTCATTACCAGGGACGGAATGCCGAAATATCTCGAGGTGCTGGAGGGTGCATATCCAGAGACCTTCAGCATAATGTGTGCGACCGTTCTGGGTGCGGCCGGAACGGCAGCTACGGAACTCGGACAGCCGAACCCCGAATACGTGGTCGTCGAAACGGGAGGAATAAAGATATTCATAGTCTCGGGGGGTATGAAAGGAATCCTGGTGGCTGCAGTAAACACACAGAACAAAGAAGAAGAGATAATAAGCTATATGAAAAACACGATAGAAGAGATATAATATCAGACGAAAGGCGGCCTGGTCACAGTGCCTTCCGCCATCTTCCCTCTTATGTCCACAAGAACGGACTCTCCTTTTTTAGCACTCTCTCTTTTCAGATAGGCCATGCCTATCCCTTTTCCGAGAACCGGCGATCTGGTGCCGCTCGTGACAACACCGATTCTTTCTCCGTCCTTGTAAACAGCAGAGCCATGTCTGGCTATGCCCTTTTCTAGGATTATGCCGGTCCAGAGATCGTGCTCTCCCAGCTCTTTCTGCTCTTCCAGCGCCTTTTTTCCTATGAAATCATGGTCCCATTCGATTATGAAGTCCCAGCCCGTTTCCAAGGTGGTCCGGTCCTCGTTGAAATCCTGACCCGAGAGTAAAAAGCCCTTTTCAAGCCTCAGCGTATCTCTTGCACCCAGACCACATGGCTGGACTCCCTTTTCTGTGAGCATGTTCCAGAGTTCCACACCCTGTTCTCCCAGAGCTATTATCTCAAAGCCGTCCTCGCCGGTGTATCCGGTACCCGAAACAAGGGATTTTTCGGAAAAGAGGCCCAGAAAACCCTTGCAACTCTCTTTTTTCAGTCCCAGATCAACCCATCCCGATTTGAAGAACTTTACCTTCGCCGCTTCGGGGGATATCCCCTCCATTATCTTTCTAGCATTCGGGCCCTGAAGCGCTATGCAGACAAGGTCATCGGTGTAATTCTCCATCTTCACGTCAAAGCCGCCCATATGCGATTCGAACCACTGTTCAATCACGGGTGTCGGGCCGGCATTCGGTATGCAGAGATATTCATCTTCAGAAAGGCGATAGGCAATCATGTCATCCTTTATTTTCCCCTCCTCGCTGAGAATGTGAGCGTACTTCGCATCTCCAACATCCATCCTTTCAAAGTTTCCTGTTGTCAGATGGCTGAGGAATTTCCCGGCATCCTTTCCCTTCACGTAAAGGTCGCCCATGTGGGAAACATCGAAGATTCCCGCATGATCCCTCACCGCCATGTGCTCCTTTACTATGCTATCGTACATAACCGGCATCTCCCAGCCGCCGAACTCCGTCATCTTGGCTCCTAGCCTGACATGCTCATCATAAAGCGCTGTTCTCTTCATGTTATCAGCGGGTGATTGGAAAGGGGGCTTAAAGTTTATTGTCCATCCAAAAGATTTTTAATTCAACCCCGATGTACATACATGGCCGGAGAAGAGATGGTTGAGACACTGAAGGAAGAACTGCAAGAGCTTGTGGATGAACTGGCGGCAGGAGCTGAAACAGCTCACGAGAAACTTGAGGATTTGCTCGAGGAAGCCGGAGAGGAAAAAGAAGAGATAAAGCAGATTATTATTGAAATGTTCAAGGTCATGCGGGATGCCGGCAGAATAAGTATGGATGCATACAGGGAGATGATGGAGCGTCTGGGAGGTCTCTGATGTTCAATGCCCACATACGAAACGAAGCAAAGCTGAAAAGCCTCATGGAAAGCATCGGTGTTTCCCCCGAAGGCATCGATCTTATGAGTAAGAAGGGAAGACATTACATCATAAAACTCGAGAATGTGCCCATAAAGGACGCCATAATACTCAAACAGGAAGCGCTCTCCGTGGGCGGTGATTGCGCTCTCAGCTGGGCCGTTCTGGGGCTGAATACGGACAGCACCGACGCCGTCCTCCTGCTCACCGAGAGACAGATCGAGATCCTGACGAAGAAGATGGAATATCAGCCCTTCAACGGAAAGCGAATCGCCGAAGAAATAAGAGAAACGATTGGGAACTATGAAAAGGAGAGTGCCTTCGCCCTGCAAGGCAGGAAGATGAGACTGCCCGCCGTCATGGGAATACTGAATGTAACTCCCGACTCATTTTCAGACGGGGGAAAATATCATGATTTCGAAAGGGCCGTGGAAAGGGGAAAACAGATGGTGAAAGAAGGAGCGGATATCATTGACATCGGAGGGGAATCCAGCAGACCGGGCTCCAGGAGAGTGAGCGCGGCGGAAGAGATGGAAAGAATAATACCCGTGATCGAGGCCCTCAGAGAGGAAACCGATGTCATCATTTCCGTTGATACTTACAAACCCGAGGTCGCGGAGAGGGCGATAGATGCGGGAGCAGATATGATAAACGACATCTACGGGTTGAGAAAGGAGGGAATGTCAGAGCTCATTGCAGAACACGGTGTCGGTGTCGTCATAATGCACATGCAGGGAGACCCGGAGAACATGCAGGAAAATCCCAGCTACGGTGATGTGGTGGGAGAAGTAATCGAATTTCTGAGAAAACAGACGGAGATCGCCGTAAAGGCAGGCATAGAAAGGAAATCCATCGTCATCGATCCGGGAATAGGGTTCGGAAAGACAGTGGAGCACAACCTTCAGATAATGAAGGAGGTGGGAGCGTTCAGGTCTCTGGGATATCCGGTGCTCATAGGAGCCTCGAGAAAGAGCTTCATCGGAAAAACCCTTGACCTGCCGGTGGAAGAGAGACTGGAAGCATCAGTGGCTATGGCATCTCTGGCTGCGGCAAAAGGAGCGAGCATCATAAGAGCTCATGATGTCAGGGAAACGGTCAGAGCAGTGAAAATGATAATGGCTGTGGAAAGCATCTAAAAGCTCATCATTTTCCCGTAAAGCGAGGATATCTTCCGTGTCTCGGTTCTCTCGCACTTCGGACAGTACATCATCGTGCCTTTTCTGAGCATCGGGGCTCTGCATTTGGTGCACAGCGCCTTGACCACACCGTATTCCGGGTAAGCTGTGGTAAGCTGGATGGACGGCTTTGCCTGCATGACCTTGGCCCTGAGAACATCTCCTATTCTGAACTCTTTCCGCAGATCCTTCGTATATCCCTGTGAAGCCTTGGAGACATGGATGGTTCCTAGGGTTTCTCCTGTTATTCCTCTGTCTTTTCCCTCCACCTTCTTTATATCTACGATGACCATGGTCTCCCTGACTCCTGTGACCACGCCTATCACGATATCTCCCTTTTCCACGGTGACAATCGGATTAAGGGGTTCCGTGCTGACGCTCATGTCCTTCTCGTTGTACTTAACAATGCCGAGGTTCGAGGATATTATCTTCCCGTCCTCCTCGAATGTTCCCTCACCCGGAAGGAATTCCTCGCTGGTTCCGACGACCTCGCCGGGCAATACCACTTTTTTCTTCGAATCGCTCATTTTTACACCTCTTCTATCTGTTTACCTCTATTCTGAACATCTTTACATTGAACTTCATCACTTCCTTCCTGTGGAAGCCGAACATGTGTTTGATCGGGAACTCATAGGTGAGCTCGTGGCTTATCTTTCCGCCTTTCGATTCCACGTATTCTCTTACGAACAGAGCGGTTTTTTCGAGATGCAGGGTATAGACCACATCCGCGATTTCCATGGCCTTATCTATGAAAGGGCGGTCCGCATGTCTGTTCTGAGAGCCAAAAGGCGGATTCTGAATCACGGTATCACACTGCATATTAAAGCTTTTCACATCCTGTAGTATGAAATCCACGCTGACACCTTCATATTCCGCATTTTTAATGGCAATGTCCAGAGCTTTCCCGTCCACATCGACGCCGATGACCCTTTTTGCCCCGAGAACACAGGCACCTATCGCAAAAACCCCTGAACCGCAGCCGAGATCACATACAACCCTGTTCTCTATGTCTCCCATGGAATAGGCGAAGAAAAGCATGTCCGCGGCGATACCTGCCGGTGTTTCGTACTGCTCGAGCACGGGATGTTCGGGCACAAACCTCTCGAGCCTCTGCAGCCTTATCTCAAGCTCTCTTTTCTTCATTTCTCCTCCTCTGCTCTTCTATCGCTTCTTTCATGGTGATTTTCCCCCTCGCAACGCTGTCAGCAAGATCCTTTCCTATTGTCAGAGCGCCTATGCTCTCCATCCTGCTCCTTCTCTGTATCTCCCTTATTTCCCCGGGAGATGGTGAAATATCGTACATTTCCCTTATCTTGACGCCTTCCGTGAACGCTATGCTTATGGCGGCATCTATATCCGCATTTTTCGTGAGCTTCGTGGTGTGGCTCTCGTCCACAAGCTCCATTCTCAGTCCAAGCTCTCTGAGAACGGTTATCGTGCGGTTCCTGTTCGTGAGGTCGCCGTGCCCTATCCTGATTGTGGCTGCATCGTAGGTCCTGGAGGAGAGCGCATCCTCGATTACCCTCAGACAGTCCTCTGGATTCAGGGCCTGCATCCTCTCGACAATTTTCCCGTCGCAGATAACGGCAATTCCCGGCTTTTTTCCGGGGTCAACGCCGATTATGAGCTTCCTGCACTTCTCGGTACCGGTAAGGTAGACGAGCGCCTGTTTAACTCCCTTTTCAGGATCGGAGACGCATATCTTTCTGTCGAAACCAACGGAACCGCACTCTTCTTCGGAAGTTATGACAAGACCGACATAGGGAGGTATGGGCTCACCAGGTTCCAGGGTTATGTATCGCATGTCCGCTCTCTTCATCTCTCTGACAAGACCGTGGTACAGGCGGAAATCCCTTGTCATTATGGCGACTATCTTCACGGTGATGAATGCGAGAAGTGGTTAAAGAAGTTTTTGAGAGAAATGCGGAACATACAAATACGCAGGGAGAATTCACACCACGAATGGTAAGAATAGCCATGCTCTTCGCCAAGGAGTTCAATCCACATCCCGCTGTCTATCGTCAGGCGAAAAGCCTTATGGATGCCGGGCACGATGTGACCATATACGCATGGGACAGGAGCGGCAGGAGACCTGAAATGGAAACAGTGGAAGGCGTAAAGGTCGTGAACATATCTGTTAAGGCACCCTATGGCAGCATGGGGGAGATATTCGCAAGGATGCCCCTGTACTATCTCGGGCTGTTGAAAGCCCTGAAACCCGGGGATTATGATGCCCTGCACTGCTATGACCAGTACACTCTTCCCATAGGCGTTCTTCTGTCGAAATTGCACGGAAAACCTCTTGTCTTTGATGTTCTAGACATCTATTATCTGGATTTCCCCGACGGTTTTCTCAGGCGCTCCCTGTCAAAGGCGGACCGTTTCCTCGCCAGATTCTCATACAGGATAAAGGTCCCGTGCGATTATTTCGGTGAGTACTACGGTATGAAAAGGAAGACAACGGTGGTCTACAACTGCCCGGAGAAGGACAGGTTCAAACCCGTGAGAAAGGAGCACGATGGCTTTGTGGTGGGTCACTTCGGAAACATAAGGTGGACGGCCCCTTTCGAGATGCTTTTCAGGGCCGTGAAAGGCATGGAAAGAGTCAGGGTGGTAATCGGTGGAGAGGGGATATATATGGACAGGCTGAGGGAGATGGCCGGAGGCAATGGCAGCATAGAGATTCGGGGCTTCGTGCCCGTGGATAAGGTTCCGGAGCGATATCGGACAATAGACGCGCTCTATGTGGTCTATCCTAAGAACCATGCACCCATACTTTACAGCGTACCCATGAAGATATTCGAGGCCATGGCATGCGGAATACCGGTTATTGTGAACGATGTGGGTTTCACGGCGGAATTCGTGAAAAAACATGAGATAGGCCTGATTGTGGATGGTGACGACCCGGATGAAATAAGGAGGGCCATAGCAAGGCTGAGGGATGACGAGAATCTCAGAAAGAGGCTCGGAGAAAACGGAAGAAGACTGGTGGAACAGGAGTACAACTGGGAGAACATGGTGAAAAGGCTCCTGAAAATCTATGAGAACATGGAAAAGGATTTATAGGGAGCGCAATAGGGTTTTTCATGCCTCTGCCGACATTTCTCATATGCGGAGCGGAAAAGGCCGGGACCACGGCGCTTTTCAATTTCCTTAAAGAACACCCGGAAATAGCGGTCTCCACAGAGAAAGAGTTGCATTTCTTCACTGCGAACTATGGCAGGGGCGTGGAATGGTACGAAGGAAGGTTCAGGAATGCGGGGAGCGCAAAGGCCATCGGTGAGGCATCTCCTTCCTACATGTATGACGAAAAGGTACCGGAAAGGATAAAGAAGCTCCTGCCGGATGCGAAGCTGATATTCATCCTGCGCCATCCCGTTGACAGGGCATATTCGCAGTACTGGCATGAGGTCAACAGGAGCGGGAGGGAGAAACTGAGCTTCGAGGAGGCCATAAAAAGGGCATTTGAGGCGGAGAAAAGAGGAAATGCGGAGGGAATGGACGCTGTCCGCCTCTCATACCTCACTAGAGGAAGATATGCGGAGCATATAGAAAGGTTCAGAAAAGTTTTCCCGGATGAGCAGATTCTCATTCTTATCCACAGGGACCTCAGGGAGAATCCCGAGAAGGTCATGAGAGAGGTCTTCGAGTTCCTCGGAGTCGATCCGGATTTCAGAAGCGAGAAATGGCATGAAAAGCACAATGTGGGCATAACCCCGAAATCTGACCTAGCCGACAGACTCGTTAAGAAAATCATATTCGACAACAGGGCCGGTCTGAAGTTCAAGTTCTTCATGGAGAACCACATGAGCCCTGTGTGGAAGTTCTTTGGTCGGCTCCTGTATCGGGAGGGGTATCCGCCGATGAAGGCAAAGATAAGGAAAAAGTTGATAGAGTACTACGCCCCATACAGCCGTCAGGTGGAAGCGCTCCTCAATCGTTCTCTGGAATGGTGGTATGAGTAGGAGAGGATAAAAGGTTGGAGGTCGCTAGGGTTAACGGTTTCGTGGACATGCGAAGTTTTCCGGAGGAAAATTTGGGCGTAGCGAAGCGTAGACGTATGTCCACGAGTTCCCTGAAGTTTCGGCGAGCATCTGTTTCGAATCTTTGATTCGAATTCTGGTTTAAAAATTCGTT
>JAJRTH010000092.1 GCA_024278375.1 archaeon | reverse complement strand
CATTGCAACCCTGAAAGGTTTGCCTATATCCGTGTAATCTCCGGTATATGTCGGGTTGTCTCCTCCTTCCTCGAGATATCCCGCATATCCGAAATCTTTAATTCTCATGTTAAACGCAACATAGAAGAATCCGAGGTCGGAGTTCCTCACGAGTGTCAGGTCGGGATCCTTTACGATGGTGTCTATGAAACCTGGGTCTATGGCCCATGCGATATAATCCACCTCATCGGAGGTCAAAGCCATAACCGCAGCATCGGTGTTGGCGTAGACCTTGAATAGAACGCCATCTATGTATGGCTTCGGCCTTCCCTTGAGGTCGTATTCCACACGGAAATAATCTCTGAAAGTATCTATCCTGGAAACCCTCGCTGTCTGATCCCACTGTGCAAATTCGAACGGACCGAAGTTTATAAGCGCCTGGGGGTCGGACCATGTGAGTTTGTCTGCTATGTGGTTATTCCATATCCTCTCGGGGAATATAAGAGCTCCGAGGGTGTCCAGTGTGAAATCCGCATAGTCGTGTGTGAGGAAGTAGTGAAGCGTCAGGTCATCGCTCTCTGCGGTAACATAAACCACGGGCAGATCCGGATACTGGGCCTGTGTCGAAAGGTCTATCCAGTAAGGCAGTTTTATAACGTTTTCTCCGTCATATGTTATCAGCTGGATTGTGCCGTTTGCAGGAAGATCACTTCCATACATCATGGAGCCGTCATCGTTTCTTGCCACAAGACACTCGACGCTGCCTGCATATCTTGCCACATCGGCAACGAGCCTCAGTGAAAATATAACATCGTGTGCTCTCACATACTGGTCATCACCGGTCTGACTTGCATAGTCGTGCCATAACAAGTCATCCCTGAGCTTTACAGTCCAGTTCCTGTAATCCGTATTTGCATCGTTGTCCGGATAGGGGTCGCTGGACCATGTGGCTGGGTCACCGTGATGGAACCATTCCGCAGCCCAAGGCTCTATGTGATCGTTGTTGGAGGCGTTTCTCCAGACAAGACCATCGAAAACCCATCCTATTACATTCCATGTCCAGACATCTCCTGCTGACAGAGGATTGAGCGTCTTTATATCGTCCTGCATGGCAACTCTCAGTAGAAGTGGTTCATCCGCTCTTGTTTCCACAGCTACGGAGGCGCTCCCCTGCTGTATGGCCCCCAGAGGCCCGATTACCATTAGGGCCACCAGAGCAAACGCCATCAGAGCTTTTTTAAATCCTTTATTCGAAGCTATTTCGTGCATGTTTTTCCTCCTTGCTTTTTTTAACATGTTTGTAAATGGAGGAATGAGGGGCCGCTATAAATAGATTTCGCATAGCGGAACCAGTACTTTAATTAATGCACAAAATTCCGAGGGAGGAGGGGGTGACCAATTCTTTTAATAATCCCTTCCTTTGCCGTTTTATGCGAGTCGCAGCCGTGAACCGAGGAAGATGCCAGCCGAAGAGATGCAATTCGGAGTGCATAAGCTACTGTCCGGTGATGAAGAACGGCACGGAGGTAATAGAGTACGGCGAAGACGGGAAGATAATAATCCACGAGGATCTCTGCACCGGCTGCGGCATATGCGTGCACAAATGCCCATTCGGGGCCATAAGCATAATAAATCTTCCAGAAGAACTCGAAGAGGACCTGATACACCAGTACGGAGAGAACGGCTTCCGCCTGTTCAAACTGCCGACGCCGAGGAAGGGACAGGTCATAGGCATACTCGGTCAGAACGGCATAGGGAAGACCAGTTCCATAAGCATACTCTCGGGGAATCTCGTGCCCAATCTCGGAATAATACACGAAAAGCCGGAGTGGGACCGGATAATAGAGAGGTATTCGGGCACGGAACTCGGAGAATATCTGAAAAAAGTGGCGGATGAAAAGATAAGGGCCGCGTTCAAGCCGCAGTATGTGGACAAGCTCCCGAAAGCGTACTCCGGAAAAGTCGGAAATCTCCTTAAAAATGTGGAAGAGAGAGATATGGAAGCAGTTGTGCACAGGCTTAAGATGGGGGCCACACTTGAAAAGAACATAGACGAGATATCGGGAGGAGAGCTTCAGAAGGTCGCCATAGCCGCCACGATGGTGAAGAACGCGGACATATACTTCTTCGACGAACCGTCATCGTATCTGGACATCTCCCAGAGGCTGGAGATTGCGAGGGTCATAAGGGAGCTGGCCGAGGAAAAGATAGTCGTGGTCGTGGAGCATGACCTTGCCATACTGGATTTCCTCTCAGACCTGGTGCACCTCATGTACGGTAAGGCCGGAGCATACGGTGTCATAGCGAACTCGAGACCCGTCAGGAATGCCATAAACGTGTATCTTTCGGGATATATGCCAGAGGAGAACATAAGGTTCAGGGACAGGGAGATTAAGTTCCATCCTCACCCCCCAAGGGATATGAAGGAATCTTTCGTGTTGATAAGGTACGGAGAGCTTTTCAAGAGGCTTTCGAGCTTCGAGCTCAGGACCTCCGCTGGCGAAATCCATCAGGGTGAGGTCATAGGCGTTGTAGGTCCGAACGCAACGGGAAAGACCACATTCGTGAAGATGCTTGCCGGGGTTCTGCAGCCCGATGACGGATGGATATCCGCCGAGGCCAAGGTGAGCTATAAACCGCAGTACATAAAGCCCGATTTCGACGGAACGGTTCGTGAGCTCTTTCTTTCCGCACTTGGCGAGAGCACGGAGGACAATTTCTTCAAAATAGAGGTGATGCATCCGTTGAGGTTGAAGGACCTTTATGAGAAGGAGGTCATGGCGCTCTCGGGCGGCGAACTTCAGAGGGGCGCCATAGCACTATGCCTTGGAAGGGATGCGGACATATACCTTCTCGACGAGCCCTCGGCATACCTGGACGCAGAGGAGAGGATGAACGCCTCCAAGGTGATAAAGAGGGTCATGGACAAATCAGGGAAGAGCGCCATGGTGGTGGACCACGACGTCTATCTCATAGACATGGTATCCGACAGGATAATGGTCTTCGGCGGGGAGCCAGGAGTGAAGGGTTATGCGGAAGGGCCATTCCACATGAGGGAGGGAATGAACAGGTTCCTGAAAAACGTGGGCATAACATTCAGAAGGGACAACGAGACGCGCAGACCGAGGATAAACAAATCTGATTCGAGGCTCGACAGGGAACAGAGAAACAGGGGAGAATATTACTACGCGGAGTGAAGTTCTATCTCCACCTCATCTCCGTCCTTCAGTTTCAGCAGACCTCTCAGATTAACAGGCGCTATTACCTCCACCACGTCCGAATAATGACTTCTTTTCGGTGTGATGACCGCACATATTATTCCCTCCATCTCAGCCTTAATTGCCAGCACATCACCGAAGGTTCTTCCCTCCGAGACGAATCCCTTTATGGTCATGGCTTTTCCGAGGAATCCCCTGTACTTCGTCATTTCCTCCATGGATAGCCGCACATTCAGTGTCCCCGGATAGGGTTCGAAGCCGAATATCTTCTTTATCTGGTCCAGATAGCCTCTTTTTGACAGGTAATATCTGCCTTCGCCCATGCCGCTCTCCACCTTTCCCCTTATCACAGGCTCGCCCTTTTCGAATATCGCCCTGTAATCTCCGTACTCCTTCATCAGGACATTCCTGCCCCTCTCTGTTATCCTTATCCAGCTTTTCCTTCCTCTCGATATGTCTATCATGTCCATTGCCTGAAGTTCCCGCAGAATCCTGGATGCAGACTGCTGGCTGAGCCCCATCCTTTTCCCGAATTCCGCTGAGGTTATCGGTATGCGGGAGTGGAGAGCGCCGAACAATCCGAGATTTTTCAGTGCATTTATGTGGGTGGGTTTCACAGGGTATAATTGGTTCTTTTTAAAATAACCTCTCACATCTTTCCAAGTTGATGCACTGCTTACCGTATCGATTGTACCAAAACCCTTATATAAAGCATAAAGATGAGGTTCTGAGGTGAAATCATGGCAAAAATAAAAACTCTTGGTGTGGTGACTCTGCTGCTCATAAGCATGATGATCATAGGAAATTATAGCACAGAAAATGTTAAGGGAGCTACGGTGGTTTCGGGACACATAACTTCGGACACCACATGGTCCTTCATAGGCAGCCCTTATTATATTGAAGGAAATGTGATTGTTGATACTGGAGTTAACCTCACAATATTTGCCGGAGTGGAGGTTAGATTCAACGGTTCCTACAGCTTATTTGTGGAGGGTAACCTCTCTGTAAGTGGAAGCTCGATACGACCGGTGATTTTTACATCTAATCAGAGCTTTCCATCCGTGGCAGATTGGAACTCTATACATATCAACGCAACTGGTCATGCAGATATTTTATATGCCGAGATAAGTTACGGCGATAATGCGATATACGTATTTTCATCTAATAATACTGTTTCAAACTGCTATATACACAACACAACCCGGGGTATCTTCTTCCAAGGGTCCAGCAATAATACGGCAGTTGACAACATAGTTTCCTATTCCGACATAGGAATTCTTGCATACCTCTCGCCGATGTCCGGTAAAGCAAATGTTATTAGGGGCAACACAATATATAATACCACCTACGGTCTCGCATCATACTACGACTATGGCAGTCAGATGACAAATAACACAGTATACAATTCCAGCTGTGGGATACTCATAGGCTACTCTTCCGGGATACGAGTTGAAAATGCCACGATATATGATTCCGCATCGAATGGGATTGGAGTATATATCTTTCAGAGCAGCTTTTCAAACGTCTCTGGTACAAGCAACAGGAACTGCTATGTTGGGACCTATATAGATGACAATTCCAATAACATAAGCATTTCTGACCTGAACTCCTCTTTCAATGCCTACGGTCTGGCAATCGTGAATTCGACCCATACCGATATTACTGATTTCATCGGATATAACAACACCGCATATGGAATCGGTATGTGGAACTTCAGCTATGGCACAATAGAAAACGCAACGGTTATGTACTCGAACCTGACAGGGATAGCGATCTCAGAAGGAAGCGAATATATCGCTATCAGAAATTCGAGTGCCACAAATACGCTCCAATATCATGGAATGGGGGTGTGGGATTCCAGTAACATATCCATAAGGAACTGTATGGCCCAGTACAATAACAACAACGGATTATATCTCAACAATACGACCAATGTGGCAGTAGTGGGATGTAATGTCTCATACAATGTAAACTATCACGGCATTTCTACGATATATTCTAATCGGGCGCTATTTGAAAATAACAGTCTCATAAGTAATGGCCTAGATGGATTATATTTGGAAGACAGTAATTCTTTAAATATCTCTAGAAACATGGTCTCCGCTAATTGGAGATATGGTATATATCTGAGATATTCAAACAATAGTGAGGTTATCTACAATGTTGTCTCCGGAAATCCATATGGGGGAGTCCTCCTTGGATACTCCAAAAATGATAATCTAGTAGGGAATGATCTAATCAATAATGGAATTCTGATATGGGGCAATAGATTAGAACAATGGAATAGGCATCAAATCGGAATTAGCAATACGGTGAATGGCAAACCAGTGTATTACTGGAAAAATATAACTGGAAGCGTTGTTCCTAGTGGTGCTGGAGAAATCATTTTAGCAAATTGTACGTATATAACGATAAGAGAACAAAATGTCAGTGACGGGACGGTTGGAATCGAAATAGGATTTTCCACAAATAACACTATATCATATAATAATGCGACAAAAAACAATCGCGGTATCTACATTTATTCATCTTCAAATAACAATATCTCAGGGAATCTTCTAGATTCGAATCTGTGGCATGGCATATTATTCCATTCCTCTTCGAATAATACATTTACAAACAACACCATAGCAAATAATGATAAAGGCATCTATCTATATCAGTTTTCAAATGATAACAAGATTGTTCTCAACAACATATCAAAAAATAACTACGGAGTCTTTTCTTTGTCTTCGAATTCTAACATTATATATAATAACAACTTCATCGACAATGCTATTCAAGCATATGATGACACGGGTAGCAATCTATGGAACACCTCATATCCCACCGGGGGCAATTACTGGTCCGACTACAACGGCGCAGATAACTACTCTGGTCCTGGACAAAACCTCACAGGAAGTGACGGCATAGGAGATACACCGTATACCAACATAAGCGGTACTTCGGGAGCCATAGATTACTATCCTCTAATGGCCCCCATAACCACAGATGCGGGGAACGACACCACACCCCCCTCCGTCACATCAACAACCCCTGCAGACGGTTCCACAGGCGTTCCAATAAATCAGAATGTTGTGGTCGTATTCAGCGAGAGCATGGATACATCCGTGACTCCTACACTCACGCAGACCTCGGGAACCACAGTAACATACACATTCGCAGGATGGAGCACGACGAATGTCGCTAACGATACGGCGACATGGACACACGATAGCTGGGCATACAATGAAACAATCGGTATTACTATCGAAGGCGGGGAGGACCTTGCCGGAAATGTTCAGACAGCGTGTTCATGGAGCTTCACCACCGAGCCTGACACCACACCACCGACCGTGGTATCTCATTTCCCCACAGGGACGGGAGTTCCCGTTAACACCGTAATAGCGACAACATTCAACGAGAGCATGAACACAAGCAGCGTGGAGAATGCTTTCTCCATAACTCCTTCCTTAAGCGGCTCGTTTTCGTGGAATTCCGCAAATACTACGATGACATTCACTCCCGCTTCGAACCTTTCCTACAACACCACATATACCATAGTTATTAACGCTAGCATCGCTGCGGATGTGAACGGAAATACCCTTGATGGAAACGGAAACGGCACTGCGGAAGGCTCACCGACAGACGATTATTCATGGAGTTTCACCACGGAACCCCAGGATACCGTGGCACCGACCTCGTCTGTTTCTGCAATCACACCATACTGGCATAACTCAAACATCGATCTCTCGCTCTCGGCTACGGATGATCAGGATCTTTCTTCGATTACCCTCTATTACCGCTTATCCAGCGACAACTCCACATGGTCCTCATGGACACAGTTCGGCTCGCCGATATCAATTTCAGGGACCTCATGGTCAGGAACAATAACATTAACCTTCCCCGAGGGTGACGGATACTATGAGCTCCACACTATTGCCGCAGATGCGGCGGGAAACAGCGAATCGAAGACATCTGCGGATGCGATATGTGCTTACGATAGCACGGCACCCAACATCAACATAACTTCTCCATCGGAGAATTCTCTCTTCGACCTCAACACCGTAACAGTGATCTGGGCAGGAAACGACTCGCTGAGCGGTATTGGCCACTACGAAATAAGTATCGATTCGGGAGCATGGATTGATATCGGAACAGATACCCAGCATGAATTCGCTGACCTCTCGGATGGAGAACATACTGTCGAGGTAAAAGCAATTGATACTGCAGGAAACGAGAACACCGCATCCGTGAACTTCACAATCGATACCACAGCACCGGAAATAACGATAACCGCACCTTCTGAGGGTTCACTCCACACAGCGGATACACAGGTCACATGGCATGGCACAGATGATACATCCGGCATCGACCACTACGAGATAATGATCGATTCAGGAACATGGATGGATGTTGGGACCAACACAACATATCACCTTGACAATCTCACTGATGGAACGCATACCGTTTATGTCAAAGCCATAGACAACGCAGGAAATGAGGGTATGGCAAATGTGACATTCGATGTCGATGCGACCGCTCCAACGGTTACGGAGCATTCACCGACCGGAAGCGATGTTCCTGTGGATTCTGTCATAGCCGTTACATTCTCTGAGACGATGGATCAGAGTTCGGTTAGAATTAGTATAAATGGCCTGGAAGGAGAACTTATATGGTTACATAACACTATCTCATTCGTACCCTCTGAAAATATGAGCTATGCCACCGAATATACGGTGCATGTCACAGGCTCCGATCGTGCGGGAAATGCAATGGATGAATACACGTGGTCTTTCACAACCACAGACATAGGAACGATAACAGGCAGAGTTGTGGATGAGAACGGAAATCCGATATCCGGTGTAACGGTAACTCTGGATACGGGAGAAACCACTACAACAGATGAGAACGGTGAGTTCTCAATACAGGTGCATGCAGGCAATCATACGATAACGATATCCAAGGATGGTTATGAGGTGCAGACGGCCAGTGCCTCCGTGAGCCCCGGTGATAGCACGAACATCCCGCAGATTGAACTTCCCAAAACAAAAGCTCCTTCGGAGGGAATTCCCTGGCTTTACCTGATACTGATTATAATCATAGTCCTCGGAGTGATTCTGGCCATAGCTATGAAGAAAAAGATAAGAGCAGTAGAACAAGAGGGGACAGCTGGGGCTCCACTAGAAGAGACGGCACCGGAAGAGTTCAGAGAAAGATATGACGAAGACATGGAATCTGCTATCTCGGAGGAAAACGTTGTAGATGGAGAACCTTTGGATCAAGAAATGCCTTGAACCTATTATCTCAATATCTTTTTATTTCTTCTTCGGACAAATCCCTCCACATACCCTCCTCTTCTATTCCTTTGAGGGTCAGAGAGCCTATTCTCACCCTTTTGAGGCTTTTAACATCTTTTCCTATGGCATTAAACATCCTTCGAACCATGCGGAACCATCCCTGTTTGACCGTTATTGAGACCATGGTTTTTCCATTCTTTTGCCAAAGAACCTTCACTTTAGCGGGAGCAGTCCTTCCCTCCTCTAGTACTATGCCATTTTCCAGCGCTCTTATATCCCTTTCTTCAAGAGTCCCTTTAATGAGAACATGGTATTCTTTTTCCGGAGCGAATCTCGGATGAGATAGTCTGTATGCGGCATCCCCGTCGTTAGTGACGATTATCAGCCCCGAGGAGTTTATATCCAGTCTCCCAACTGTGAAAAGCCGCCCTTTGCCGGGGATTATATCGATTACCCTTGGCCTCCCTTTCTCATCCCTGTTTGAAGAGATATACCCAACAGGCTTGTTCACCGCATAATATCTCGGACTTTCAGGCCTGAGAACCTCTCCGTCCAGAGTTACCACATCCTTATCAGGGTCTATCTTTACTCCCGGTTCGTCCACCACCTCTCCGTTGACCTCCACCCTGCCGGCGAGTATCAGCTCCTCGCACTTTCTTCTGGATGCCACACCGCATCTTGCCATGTATTTCTGCAGGCGCTCCTTCACGGCTACCCATGAAAGACAATATTTTTAATTTGCTCCATTGGCTCCATGGAACTCAGGCTTAAATACGGTACGCTCAGACTCGTGCACGGAGACATAACCGAACAGAGGGTGGATGCCATTGTGAACGCTGCCAACAGTAGGCTGATGGGCGGGGGAGGAGTAGATGGAGCCATACACAGGGCTGCCGGACCGGAACTTCACAGGGAATGCATGGAGATAATCAGGAAGATAGTGAGATTGGAGCATGGAAATGCGGTGTATACGCGTGCCGGCAGGATGAAAGAAAGAGGGATAAGATGGATAATCCACACAGTCGGTCCAGTATGGCGCGGTGGAAAGCATGGCGAGCCGGAGATTCTGGAAAGATGCTACAGGAACTCCATGAAACTCGCAAGAGAAATAGGCGCAAGAACCATGGCCTTTCCATCTATAAGCACCGGTGCATACGGATATCCGGTAGAAAAAGCGGCGAAAATAGCGCTCTCCGCAATCATGGACGAGCTGGAAAAACACGAAGGGATTGATGAGGTCAGAATGGTCCTGTATCTGAGAGAAGTTTTTGATACGCAGCTCGAGACTCTGAGAGAATTGGGCTCTGGCAATTAATCAGACTTCATCCCGGTAACGTTCCATCTGTACCATACCAGAGGATTGTCTCCTTTTCCTTCCCATCCTTTTATCGCCTCTCCAAAGATGGCCAGATGGTCTCCGATTTCAACGACCTCTCTCTTTCTGCACACGAATGCGGCCAGAGAGCCGGGTATCAGCGGTATGCCCTCTTCCGAATAGAACGGTTCCATTTCCATCTCCTTGAACTTGTCCTTATCCCAACCGCTTACGGTCCCGAAGAACTCTGCGATGTCCTCCTGCCCTTCACCGAGGACGGAGATTCCGAAGTATTCCGTGTCCTTCATCAGTTCCCAGGTGTATCTCTCCAGCCTTATGGCAACCATTATCACGGGAGGTTTCGCAGATACCTGGGATATCCATGCCGCCGTCATTCCGTTCATGCTTTCTCCCTTTCTGGCGGTTACTATCACAACCGGAAGGGGAAGGTATTTTATCGCATCTCCCGGGCTTATCTCACTGAAATTTTCCATTCAATCACCCATTCTCTTTTCCACGGCTCTTTCCGCGAGTTTTTCGAAAGCTTCCTCCACATGCTCCCCTGTCTTGGCGCTGGTGAAGTAGTAATCCCCAAGGTATCTGTCAGCCACCAGTTCAATCTCCTCTCTTCCGAACTGTGCCTCTTCCTTCAGGTCCCATTTGTTGCCGAGAAATATCACGGGAGCCCCATCCTTGACCACTCCCCTCATAGCCTCCATCCATTCCTCCAACTCTTCCAACGTCTCCTTTCTGGTTATGTCAGCAACTCCGAGAAGGGCATCGGCACCATGGAAATACGCCTCTTTTAAAGCATCCCTGTAGTTTTTCTGCCCCATTATATCCCATATGTAAAGCTGTACCTCCACGTCCTCACCGTTGATGAAGACATCCACCACTTTCTTGGACACCTTGGTCCCTATGGTCTGAAGATATTTGTCATCGAACTCGTCATACACATATCTTCGTATCAGAGAGGTCTTGCCGACACCTCCGCCACCGAAGAGGCAGAGTTTGAGCTTGTATCGTCTCATGATAGTATATGGGGATGTTCTATTTATAATCTTTGCAGTGCTTGCTTCCGTGGCGCTTCATAGGGTCTTCCACATTATCAGTGCATCCTCTCCGTCATCATAGTACGAGGGGTAACTGGCTCCGGTCGAAAATCCGAGGCTTCTGTAGAACTTTATTGCGGCGGTGTTGCTCCTTCGAACCTCCAGATATGTGCGTTTAGCGCCTATCAGGGTGCAATTGTTTATGAAAGCATGCATGAGCGCTCTTCCTATGCCTCTTCTTCTGAAATGCTTTTTCACGGCCATCATGAGAATTCTGGCCTCCGATTCTTGGGGCATCACTCCCGCTATGAACCCGACTATCCTTCCGTTCTCCTCGGCCACCAGGAAACCGGACGGCCACAGCTCGTGTATGGAGATGTAGAACCTGGGGTCGTAATCGGTATTTAGGGAGCGCTTCGCTATATCCGTTATGTCTCCTATGTCCTTCTCCTCAAAATTCCTTATGATTGTCATGTCAGAGGGAGAAGACCCATATCTCGGTCTTTTCTGGCAGATCCTCTTTCTCGAAGTCAACGCTGTTGCCTATCTTTATCACCCTTTCTGGAGGCAGGTTCTCGAGGAAACCGTTGACCGGCTTTATGGACAGCGACAGTCCGCCTATGCGGTAGTGCATTGGAACGATTACTCTGGGGGCTATCTTACTGGCTATCTTCCAGGCATCCGATGCACCGACGGTGAATACATCACCGACGGGTATGAAAAGTATGTCCGTGCCCCTCAGTTTCCCTATCGTATGTTCGTCGGGTATATGGCCTATGTCTCCCATATGGGTCAGGTCCAGACCGTCCATGGAGAACCTGTATATGGATACCGGCCCTCTTTTCGCTCCACCCATCTCGTCATGGTACTCGTTTATGCCGAGGATCTCAAGCCCTCCTATCTTTTTCTTGCCCACAAAACTCCTTATTATTTCCGGACTTCCTTTCACGATTCTCGTGGCATTGTGGTCAAAGTGATCGTGGGTAACCAGTACGATATCCCCTCTCACGTTGGGGGTTGGAATTCCTATGGACTTTCCGTCATGTGGGTCGATAACCACCGTTTTAGAGCCGGATATTTCGAAGCATGCGTGTCCGTGCCACCTTATCATCATGGGTATCCCGGGCAGGTAATGAAAAAAGAGTATATAGAGATTGCCATAGGAGAGCTATTTGCTTTTCGATGCAAGTTTCAGAACTCCGACGACATCCTCTTTCTCGAGAGTCTTTGCTGATCCGAGAGGATAGCCTATGGAGCCGTTTTCCGCTATTTTTTCAGCATCCGACGGAGGAATCCCCGCATCTTCCAGATAAACTGGCGCTCCCCAGGCCGCATAGACATTTATGAGTTCTTCTATTGTCTCCTCCGGATTTCCTTTGATCCCGAGTACCCTCTCTCCAATCTGTACTATCTTGTCTCCGTTGACATCCTTGGTGTATTCCAGCCATGCCGGCAAAATTATGGCAAGACCGGCTCCGTGAGCTATGTAATATATCGCACTTAGAGCATGCTCTATCTGATGACTGGACCAGTCACCTCTTCCCCTTCCGACTGCGGTCATGCCGTTCAGTGCCATTGTTGCGCTCCATGCGAGTTCGGCCCTCGCATCGTAATCCGTAGGATTCTCGAGCAGGACATCCGTGCTCTCTATTATTGTCCGTATAAGGGACTCGCAGAGCCTGTCAGGAAAGTTGAGTTCCTTGGAACCGTTGAAATAGTACTCGGCAACGTGAGTTATAGCGTCTATTGCACCGTATACCGTCTGTTCCTTCGGAAGAGAGAACTGAACGCTCGGGTCTATTATCGATACCTTCGGTGTGGTTATCGCTCCGCCGTGCATCCCCTTCTTTTCCATGCTGTCGTCCCTTGTTATCACGGAATTCCCGTTCATCTCGGAGCCTGTAGCCGATAATGTAAGTATCGCATATATCGGTAGAGCCTCGCTAGGCCCCTTTCCAGAGTAGAAATCCCACACATCTCCTTTGTATGGTATGCCCGCCGCTATGGCCTTGGCGGAATCTATCACGCTTCCACCACCGACACCGAGGACGGCTTCGCACCCCTCGGCTCTTGCCAAATCTATGCCCTCGTAGACCATGCTGAGCACAGGATTGGGCTTTATTCCTCCGAGTTCAACGAAAGATATGCCGTTGTCGTTTAGCGAAGATGTTACCTCCTCGTATACTCCGTTCCTCTTTATGCTGCCCTTTCCGTAGATCATCAGGACCTTCTTCACACCATCTCTTGCCAATTCCTCGCCTATCTCAGCGTTCTTGCCCCTTCCGAATATTATCTTCGTCGGACTGTGGAATATGAAATCCTTCATGAAATCACCATGAGCCGATATGAAACAGGATTTAAAGATTCCCCTATGTTTGAGATATGGTGTAATTGACGGTGGCGCTGTATGTATCTGCTATCGTGCCTGCCGGTATTGTTATCTGCCAGTAAACGGTTATGCTCTGAGAGGTGTCGTTGAGAGGTGCTGATACCAGTGTGGCCGAATCTCCTATTATCCATATGGCATTTGCAGAGCCTGACCCGGCGAACGACACATAGGAATCGGGCACATGGCCGGTCCAGTTTATGGCGACGTTTCTGGCAGCTATGCTGGCCGTGTTACCGGCATTCCACAAATCGTCTACAAGAGAGACGTTCATGTGAAAGTCGGCATTGGAACTGTATGTGACGATCGTCGAGGGAGTCATAGCGTATGTAAAGCCTGGGTATCCGGTTACCGACGGGTTTCCGCTGGCGGATACCGAGGTGAAGCGATATATGCCGAACTCGTCCTTCACGGAATCGTACCACCCGCTGGAGTCGGTGACGTTTATTTCGAAATTCCAGGAATTCGCATCATTGAATCCCGGTCCCGCATCCCACACTCCGTCTCCGGGCGCATATCTGAACTGATACATGGGTGTGAAGTTGAAATCGAGGGAATATGTCGTGGAATTTATCACTGTGTCGGAGCAGGTTCCGAGGACGACCTCTCCTCCGGTCGGCCACAGGAGTTTGAAGATTCCTGTTCCGGTAGTGTTCTCGTACTCAATAAACAGGTTTATGTTTCCGCCTTTGGTATCATTGTATGCGGTGGCCTCGCTCCCGAAGTCATACCATGCCCTTACCCTCACATAATCCACATACTGCCACCCATTCGGATGAGTGATATTGACTATGAAATGATACTCCGCATTGACATCTATCTGTTGGTTCAACCTTGAGGCTCCGGAGGAATCCAGCAGGTCATAGTCCACAATATTCGGTGGTTTTTTGCATGAGAGTATCTCCGCCTTACCCGAATCGATGGCGTATGCGGGTGAACCTGCTATGACATCATTGAACCCGTCTCCGTTGACATCTCCTGCTTTCGAAACGGAGAATCCGAAGTGGGCTCCCGCAGATGTACTGTAATTTATGTAATCGGCACTGGAAGCGGAGATGTAGCTCTGCATTGTGGGCCCCCCTCTGAAAACATAGATGGCTCCGGCATCCGCAAGTGTACCGGATGCGGTGTCGTTGTATGGAGCGCCGACAATCGTGTCGTTATAGCCGTCTCCGTCCATATCCGCCCAGGATACCGAATAACCGAATCTGTCGCCTGCCCGCGTACCGTTGAGAGTTACATTGGCCTCGAAATGCAGAAGGAATGTGGCGTTTTCGCCGGTCTGGACGGTCGCACCATTGGTTATGAACCTTCCGTCCGAATATATGCCTCCATTGTCGGAATACCAGAGGTAACCGAAGGCATCTGAGGTATTCACCACTATCCAATATCTCGTTCCGGCAGATAGCTTTGCCGGGGCGGAAAATTCCACTCTTACCCATACTGCCGGCAATGTTCTCGGTGCATGGAAGGATTCCACGGAACTGACGACGACAGAGCCAGGGAGATTTCCGCTTGTGGCGTTTATTCGCACATATGCCTTCCCTGCACAGTCATCTCTGGATCTTATCTGGAGTTCTATGGCAACAAGGGTTATATCCTCCTTTGGGACGAAGGCCTGGGCCCCCCAAACATAACCATCCGATTCTATTATGAACCCTCCGTATTTGGATGTAGTGACAGAAGGCTCCTGGATGCTACGACCGTAGTATATCTTGGCCCTTCCCTCTGTCTGACCGCCGTTGGGTGCACCGACAACCAGTTCGCCTCTGCCGTCTCCGTTCATATCTCCTGAGATTTCAACGGAAGAACCGAAGGCGTCTCCCTTTTCCTGCCCTTTTCCTGCGTTCTCGCCGTAATATACCGTACTTCGGATGCCAGTTAGGTTTATGTCGTCCACATATATGTCTCCATTACCGGTCCACACACCAATGACTATCCACAATCCGTCAGAAAGGTCAAATCCGTAGCCTGCCGCTTCTTTGGACAGGTCTACCGTGACCTGTTCCCATGCCGTGGCAGTGCTCTCTCTTATAAGATAATACGAGCCCTCATTGTCATCGCGCATGTATATCCTCGCTATATCTCCCTACGGATTCCACCAAAGCGACATCACGGGGTTAGAGACATTTCGGCAATACATCGTTTTTGTGATGTATGTGGCTGTTGTCGCACTTGCCGATATTAAAAGAGAATACGGTGCGGAATGATATACCGTACTGCTTATGGAGACGGTGGCAGCACCGCCTGCGGCCCATCCATTGAACACTCCGTCATCGAAGCCATCATGAAAATAAACCTGAGGGTCCAGCTGTCCGCCGTAATAAACAGATACCTTGCCCCTGAAGAAATCATATCCTGGAGAACCTATTGCTATGTCATCATATCCGTCTCCGTTCAAATCATCTCCTGTGGAAACAGAGTAGCCGAAAAGTTCGCTACCTCTGCCCTCGTGAAGCACGACATCGGCATTGGAAGCACTCCCTGGTAGCGAGCCATCACCGTAGAAAACATAGGCTTTCCCGGTTTTGTTCTCATATACCATTACATCGTCTATGTACCAGCCGGCATAGGCAACCGTGGAATCAGAATGAAGGGCGAACTGCACATATATTATCTCTCCCGCAACCGCCGAGATGTTGTATACGTTTTTTTGCCAAGCATGAGTGTCATCGTAATCTGCCTCGAGAGTTAGAAGTAGCGTGTCATCCGAACTCCTGTATATGCTTATATTGCAGTAATCATATGAGCCCCCCTCAATCTCGAGCCAATCGTAAAATGTCAGATGAGGATACATAGAATCGGTTAGGTCGATATCTGTTGTGTTTAGAGCCATAAAGTCGCTCAACGAACTTCCTAGAGAGTAATCGTTATCCAAATCTGTAGCCCAGCAATATTTTCCCGAATATGCAGAATAAGGGCCAAAATCATCCGAATCCGCATCGTTATCGCTGTTCGAGGGTGTACCGTGTTCCCATTCATCTGTCAATCCGCTCCCATAATGTGTCCACCCATGATAAGGCGTGGTGGCACCGCCTGGACTGTCGGAATATTCCATATTGTCGTAGAAATACACCTTTCCAGGGGCTCCGACAACGAAATCGTCATACAGCAGACCGTCTATATTCGCTCCTCCCGAGATGGAGAATCCGAATCTGGTATAGTTCTGCTCGCCATATATGGTGTAGTTGGCATCGGTTGCCGAATAGGTCTTTCCAGAGGATACGAATGCTGTGGAATTGAATATATAGACTGCACCTGCGCTCGGTTTGCTGCCATCAGCGGTGTCGTTATCCGGTGCACCGATGATTATGCTTCCGCCGGAACCGTCGATGTTGCCGCCGTACGCCACGCTCCATCCGAAATAATCGCCTGTCGTCGCACCGTATATCGTAACGTTGGCGCTCCCTATATCTATATTGTTCCCATGGAATATGTCCATATTCGGATATCCAAAGAATATGTAAACCGCTCCGCAGTCAGGCCTGCTACCGTCCGCGCTGTCGTTGTAGGGTGCTCCGACAGCCACATCATCGTAGCCGTCCCCGTTGATATCGCCCAGATAAGTGACATTGAACCCGAACTGGGAAGAATCCGTACCGGAACCGTCGACGAATGTGAACAGCGTATCGCCGCCTGCCATGGGTATGGCGGATATGAGCATCAGGGCAGTGAGGAACATCGCCACCTTTTTCATGCCCCCTCCTCCAGTTCGGAACCGCATTCCTTACAGTATTTGGCATCCATAGAGTTCATGGCCCCGCATATCGGGCATTCCTTCCCTTTCTCCATCTCCCTCTTTTTACCGGTGGCTTCCAGCAGTTCTTCGAGCAGCTCCTCTATGGTCTTTTCCCTCTCCTCTTTGGACATCTCCGCAGGCTCGGTCTTGGGCTCGACCTTTTCCTCTTCCCTGGCAGCGATTTCATGCCTCTCTATTTTGCCTATCATATCTTTCGGTATCTCGGGCACCTCTTCGAGGTGCTCCCTTTCCTCTTCCGGCATCTCTCTCAGTTCTTCCTCTATCTTCTCGGCCTCCAGTATCTCCTCAATCTCCCTCTCTTCCTCCGGAGCTACGCTTACTTCCTCTACCTCGACCTCCGAGACCTCTTCGGCAGGAGTTATCTCCTCCCATTCTTCCTCAGCGCCCTCCTCGGCAGCCTCTTCGACCGTTTCGACCTCTTCTTCGCCCTCCTCCTCTCTGATATATCCGTTTATCTTCAGGAGATATCGATGGTCAACGATGGTGACACCCAGCATTATTGCGAAGAGCGTATAGTAAAAGGGATTGTTCCACTCGCTGGCATATATCGCGGCACCTATGCCGATAAGCATTATGACGGTCGGCACGAAGGATATCACGATGTTCCAACCGTGATTCTTGAAATGGAAATATGCATCAGAACCGGCCACGATGGCTGACAGAACAAGCAACTGGACCGGGTTCATTCCGAACAGGAAGAAAGGTGTAAGTTCCAGGATTATCTTGGTATTGAAGTTGAGCGTCCAGAACAGGACCAGGAAGAATTTTATTACCACATACAGTCCTAGGAAGAAAAAGAACGTGAACGGTATTATCGATAGTTTGTCCCTCCCGTTCATCTCTTACTCACCTCCTTGACACCATTCTTGAGATTCTTTATCGGCTTCTTGAATGAGCCGTATTTCAGCTTTATTCCTCCTGCCGTGCCGAACACAGAGAGAACAACGGCTATCAGATCGGTAGATATCGGCTCCTCTTCCATCGGAAAACCGAACAAGGGGGGATAATCCACCCTTGCCCTGGCTATACTGCCTTCCAGGTCTTCCACGGTAACAACGACTTTTCTTGCCTCTATCGGTCTGAAAGCGAAGGTCACATTCATCTCGCACTTTTCTGACACCGTAGTGCCGTTGGATACCCTCACGATTCCAGATTTCGACTCCATCAGGTAGTGACCGTATGTCTCATTGAACCAGTCCACTCTCGTTGTCATGTTGGCTCTATCTGAATACTGAGTGTATGTTATCACACTTATAGGTCCTTTTTCTCCCCTGAACTCCACAGTTATACGATATACATCCATCCATGAGTTGTAGTCCGAAACCGTGACCTGTACCATGTGGATGCCGTCGGAAGACGAGAAGTGTATGTAGGAGATCGTGGGATCCACGTTCAGAACGGATACGCCAGTGGCATCAGGGTTTGCCTTTGTGATTCCGGGATTGGTCACCACGAGAATCATGGAAATTGCAAAGATTGCCAGAATAGCCCTCCCCCTCATCTCTTATCTCCTCCCCTCTTCTTTTTTGTGCGTCTTGGTCTTTTCTCGCTCGCATCCTCAATGCCCTTCCTTTTCACTTCATCCGCCGCCTTTTTATGTGTCAACATTATGTATGCAGTAGCTAATGCCGCTGCTCCTATGATGAAGGCCGCAGCCAAGGTTTTGTCTGGCTCCTGCGGTGGTACAGGCTCCGGAGGAGGTGCTGGCCCGACCTCTACATCAGTGGAGTATATGTTGTCCTTTCCCCCATATTCTATCAGGTATATTACCTTCGCTATGACATCGGGGGTGTCCGCTCGTATTCTTATCGTTATGTTTGTCTCGAATTCCTCGGACAGGACCACCGGAAAAGGAGGATTTCTCTTTTCTCCCCTGTAAATAATCTCCTCTATCGTACAGTTTTCTCCGCGTATGTTCACCATAGCAGTACCGTTTCCTGTTAAAAAGATTTTCAGCTCGGATTCCGCACCATAGTCCAAAGATATGCGTCTCTTTATCTGGATTGTCAGGCCGTCTTTCTCCAGTATCTCATATCCGGAATGTCCGATATATATCGTTAAGGGAAATGTTGAGCCGACCCCTGTTATAAGCGTGGCTGTACTGGCCGTAGGTATCCTGTACATAGCCCCTACATTTATCCTGCCCTTTATTTTTATGACTCTGGGGCTCCATGAATCCGTCCCGAATCTGATGTACCGAACGGTCTCTCCACCGACGTGTATTACCTCGTCATCTCCCGTGAGGTTTATCCTATCTGAAAAGGCCGAGAAGGTGATATTATAATACAACGGTGTATTGCCCCCATTCACTATCCTAATATACTGCATTTTATCCGCAGAGTCTATCGTTCCTGCGGTAAATGGTACCGCCCACAGCAGAAAATCCGCCGAGTGAAAATCAGCGCCTACGACAGCTTTTTCCACATATATCTCCGATGCATATATCTCCTCTCCGTCCGCCCTTACCGTCAGGTTCCACAAACCGTAATTAACCTTTCCGTCCACACCCACTATAAAGGAGTAAAGGGTCCCAGTTCTGTCGCATTTATCCTGTTCGATATATATTCCATATTCCGCATCGCTCCAGTTGCCCGCCGAATAAAGCCAACGGTAGTGGTTGGTGGTGTCCCAGTCCGTAAAATCTCCGTACCGCATCTCTATCTCCACGACATCCGCACTCGTGTCCAGATAGATATCAAATTGGTGCCATATCCCTGCGACCATTCTGTATCTGCCCTCAGAATCCTTTAAAGCGGCCTCTCCGACCATATGCAGATCAAAACTCTGGATGGAGGCTCCGCTACCCGAAGGTATGAAGATGCTCGATAGTGTGAATGCTATCAACGCTAGCGATAGCGATGTGGAAAGGGTTCTCATCGTTTTCCCCTCAGAAGAGGGAAGGGGATTGGGGTTAGTTCACTTCTATCGTGTAGGTCACCGGCGAGCTGTATGTTCCCGTAGGAGTACCGAACGGTATGTTCACTCTCCAATCGGTCTGCACCTGATGGTCCAATGACGGGTTGTATGTGTCATAAGGAGCCTGCCAGCTTCCAGCACCGCCATATATCCACTGGACGACGCCAGCACCGCCAAACGCGGTATATGCGGCTATGTTCCCGCCGAGAACTTCCACATTCGTCGCGGCTATTGTGTTCGTACCGCTGGTAAGATCGCTTATGCTAACGCTCAGATTGAACTCCTCGTTAGCGCTGAACGTTACCGTGGTTGACGGGGAGAGCGTTACGGTTTGACCGGGATTGCCGCTTCCTGTGGGGTCTCCGGACGCGGATATGCTGGTATATCTGTAAACTCCGAATTCATCATCCCAGTTCGAAGATACGAGCCCGTCATTATTCGTAGCATTTACCCTATAGTTCCAGGAATAGAGGTCATTGAAGCCGAGACCTCCCGTACCGGCACCGGTGGCATGTCTTATCTCGTTCTGCGGTGTGAACGAGAAGTTGAGAATCCTTGTGGTATCGTTCACATAGGTCTCCGTACCGGCAACAAAGGTGACTTCACCGTTTCCTGCGGATGCAAGACCGAATGAAGCTGTTCCGGTGGTGTTCTCATAAACGAGTCTGAACTGCGTGTTGTTGGTCCCGACATAGGGTTTGATGTCGGAATCATCTCCGAAATCGAAGGACAGGGTTATGTTCACATAGGTTATGTTCACCCATCCTGCGTCCTGAGTGACGTCCACAACGAAGTAGTAGGTCTGCAGGACATCTATCTGAGTGTTATTCCTCAATGTCCAGCTACTGTCCATGAATTTCACGTCGTTTATAACTGGTGAACCTGTCTGTACGACACAGCTTATTGTCGTACTGGTGTCGTTGGCGCTCTGCACATCCACGGCCATCACATTCCCCACAGGGAAGAGAAGGAGGAATGCGACGGCCCATATCAATCCGATCTGGATTCCTTTTTTCATTTTAAAAACCTCCATGTTTTTCTGCTGCTCATTTCGTCTGGGTTTATTTAAGATTTTCGGTACATGTGTTTAACTTCTGCGATAGGTATATATAGGATGCATTCACACCTTTTAGAACACCTCGGAGGAAAAAATTCTCCAATCACAATTCTTTTTTCTGCCGCCATAACTTTATATGAGAAAACTTACTCGGGAAGAAAAGGTGATACTTATGTATCTTATGGAAAAGAGAGTCGATACCGTGAGAATTCCTCCAGAGCGCCTTTCAGAGGACTACGAGAGGGTGTGCAAGGAGATTGCACAGGAGACCTTTGAAGGCACAATGCACGACAACATAATGGTCGTTCTTGTAAAGGATATAAAGTTGATGGGGGAGGGAAGGATGGTATACGGAGACGGTGCCGTGTATCAGAAGGTCGAGTATGAGGCACTTTCTTTCGAGGTTAAGGACAAAGAGGTCATAAACGGATTCGTATGCGAGGTCGTCAAATTCGGGGCTTTTGTCAGATTCGGTCCTCTGGACGGGCTCATACACATAAGCCAGATAACCACCGATAGGATAGATGTCGACCTTGCGAATCAGAGGCTTGTCGCTGCGGATACCAAAAGATTCCTGAAAATAGAGGATGAGGTGAGGGCGAGAATAGTCTCCGTGGCAATAAACGAGCGCTCCCCGCGAGAATCCAAGATAGGGCTGACCATGAAACAGCCAGGTCTCGGGAAAATCGAATGGCTCGAAGAGGACCGAAAGAAGGAGGGGGCGAAATGACGAAAGATCTAAAAGCCTGCAAGAAATGCAGATACCTTACTCCCGAAAAAACATGTCCCATATGCGGAGGAGAGACATCCAGAGAATGGCAGGGATATCTCATAATCGTCGATTATACGAAATCGGAGATAGCCAGAAAGATGGGGATAGAGAACAATGGCAGATATGCGCTCAAAGTCAGAGGAGAGTCCTGAAGCAATATGGATTCTTCCGGATGAGATGAGAAAAGAGCTGGCGGAACCTCTTGGACCAATTATTGAGGATTTCGAGATCGATTCTCTTCATGGAGAGTACATAATATCCGTCGGAGATGTCTGCTCGATAACTTTATATCAGAGAGGCATTATGCCGCATCTCGCCGTTGTAGACGGCAAAACAAAGCGCTCTTCCCATTTAGACCTGGATGACATTTCTGCGGAAAAAACGGTCACGGTGAGAAACCCGGAAGCAACCATCACCGCAGAACTGTGGAATGCGGTAAAAAACGCGATGGAGTCCGAAGAAAGAACCCTTATAAAGGTCGATGGCGAAGAGGACCTCGCATCTCTCGTATGCATATCACTCGCACCTGACGGCGCATACGTTGTCTATGGGATTCCCGATGAAGGGATGTGCGTGGTGAAAGTGGACGAAAAGACCAGAAAAAAAGCGAATGACGCCCTGTCCAGGATGAAAAAGACGGAGGCATAAAATGGAAATCGAAATAACGAACAAAAGGGAAAACGCCCTGCTGAAAAGAACGGAAGTGTACTTTAAGGTCGAGCACCCCCGGGAAAAGACGCCGAAAAGGGATGCTGTCAGAGGAAAGGTAGCCGAAGCTCTGAAAGTCCCCCGAGAACTCGTGGTGATAGATTACATGCGAAGCGAATACGGTATGCCTGTCACGGTCGGATATGCCAAGGCCTATAAGACGGTGGATGATCTCAAGAGCGTGGAAAGAGAGCACATAAAGAAAAGAAATGCCGTGGTGAAGGAGAAAAAAGAGGAGGAAGGTGGTGAGTGATGGCGGATAAGGCCAAGAAACCGGCGGTCAAAAAATCCAACTACTACAAGGTGGAGAACGGGAAACTCATGCGCATAAGGCGTACATGCCCGAAGTGCGGACCGGGAGTTTTCCTTGCCGTTCATAAGGACCGGGTCTCCTGCGGCAAATGCGGCTATACGGAATTCATAAAGAAAAAGTGACAAAGCTTTTTAACACACCCGACATTCTGTTTTCGCTGGGCCTGTAGGGTAGCCTGGATCATCCTTCCGGCCTTCGGAGCCGGGGACGGGGGTTCGAATCCCCCCGGGTCCGCATCCTTCCGGGTGGCAGAGGTTCTGTGCATCTCTCTGGCCTGAATAGGGGACCACATTTACCACATCGAGATAAAGATTAAATATGCAGATTATATTCTTCCAGGCATGTTTCAGGACAGGATGGCGGAGAACCCTATTTGTTTTCCATCGGCAAGAATTTTCCCGGAGTCTCTCGTAGCTGAAAACAATGCCGGATTCCATCTTGAAATCGGTGGAACTCCTGGGTTTCATGCGGATAACAGCGTATGGTCGTTCTATGCGGAAATATCATGCTCTGTGCATCACAACGGATGGTTCAACACGACCCTTGACATAGGATTCGGCTCAGGTCTGGAAGAATACATCGTCCATCTAAAAGCGGAGGACATTGCAGGAAACGGACTCAGATACGATCACACGGTAAAAGGATTGTTCGCCGGTGTCCTTGACTTCGTGAGAGATATCTGGAATGCTGTTGCGGGAGCATTACAAAAAGCATGGAATTCGTTTATGGATGCACTGAGCTGGCTTTTGGAGTGGATAATTGAACAAGCTATTAACTTACTTAGCGGCATAAAAAGTCTTCTTACTTCTTTAATGGAACTGTGGATTATGGCCTAGTTATATGCAATAGGTCGTGCCAGAGCTGCATATGAAGAACAAGGAGAACTTTCACAGGCCCAGATTGATGATTTGAAGAATGCAGTTTACGGTCCTCTCGCAGGTGTATTTTATATCATTAAAGATATAATGAATGCAGTAACCTCATTATTGAGATTGTTCTCCAATGTCATAAAAAAATGCGATAGAAACCGTAGTAGATGCCATAGTCTCTCATATTCCCAGATAAACAAGAAAAAATTGAGATTCCAGATATAAGTTTAACTCCAAAATTAGATATTAATTTATTTCGATTTCAATACCTTCAATTTATTTTTAGGGTATCCAAAAGAAATCGAAATTAGGGAAGACTATTTTACTGTATTTAACAGAAAAACCTTTCGAGAATTCATATTATTTAAAAAAGGAGTGTCTTCCATAAAGATATTGACTTATGTGACTATATTCAGAATGAATGAAAAATATTTCGCATAGATATAACACTAAAAACGGCAATAAACTTTGTATGCATTATTTAGAATATAATCTAGAGATAGCAGAAGGATATGAAAACTCATTTAAAAAGAAATTAGATTCCAATTGATATTATTTATTGATAAACATTCGGAGGAATCCTGATGAGTTCTATGTTACCTTTTCAAGATTTTGTTTCAAATCTCGGAACACCTAACGACACATTGACAAACTATGAAGAATAAAGCTACAACGTGCCGGAAAACTACGACATCACTGCAAACGGCCCGTACACCTCTTGCCTGAATGAATGGGACAGAAACATCCTCGGATAGCAAGTTTTTCCAGTTTTTACTAAGTCGGAGTGCGATACTCTTAAATAATGCAACCAGTTTCCCTCGCTGTCGGGCGTTAAAATGGCAATAAAAAGCCGAATTGGAACTTGTATTTCAAATACAGAAAAGGTCGCCCACCCGAAAAGAGTAAGGATAAATGGAGCGAAATCAGAGATTTTTTCTGCTGCTTTGCTCCGCTGTGAAAGGCTCGTTTTCAAAGGATTTTACGAGGAGGAAAAACTGTGGCAAGAGTAGGAGTTTTCGTATGCCACTGCGGTTTCAATATCGCTGGCACGGTTGATGTGGAAAAGGTCGCCGAAGCCCTGGGTAGGGACAAGGATGTGGTTTTCAGCACCACTTACAAGTACATGTGTTCCGGACCCGGGCAGAGCCTGGTTCAGGAGGCCATAAAGGAGCACAGGCTGGACAAGGTCATAATAGCGGCCTGCTCACCCGGCATGCATGAAGCGACTTTCAGGAGCGCTGCCGAGGATGTGGGGCTCAATCCCTATGACGTAGAAATAGCCAACATAAGGGAACAGTGCAGCTGGGTACACGACGACATGGAAAAAGGGACGGAAAAGGCAATAAAGATAACGAGGAGCATGGTCAGAAAGGTCGTCGGAAACGAACCGCTAGAACCTGTGAAGGTCGGAGTCACCCCGAGGGTCCTGGTTATAGGTGGGGGAATAGCCGGAATTCAGGCCGCTCTGGACGTGGCGGACGCCGGTTATGATGTAATTCTTGTGGAAAAGGAGACGAGCATAGGGGGCCATATGGCACAGCTATCGGAAACTTTCCCGACTCTTGACTGTTCCCAGTGCATATTGACCCCGAAGATGGTTGCCGTTTCCAGAAATCCGAGGATCAGACTTATGACATACAGCGAGGTCATTGACATATCTGGATATGTCGGCAACTTCAAGGTTAAAATAAAGCAAAAGCCAAGATATGTCGACCCGGAGAAGTGCAATTTATGCACTGACTGCGAGGATGTCTGTCCGGTGGTGGTTTCGAACGAGTTCGATATGGGTCTTAGCATCAGGAAGGCCATATATCTTCCGTTCCCTCAGGCGGTGCCATCCACCTATACGCTTGACATGGACAAATGTCTGGGTCTGGACCCGATAAAATGCGGGAAATGTATTGAGGTCTGCGATGTCGAGGCCATAGATTACGATGTTCACCCTGAGATCATAGAAGAGGAGGTGGGTGCCATAATAGTGGCCACGGGATATGACCTGTATCCGAAAAAGATGCTCGGAGAATACGGGTACGGAGAAGACGAGGACATAATAAACGGGCTTGAGTTCGAAAGGATGCTTTCGGCTTCCGGGCCGACCAAGGGTGAGGTCAGAAGGCCTTCCGATGGAAAAGTACCGAAAAGGGTCGTCTTCATCCAGTGTGCCGGTTCGAGGGACCCTGACAACCACCTCCCATACTGCTCGAAGATATGCTGCATGTACACCGCAAAGCATGCCATGCTTTACAAACACCATGTGGAGGACGGTGAAGCCTACATATTCTATATTGATATAAGGGCAGCGGGAAAAGGATACGAGGAGTTCATACATCGTGCCATGGAGGAGGACAGAATAGTCTATCTTCGGGGCAAACCTTCCAAGGTGTTCAGAAAAGGGGACAAGCTCGTCGTATGGGGTGTCGATACGCTTCTGGGCGAGAAGATAGAGATAGAGGCCGATCTTGTGGTCCTTGCCATGGCGATGGTACCGGGAAAAGGTACCGGCGAGATAATAGATGTCCTAAACTGCGCTGCCGACGAGAATGAGTTCCTTAAAGAGGTTCATCCGAAACTGAGACCGGTAGAAAGCTCCACCCCCGGGTTTTTCCTGGCAGGTGCTGCCCAGGCCCCAAAGGACATACCAGATACGGTTGCACAGGCAAGTGCGGCCGCCAGCAAGGCGCTCTCCGTAATCGGACAGGAATATCTGGAACATGAACCCGCCGTGGCTCAGGTCGACGAAGACCTGTGCTCCGGGTGTGAGGTCTGCATATCCGTATGTCCCTATGGTGCGATAAGCCTCGTTGCCGGTCATGCGGAGGTCAATGCGGTAATGTGCGAGGGGTGCGGTTCCTGCGCTGCGGCATGTCCGTCAGGAGCCATGACCCTCAAGAATGGGACACAGGAGCAGATTTTCGATATGATACGCTCCATACTCCAGGAGGGATAGAGTGAGGAAGAGTTTTGAACCCAGGATTGTTGCGTTTCTGTGTAACTGGTGTGCATACAGCGGTGCCGACCTTGCGGGCGTCAGCAGGCTGAAATATCCGCCAAATGTAGTGCCCATAAGGGTCATGTGCTCCGGAAGGGTGGACCCGCAGTTCGTTCTCGAGGCATTCAGAGAGGGTGCGGACGGTGTTTTCATAGGCGGGTGCCATACGCCGACTGACTGCCACTATGTGAACGGAAACTTCAAGACGTACAAGAGAAAGGTGGTCATGGAGAGAATGCTTGAGCAGATGGGAATAAACCCCAGAAGATTGAGGCTCGAGTGGGTCTCTGCAAGCGAGGGAAAGAAGTTTGCGGAGGTCATGGACGACTTCATAGATGAAGTCAGAAAACTCGGCCCTGTTCCGAGAATGAAGGAGGGTGAGAGATGATAAGGATTGCAATTGCACCGCTCGGCTCATGTTCCGGATGCGATGTGGCAATCGCCGACATAGGTGAGGATTTCGCTGATCTTGCGAAAATCGCAGAGATAGTGTACTGGCCGACCGGAGCGGACCCAAAACACGAGGATCTGGAGGCCATCGACTACATAGATATAACCCTGAGCCACGGCTCCATAAGGACATCCGAACAGGAGGAAATACTGAAATTACTCAGGAAAAAATCGAAGGTCATGGTCGCTTTCGGCTCGTGCGCCTGTTTCGGCGGCATTCCAGGCCTTGTCAATCTGAGTCCAGATCGGGATGAGGTGATGAGAACGGCATACGAGAGCATAAGCACCGACAAAGGAGAATGGCCTTCTGAGAGGTCGAAGGTGGACGGAAAGATCCTCACCCTGCCAAAACTCTACAATCTCGGCCATTCCCATGACAATCTCGTGGACATGGACTATTATGTTCCCGGATGTCCTCCTGTGGAATCCCAGATAAGAGACCTCATAGGCGTGGCCGTGGCCTATTCCAAGGGTGAGGAGCTGCCTCCCAAGGGAACAGTCATAGCCGGAACCAGAGCGCTCTGCGACGAGTGTAAGAGGGAGAAGCCCGAGAAAATGGTCATAGACGGATTCTACAGGCCCCATGAGAAGGAGGCTGACCCGAATCTTTGTTTCCTGGCGCAGGGCATAATCTGCATGGGACCTGCCACCAGATCTGGATGCGGGACCCGTTGCATAAATGCCAATATGCCGTGCAGGGGATGTTTTGGCCCCCCTCCCGGAATAAAGGACCAGGGTTCCAAGATGCTTTCGGCCATAACATCGCTTCTTGCTGCGGACAAAGAGGTTGAACTCGGAGAAGAAGGACTGCGTGAACTTCTCGAGAGAATAGCGGACCCGACGGGAACCTTTTACAGGTTCACCCTTCCCTCTGCGATAATCAACAGGAGGTTGGACGATGAATGATGGTCCGGCAGGAATCATCCGAAAGGAGGTTTAAGATGAATACCAAGGAGATAACGATAAATCCGGTTACCAGGCTGGAGGGTGAGGCTAAGATATCCATATTCCTGGATGAAACGGGAAATGTGGAGGATGCCTATTTCCAGACCGTTGAATTCAAGGGATTCGAGCGCTTCTGTGTCGGAAGGGCGGTGGAAGAGCTTGCCAGAATCACGCCGAGAATATGCGGTGTCTGCCCGGGAGCCCACGTGATGGCATCCACAAAAGCCATTGATGCGGTGTTCAAAACGAAGCCCACAGAAACGGCCAGGAAGATAAGGGAGCTTTACTACGATGCCTTCACTGTCCATGACCATCTGCTCCACTTCTATGTCCTTGCTGCACCGGATTTCGTGATGGGGCCGGATGCTCCCAGGGCTAGCAGGAATGTCCTGGGAATGATAGACAAAGTCGGAGAGGACCTGGTTAAGAAAGTTCTCAGGAACATGAAGAATATGACCGACATCCAGGAGATTATAGGAGGAAAGGCGATACACTCTGTATTCGGCCTTCCTGGAGGAGTCTCGAAGGGAATAACGGATGAAGAGAGACAGGAGATGGAGAAGAAGATGGAGGAGACCCTTGAGTTCGTCAAGGAATCCCTGGCTCTTCTCAAAGATAAGATAGTCCCCGCCTACAAGGACCTCATACTTTCCGAGGGATATATCCACAGGACCTACTACATGGGAACCGTGGACAAGAACAACATGCTGAACCTCTACGACGGAGACCTGAGGGTCATCGACCCCGACGGCAACGAGTTCGCCAAATTCCACCCCTCGGAATACCTCGAGCACATAGCGGAGCATGTCGAACCCTGGACCTTCATAAAATTCCCGTACCTGAAAAAGGTCGGATGGAACGGAGTTAAGGACGGAAAGGATTCGGGAATATACAGAGTGGGGCCGCTTGCGAGGATGAATGTAGCGGAAGGTCTCACCACGCCGGTGGCCAATGAAGAGTTCAAAGAATTCTATGAGTTTTTCGGAGGTTCTCCGGTGCACCATACCATGGCATACCACTGGACAAGGCTAATAGAGACCCTCTATGCGGCCGAGCACGGACTCCAACTCGTGAAGGACAGAAGCATAACCAACAGAGATATCAGGGCGGAGATAGGTGTGCCCGGAGAAGGCGTAGGATGTGTGGAGGCACCGAGAGGAGTTCTCATACATCATTACTTCGCAAATCCAGAGGGAATCACCGAGAAGGTCAACATAATAGTGGCCACGACGCACAACAACGGTGGCATATGTATGAGCGTGAGAAAGGCTGCGAAGAGCGTCATAAAGAAAGGTAAGGTAAATGATGGAATACTGAACACCATAGAGATGGCTTTCAGAGCCTATGACCCCTGTCTCGCATGTGCAACGCACACGCTTCCCGGAACCATGCCGATGGAAGTGGAGATAATAGACCACAGAGGAAGAAAGATAAAGGAGCTGAGGAGACTTGAATGTGATAATAGGTCTGGGTAATCCGATACTCGGTGATGACAGCGCGGGCATACTGGCCGTGAGGAAACTGAAAGAGAAAGGAAAGGAATTCCCGAAAGATTTTGAGATTAAGGAATCGTATGTCGGCGGAATGAGGCTCCTGGAAGAACTGATGGATTACGAAAGAGCGGTTATCGTGGATGCCATAATCGGAGAGAGCCCCGGGACCGTGAGGCTCATAGAGAAGGATACTCTCTCGAATAAAGGGCACGGCTCCACAATCCATGACGTGAGCATCTCCCAGGCCCTTGAACTGGCGGAAAAATCCGGTCTCCGCCTTCCAGAGCTCAGAATAATAGGAATAGAGATCCTTCCACCCACAGAATTCACGGAAAAACCCTCCCCGGAAGTGGAAAAAGGGATCGAAGAGGCGGCCGAGATGGCCGAGAATATAATGGAGGGATGGAATTGAGAATAGGATACAATGACAAGAATCTGGCTTTGATGAAAGAGGTAGAGGAAATAAGCGGACAACCTGTAATGCTATGCTATCAGTGCGGGAAATGCTCGTCCTCATGCCCTATGGCGGACGATATGGATTACCTGCCGAATCAGGTTATGAAGTTCATACAGATAGGCGCCACGGAAAAGATACTCGAGGGCAACACGCCCTGGATATGCGCAGAGTGTTTTAACTGCACGGTGGAGTGCCCGAAAGGTATAGACATAGCCTCTGTGATGGAAGCTCTCAGGCTCCACATACTAAGGAAAAACATCGATGTTTTGCGCATAGAGTCGATTGCGGAAGATGATGTCGAAGAACTGCCGCCGATAGCGCTCGTGTCGGCTATGAGGAAACTGACGGGGTGAATGGATGAAAATACCGTATTTTCCGGGATGTACCCTCAAAGCGACCGCAAAGAACTTCGAAATGTCGGGTCTCGCCGTCGGGAAGGAACTCGGAATAGAATTCATCGAGATGCCGAGATGGAACTGCTGCGGGACCGTGTACTCCCTTGCAACGGACGATCTCATGCATCAGCTTGCTCCGATAAGGAACCTGGTGGTCGTGGAATCGGAGATGGGGGAGAAGAGGGTGGTATCCTTCTGCTCCATGTGCTATAACACGCTTAGGCAGGCAAACAATCTAGTAATAAACGATCCGGAGAAATTGAAGACAATAAACGAGTTCATGGATACGGAGGAGGACTACGGAGGCGGGGTGGAACCCCTGCATCTGCTGCAGATACTCGGGGAAGTAGGAATCAAGGAGATCGGCAAGAAGGTCAGAAAGCCGCTCACAGGTCTGAAACTCGTCCCTTATTACGGATGCACCCTGGTCCGGCCGGAGGATGTTTCCATTGACGACCCGCGTGATCCCAGAATAATGGAAGAAATAATGAAGGCCATGGGGGCGGATATAATAGACACAGAGTACAAGACCGAATGCTGCGGCTCATACCAGACCATAACGAACAAGGATGCCGTCTTGGAGCGCACCAGAAAGATAGTGGAATCCGCAAGAGAAGCTGGCGGAGATGCTATCATCCTTTCATGTCCTCTCTGTGATTTCAATCTCGAAGACAGGCAGATGGAGGTTAAAAAGAAATATCACGGATTCATCGAGATGCCAGTCCTCTATTTCACACAGCTCATGGCTCTTGCCATGGGACTCGAGGATAAGGCCGGTTTAGATGAAAACCATATAGACCCGAGGCCTCTTCTTGAGGAGCGCGGGCTTCTGGAGGGTTAAAAATGTCTGAAAACAAAGAAAAAATGATAACTGTGTATATAATGGGAAAAGCATACGAGGTCCCGTTCGGCCTCACCATAATGAAGGCTATGGAATATGTGGGATACAGATTCATAAGAGGTTCGGGATGCAGGGCAGGTTTCTGCGGTGCCTGTGCGACCGTATACAGAAATAAAGGAGAGTACAAGTTCCAGACCGCTCTGGCATGTCAGACGACGGCCGAGGATGGCATGTATCTCGCACAGCTTCCTTTTGTCCCTGCGAACAGGAAGGAATACGATATTGACATGATTAATCCGGAAAAGAACGTTCTCTCCGAGTATTACCCAGAGATAAACAGGTGTGTTTCCTGCAATACCTGCACGAAATCTTGCCCGCAGGAGCTCGATGTGATGTACTACATTCAGGCCGCGATAAGAGGAGATTACGGTGAGGTCTCTAAGCTCTCGTTCGACTGCATCCAGTGCGGTCTATGTGCTGCAAGGTGTCCCGCGGAAATAACACATTACCACGTAGCTCAGCTCGCGAGAAGGATATACGGAAAGTACTATCTGCAGATTCCGGAGCATCTGCTCAAAAGGATTGAGGAAATAGATGCGGGCAAGTTCGACAAGGAAATCGAAAAACTCAAGAAGATGAGCATGGAAAAGCTCAAGGAGGAATATACCTCGAGAACCATCGAAAAGATACAGAGAGGGGAGGTGACCCAGTGAAACTAATAGGCGGTTATACGGAAGAAATGAGGGAATCCATAGAGAAGGTGGAGAAGACTAGGACTGAAAGGATGAAAAAAAGCTTCGAAGCGATGAGCATGGATGCGAGAGAGGATGTGCTGAACAAGTATCACCCGGATTACAAGCCCGATAAAAAAAGACCTGTTAAGGTCGGACCGAACAAGGGAGATCTTGCGCCTCACGAAGTTGTTGACCTCCTCGAAGCATATCCTCTGATAAGCGAGAAAGACATTGACCTCAAAACCATAGATTACGATGTTGACCTCCTCATAATAGGAGGTGGTGGTGCCGGCACCGTAGCCGCACTGTGGGCCAATGACAACGGAATCTCTGCGGAGAACATCCTCATGGTAACCAAGCTCAGACACGGCGATGCCAACTCCATGATGGCACAGGGCGGCATACAGGCTGCCGACAGAGAGGAGGACAGTCCTGCCTTACATTACCTTGATGTAATAGGCGGAGGGCATTTCGCGAACAAACCCGAACTCGTGGAAGCGCTCGTGAAAGATGCGCCTTTCATACTGAAATGGCACGAGGAGCTGGGCGTGCAGTATGACAGAAATCCCGACGGAAGCTATGTCGAGAGAGCAGGAGGAGGCACGTCCAGATTCAGACTGCATTCCGCCAAAGACTACACAGGAATGGAGATAATGAGGGTTCTGAGGGATGAGTTCAGGAACAGGGAGATACCCGTGCTGGAGTTCAGTCCTGCAATAGAGCTGTTGAAAGATGATGAAGGGAATGTTGCCGGAGCCGTGCTGTTCAACATGGAAACGGAACAGTATTATGTTGTGAGGGCAAAGGCAACCGTTCTGGCAACAGGCGGATTTGGCAGGCTGCACATACAGGGATTCCCCACGACGAATCACTACGGTGCAACTGCCGATGGCTTAGTGATGGCCTACAGGGCCGGAGCGAAGCTGAGGGACCTGGATACGGTGCAGTATCATCCGACGGGTGCCGCATATCCCGAGCAGATTGTTGGCCTGCTGATAACCGAAAAGGTCCGCGGGATGGGCGCACAGCCCGTGAACAGGGACGGAGAACTCTTCGTGTTCCCGATGGAGCCCAGAGATGTCGAGGCCGCTGCTTTCATAAGGGAATGCTACGGCAGGAACAAAGGTGTCGAGACCCCCACGGGTATGATGGGAATATGGCTGGATTCGCCCATGATAGAGGAGATAAGCGGCGAAGGAACCATAGAAAAAGATCTGGATGCCATGTACCGCATGTATAAGAGGTTCGGAATAGACATGACAAAGGACCCGATACTCGTATTTCCCACATTACACTATCAGAACGGCGGTGTCGAGATAGATGTGAGTGCTCAGACCTCTGTTCCCGGTCTGTTTGCCGGCGGAGAGGTCGAGGGCGGCGTACACGGAAAGAACCGATTGATGGGGAATTCCCTGCTGGACTTCAATGTTTTCGGAAGGAGAGCTGGAATAAGCGCTGCAAAGTGGGCCAAGAAGCGCGGAAAACCGAAGAAGCTGAGCCTGAAACATGTGGCACTCTACGAAAACGAGCTGAAGAAGGCAAAAATAAAACCCGAAAGAAGGTCTCCGATAATGCTCCCGGATTACAGGGGAGAAAGAGCCCTCGCGAGAATGCTAGACCTTCTCTAACCCCTTTCTTCTTTCTTTTCGAGAATCCACGACCGCACGAAAGCATCCACAAGTCTGTCTCCAAAACTCCTTCTATATGTTATCAGAACGTCCGCTACCATATCGGGGTCTCTGACAGTGTAGAAGTGCTCCCTTCCGCTGCCCTCAACAAGCAGTATGCCTTTTTCAAGCATCCTTTTCAGATGGTAAGATATCGTGGCGCCCGATACATTGAAGGCCTCCGTTATCTCTTTATGTCTCGCTCCGCCGTTCTTCATCAAAAATAGGACTATCGCTCTGGGAAGTTCGTGTCTCAGCACCGAAAGTATGTTCTTCTTTCTTGCGTCCACATCCTTTCGGGCATAGTATCTGGTGTACCCGCCATCCTTTAGAATCGTTACCATTCCGTGCCTGGAAAGATACGAGAGATGGTAATCCAGAGAGCCGAAGGGTATGTTGAGGTTTCTCGCTATCTCCCGATAATGCACACCCGGGTTTTCGAATATGTACTGATATATTCGCCTCCGGCTCTCCAGCTCCTTCATCCTCTCCACTTCCATAACAGTATAACGAGTACTATTCCCATGACATCGATCAGTAGAAGAAGAGTCTGGGGAGATTCACCGGACAGTAGCCGGAATACAACAAATATGCTCTTTATCAGGAGAAACAGGAAAATCAACGATGCCAGCAGAATCCTCCTATCGCCCGTAGTTCTGTAAGCGGCTATAGTACTCCCCAGAAAGAAGATATATATCGGAAGCAGCAATCCCAGCATCACATTGAAGATCATCACGCCCCGTAATAGAATGTAAAATTTATAGGTTTTGGGTCAGACAAATAAAAGATTGAAGGGGTTTATTTTCTCTTTCTGTAAGCCACTGCTATGCCCATGGCCGCCAGCGTTCCCAATACGGCAGCGGCTCCGGTGAAGCCGGGCATCGTTGTCTCTCCGGTGCTCGTACTGCTCTCCGGTTCCACTGTAAGCGTGTGGTCAGAGAAGTGCGGTATGTACACGGATATCTGGTATCCGTCGGTGCCTTCGGCGATGTTGTATCTGCCCTCCGCATCATTAGCGTTGAGGACATTGTCTATGTTGCTCTCCTTCCTGAGCTTCTGTCCGTCGAGCTTCACGACAATCTCCTGGTTCTCGGAGAGTTTCATGGTCTCCTTGTCTATGTTCACTATCACACACTTGCCTTCCTGGAACTCTGCGCTCACCTTTATCTGGAGTTTGTTCTGCTCGGCCAGTTGCAGCTGGACCTGCACCTGATGCTGGTACTGCATTATGTCCGCGCTCTTCTCTCCGCTGTATGCCGAGACAGATATCTCTCCGATGACCTTGCCTTCCTGTATCTTCTCCATTATCTTCTCCTGGTTCATCTGTCCGACGACACTTTCCACCGGCATGACCCTGAACAGGGACTGAGAGGCGGCAGGTAGGGTGACGGTCACCGTGTTGTTCTCGATGGTTATGTTAGACTTCTCATTTATTATGTATCCCGTGAGTCCATTACCCTGTATCCTCACATTATAGCTCTCAGGCAGCTTTGTTGCCGTGAATCCCTCTGCGAGGACATAAACCACGGTGTCCTCACCGACAGTGGTCGTGAAGTGAAGCACGGCCGGCGGGTTGTTGTGCGCCATTATCATCGCCTCTGTACCCATGTACTGGAACATGGCTCCTTCGACTCTCGGGGTTCCCTGCGGCGTGAACGCTTCCAGATAGACCTCGTCGAAGACCTTTATCGAGGAGTCAGAGCGCTTTACCGTATAGTCGTTTATTACTCCGTCTCCGGATACCTGAAACTCGACGAACCTTCCGGAAACATCCCCGGTCACCGCATCGTACGAGAATGTTCCGAACATGTATGCTTTCTCTGCGTTCTGCATGCACTGCTCCCAGGGGTCCATGTTGATAGGCGGTGTTGTCTGTCCAGAGTCCGCGCCGTAACCAAGGGCCACGGGTGCGAGCATCAGAAGGGACAGCGCCATTACGATTCCGATTTTTCCTTTCATTTTTATCACCTCTTATTGCTTGGAAGAGGTCAAACTTCCGTTCGACCTCTCACCTCTTTTGTTCTGATATTTCCTTTCGGTCGGTATTTAAGAGCTTTTTGGGGCAATCATCTAACTGTTGTGCATTTCTCTAACAATATTCTCCCGATAATTAGAGAATCGCACCAAATCCTATAAGTACTCTTTATGACATAATATCTTTGGTGATCAAGGTGCGCTCCCTACTCCCGATTCTGGTGACGATGCTGTTCATCGCCCCTCTCTCCGTCAGCACCGCTGCCGTTTCCACGGATTATTCGGGTCAGAATCTTCTCATAACCAGCACCAATCTTACCGTTCTCCTATCGAACTACCCGGAAATAACTTTCTACTCCTCACCCGAGGAAAAGTTCTTCCTCGACTACGAAGAAATACTGGGTTACAATGAGGAGGAAGGGGGTTTCGGTTCGCTGTGGAAAATAAGGGCGTCTTTCGAGGATGCTGTATGGGAAAGAAAGGTTGAGACGGGGCTGTCTCCCGTGATGGGGAACTACACGAAGGTCATCATATCCGCCACACTTGACGGCACACAGATGCCCTCCGTTCCACAGGTCGGTGTCGGCGCACCGCAACCGATACTTAGAGACTGGTGTTCGGTATCTTTCACGATAACCGTGGCCGACAGGACATATGCAATAAATACGGAAAGAGGGAAATACAGCATAACCGGAGGTAATGAGGCGAAAATAGACATTTCTATAAGGGTGCTGAGAGATGCGGGTGTGGATACCATAGCGCTCAGGCAGAGCCTCCGTTCGACCGAGACGCAGAGCTATGTGCTTCAGGATTCGGGTGGCATGAAAAGAATCGCACCCGGCGCCACGGTGCCTTCTGGCAGCATAGAGTATTTCAGAAACACGCCGGACATAGAGCAGAAGATGATGTTCATGGGGAACGATGGTGAAAAGGCCCATTATTTCTGGGAGTCATATGCCACCGTGGACGGAGAGAGCATGGAGATAACCGCCCATTATGCCCAGGAGAACGGGGCTCTGGTCATATATACGTCATATCCGGCCGCCGTCGGCGTGACCGTGTACCACGACCCCGTGATAGGTGTGCCCGGCGGGACGGGGATCGCAAAGGAAATCACGGACTTCGCATATGACAATATACTGTCTCTGGTTGTCGGCGCCGTTACCGGTGCGGCTGCCATATCGGTCTTTGCCTACAGCAAATCGAGGAAGGAAAGGGTCAGGGACGATAATATCCTGAATTTCGAAGAGAGCGAGTATTTCAGGAAATAACCTTTTATTTAAGGTGCATTTCCCTCTGTGCGTGTCATAATAAACTGTGCTGCATCCGTTGACGGGAAGATTGCCCTGCCATCCAGAGAACAGACGAAAATATCCGGCGAAGAGGACATTGCAAGGGTTCACAGGTTGAGGGCATCCGTGGATGCCATACTTGTTGGAGTCGGTACGATACTTTCCGATGACCCGAAGCTCACCGTTAAAAAGGAGTATGCGCATGGAGCGAATCCGATAAGGGTTGTTCTTGATTCCCGCCTGAGGACGCCGGAGAGCGCTCAGGTTCTTAACGATATGGCACCCACGCTTATATTCAATGCCATAAAGAATGGGAAATACGGGAATGCAGAGCTTATAAAGTGCCCTGAAAAGGACGGGAAGCTGGACCTTGACTGTGTCCTCAGAGAGCTGGAGAAAAGAGGTGTTGGAGCGCTGATGGTGGAAGGTGGTGGCACTATCATCTGGAACTTCCTGAAAGAGGGAATGGCGGATGAACTGAACATATTCGTCGGAGACATGGTAATAGGCGGGAGGGATTCGCCGACGATAGCGGACGGAGAGGGTGCAAAATCACAGGATGAAATCATAAGGCTGATGAGGATCGAGGCAAAGCCTATGGAAGGCGGAATTTTGCTCAGATACGAGGTACTGCATGGTAAGGTTTCTGGCAGATGAGATGCTGGGTACCGTTGCGAAATGGCTTAGAATTCTGGGATTCGACACCGAGTATGCCAGAGATATGGAAGATGACGAAATACTATCAAAGGCGGAGGAAGAGGACAGGGTGCTGCTCACAAGGGATACGGAGCTCTTTGACAGGGCAAAAAAGAGAGGGATTTCGGCCATTTATCTCCCGCATGCCGAACTGGACAGAGATATGAAGGAGATAATATCCGTGTATCCTCCGGAAAAAGAGAGATTCATGAGCAGATGCACTCTCTGCAATTCGGAAATTGTCGAGATTTCGAAGAAAGATGTGAGGGGGCGGGTGCCCGAAGGAGTTTATGAAAGACAGGATAGATTCTGGTACTGTGAAAGGTGCGACAAGATATACTGGGAAGGAAGTCACTGGGAAATGATGAGGAGCTTTGCCGAAGAAATCCAGGAGTGAGGGTTACCGCTTCTTTTCGTATATCCTTGCCTCCCTATCTTGGACCCCCCCAGTCCTTCTTTAATTGCCACATCTCTGACCTTCTCGGATGCGCTCTTTATGGCGGGTCATGAGGGCGGAATGAAAACTATTTAGCAACCAGATGCCATTTCCCATCTTTCAAATATATGAGCCCTTTCTTTTTGAGAAACTGTTGAGCATCCCTTACCAAATGCTTCCATTTCTTTCCGAAGTGTTGTCCGTTTATCACCCGGTCTATGGAATCATCGCAAATGTCCGGATGTATGGCCTGAATTAGCGGATGCATCTCCTTTGTACTCAGAGGCCCTTTCTTTTTGAGGATGTACAGAATTGTCTCAGCAAATATTGAGTTGATCGTTTTTCCGTCTTTCACACGATTCTTCAGGATCTCATACTCTACCCTTTCTTCATGGCTTTTAAGAAGCCTCTCGAGCTCTGTTCCTTTTAAAAGCTCATCCGTGTACTCCCTCATCTTTTGAAGCTCCAGAGCCTCTTTTCCTACTTTCTCAAGGAGTTCTTTTTCGAATATGTTGCCAAGGTAGTAGTATTCTAGCATGTCTTTCTTGATTGAAAGCACGGTTTCCCTATCATCAATTAGTATTCCATACTCAAAGTTCCCCACCAATCCTCCGCCTGTGAGATTGGCAGATGTTATAATGCCCATTCTATCATCTATAAGATATACCTTCGCATGAAGCCTTCCGAGACTGGAGACATTCACACGATTGAAATTCTCATACAGGTCGAGCAGAGCAAACGGGTCTGTAAAACCACCGAGCACATTTTTGGGACTTATGTTTGTGATAAGCGATATACTCACTGATTTTCTTGAAGGGATGGCCTTGGAAAGTATACTCACACCTTCTCTACTCACGAAAGGAGAAGATATCAGAATCTCCTTTTTGGTCTTCTCTATCGTTTCTATGAACTTGTTTTTCCACGGAGAGACTATAAGTTGATAATCCATGTTTAATCTCCTATGCTGAACATTTTCTGGTTTCCTAGCCTTCGATAGTCAGTATATTTTTAAATCTTCTCCTGCTTCCTCTCCCATCGTATAGAAAACTTCAATAAAAACCATTAAAAACGCCGAATCCCTCAATCCCGTCTCCGGCCGGCATTATTCACACACCATTTTTAACAATATGTCATCCCGACATGACATAAACTTAAAGAATATGTTATGTGAGCATGACATAAACTTTAAATATGTGCTGGTTTTATGATATATTATGGACCTTGAATATCACAATTTCCACTGGAGAAAAGGGTATTTCTACGGCTATGAGAGAAAGAGGGAGATATATCCTGAACTATGGAAATCCCTGAAAAGCATACACATAACCGTCATAACAGGCACCAGAAGGGTGGGGAAGACCACGATAATGAAGCAGATGATAGACGAGCTGATAAAGGAAGGAGATGATAGATACAGCATACTTTATTTCTCATTCGACGAGGAGCAACCGCCCATAAGAGAGCTGATGAGAGAGTATGAGGCCAGGCTCGGGGTTGATATTCTGGAGTCGAAGCAGAGACACTATGTATTTCTGGACGAGATCCAGAAGCTGGATGGCTGGCAGGAACAGATAAAGTACTTCTACGATTCCTATGATAACCTTAAATTCACAGTCTCGGGCTCAGCATCTCTTTTCATAAGGCAGGGCATCCGTGAGAGCCTCGCAGGCCGTGTTAAGGAATTTCACATGGGCCCCCTGAGTTTCAGGGAATATCTGGTCTTCACGGATAAAGATTATATGCTGGAAAAAACCGGGATGTTCGAGAAGAATCTGGAAGCAGAGTTCGACAGATACCTGAAAAGGCAGTATATAGAGGTGCTCAACGAGGACGATGATGGGGTTCGGGATTATGTCAGAAGCATAATCGAGAAAGTGGTGTTCATAGACATCCCTCTGATATTCTCTATAGAGAACCCACATCTTCTGATGAAAATAGTGGATATAGTGGCCTCGGAACCCGGCATGCTCATGGACTATTCCTCGATTGCGGGGGCCATAGGGAACGGAGAAAGCATAAGCAGGGTGAGGGTTTCCAGATATGTACATCACCTTCAGGACGCATACCTCCTTAAACTGGGATACAACTACTCTGAGAGCGGCATGGTTAGCGAGAGAAAGATGAAGAAGGCGTATCTGGCAAACACCTCTCTATCGATGATTGCGAGAAAGGAGCCTGATATGGGGAAGATGGCCGAGCAGTGCTTTTTCACCGTGGATACTGTCAGGTTCTTCTGGAGGACTCCTCGGAAGGATGAAGTCGATATAATAATGGAAACCGATGACGGTCCCATTCCAGTAGAGGTTAAGTATCAGGGAAGTATAGGGAAAGGTGATTTCAAAGGCCTGATGCAGTTCATGAGGAAGTACGGGGTTAAAAGGGGAATTCTGATATCGAAAAACATCAGAGATACGGTGGAAACCGAATACGGTACCATAGAAATAATCCCTGCTTGGAGCTTCTCTCTGGAAGTCTGATGGTTTCAGAGCCTTCTGCATCCATAAAGACCTATCGCTTTTTCTCCCACACCATCGCCATTCCTATCTCCCTCTCCTTCATCCCTGCCCTCTTTGCTGCTTTTATAGCATTCTCCGAGGCGCTCTTCACCGTCAATCTTCCGTATCCTTTCTCAGATGTTAGCGAGATTCCGAACCTTATGAGTTCCTCCATTCCTTTCTCATTTCCTCCGATGAACGCTATGCTCATCGTGTCCCTGGGTTCATAGGGATAGAAGAAGGCTATGGCATCCTCCTTTCCGTTCTTCACATGCACCAAGCACCTTCCAAGATTCACTTCCTGTTCGATTAGGGATTCCGTGATGTCATAGGCGACCCAGTACGCGAGATACTGCCTCCTGTTCTCTTCGTATTCTTACGTGGAGCGCACGGGTTCAAAAGCCTTTTCCGGGTCCTTTTCCTCCCTCACTCCCGTAAAATCCCCTTTTATCTCGAACTCCTTCAGCTCCTCCTCCGTAAGTGTCAGGTAATGGTATTCAGCCATTATCCTGAAACCCTTCTTTTCAGCCAGATGTATGCTCTCAACATTGGCCTCTGACGTCATGAATCTCAGGGAAGAATACGGAAGCCCGCTTATCAGATCCCACATGAGCTCGACCATTTCCCTGCCGATGCCCATTCCCTGGAAATCCGGGTGGACCCTGAGACCTTCGAGCCACAGCACTCCGTTCTTATGCCATGTGTACTTATCCAGAGCGACTATCCTGTCTCCGATTTTTCCGCAGTAAAATCCTCCCTCCCTTACCCATTCATCGAAAACCTGCGGTATGTAATCGTGCCCGTTCCATATTCTGCTGCAGAGCTCCTCAACCTGTTCCCTGTCGGCAGGTTTCACCTTTTCCAGTCTCAAACGCACCACTAAAAGCCCTCCGAGCGGAGTTCTGCACACGCTCTCGCCACCATATGGGCCATCCGGACAGGTTCCGGCCTAAGACCCCTGATTATGCTCTTTCTCACAATCTCAATGGCATTTTTCAGGTCGGTGCCCTCGAACGAAATATATACCGTACCTTCCTCGACCCGTATCTCGTGGAGCCCCCTCCTTTCAAGCATTGCATATCTCCCTTCCCACCGGAAGAAATGCCCCTTCAGAGCCTCTTTTATCGATTCCATGTCGGGTCTCTCGGATGTGACCGTTATCGACGGAATCCCTGTTTTCTTGCTGAGAGCTTTCAGATCGACGATGTTGAATCCCCCGAGGGCCGCACCATCTATCAGTATCGCATGTAACAGATGTTGCCATCAGTTACTGACCACCATTTCACATATCCTTTCGGTGGAGTCCTTGCCGTCGACCTCCACGGTCTCGAGTGAAACCGCTTCCATATAGGAAGGCAGTCTGATAAGGATTCCTGCGAAAATTGCCCTGTCATCACCGAAATCGAAGGGTCCGTCGTCTATACCGAGGACTCTTATGTGGGATTTCACGGTAGATGATGAGATGATGCGGTAAAAAACTTTCGTGTCTTTCCAAACCCCATAAGGATGCTTTCTCGGACCCGACGCTCCGTTGCGAAGAAACTTTTTCTGTCGAAAGCATTATAAAGCACACCCTTTTATGGGCCTTATACCCACATGAGGCTTTTATATGGCTGGAGAACTCACTGACGACCTGGAAAAAAAGAGAGAAAAAGCGTATAATGAAGCAATGAAACACCGCAAGAGAAGAGATGCTCTCAACGAAGAGGCCAAAAAGTGGGCGAACAAAAGGGACGAACTCAACAAAAAGGCCAGAGCGCTGGCCAAAGAAGGGAATCTGCACAAAGAAAAGAGGGACCAGTTCAACGAAAAGGTGAAGGAAACGAAGGTCCTGAGGGACAAATGGAACAAGAAATACAGGGAGATAGAGAAAGAGATAGCCAGAAAAAAGAGGGAACAGATGCCGAAAAACGGCGTACCTCTCGGTAAACTCAAAGCGCAGCTCAAGGCTCTCGAGTTCAAACAGATGACGCAGGTTCTCACCAAGGAAAAGGAGATGGAGATAATAGAGCTCCTTGCCAGACTCCAGAAGCAGATAAAAGATATCGAAGAAAGATTGGAAGAAAGCGAGGAGATAAAGAGGCTCAAAAAGAAGGCTGAAGAGATAAAGGAAAAGGCGGAAGAATACCACCAACTGGTCTCGAAATATGCGGATGAGGCCCAGGAAGAGCACGAAAAGATGGTGGAACTCTTCGAACAGGCCGACAAACTCAGGGAGGAGGCGGATGAGGCCCAGGAAAAGTTCATAGAGGCAAAACTGAAATCAGATGAAGAGCACAGGGAATTCCTGGAGGCCATGAAGAAAGTCAGCGATTTCGACAAGGTTCTTGCAGGTCTCAGACACAAGAAATCAAGGAGAAGGGAAGAAGGGGAAAAGGAGAGCAAAGAAAGAGCGAAAGAGATATATGAGAGGTTCAAAAAAGGCGAGAAACTCAGTACCGAAGACCTCATGTTGCTCCAGAAATCGGGTTTTCTGTAAACAATCTATCTTTATTTTTTAAGGTTTCTTCCTAAAAAGGCCTTCGTAAATCGAAAAGGTATATATAGGACAATTGAAAAGAAGATTACCGGGGATTTCGGGCTAGGAGTTGAGTGCATCCCGTCCGACAAACTAGCCCTCACCCCTTTTTTCTCCGAAAATCTTTATATCACAGTGGTTTCCATAGATGAGCATGGACGTTCAGGAGACGGAAAAAATCATCAGACGCTTCATTCTGGACAAGATGGAAGAGACGGGTGCTTCCGGAGCCGTTATAGGTCTAAGTGGCGGTCTCGATTCCGCTGTGGTTCTTAAACTATGTGTTGACGCTCTGGGGAATGAGAAGGTGCATGCGCTCCTCATGCCCGAAAGAATGGAAGGTAACGAGGATGCGAGGGATGCGGAGGAGTATGCGAAAGATATGGGCATTGAATACAAAATCATTGAGATTGAGGGCATTGCGGATGAGTTTTTTAATTCTCTGGGCGGTGTTTCCAGGTATGCTTTGGCAAACATAAAAGCAAGGGCGAGGATGGCTCTTCTATATGGTTATGCCTACGATAGAAACCTGATTGTGATGGGCACGAGCAACAAATCGGAGCTTCTGACCGGTTATTTCACGAAATTCGGCGACGGAGGGGCGGATTTCATGCCTCTCGGGGACCTTTACAAGACACAGGTGGTCGAGCTTGCGAAGCACGTCGGTGTTCCAGAGAAATTCATAAGGAAAAAGCCGAGCGCAGGGCTTCATCCCGGACAGACAGATGAGGACGACCTCGGAATGGGCTATGAAACACTGGACCGGATACTCCAGGGTATAGAAAAGGATCTCGACGATGAGGACATCGCGGAGGAATGCAACATAGAGGAAAAAGAGGTTGCCAGAATAAGAGAAATGGTGAGGAGGAGCGCTCACAAGAGAAAAACGCCGATAATACCGAAAATAGGCCTCAGAACAGTCGGCTGGGACTGGAGAGAATAATTAACGCCTAACAAACTCATGGCGGGAGCCTCCTCAGGATGCATATGCTCTCCCCTGATGCTGTGACTTTTTGTGTTCGACCCATAGAAATCCCCCTTGCTTTCGCAAAATTTTAATCCCCCGGAGTGATGACCACCCATGAATCTGAAAGAAGTTGCTATCGAAAAACCGGAAGAGATGAATCTCATACTGGGCCAGAGCCATTTCATAAAAACCGTGGAGGACATATACGAGGCGATTGTGAACACAGTACCCCAGGCCAAGTTCGGATTGGCATTCTGCGAAGCTTCGGCGGACAGGCTCGTCAGGGTTGAGGGGAATGACGAAGGACTGAAAGAACTCGCAGCCAGGAACGCCATGAAAATAGGTGCGGGACATAGTTTCATAATTTTCCTCGAAAATGCATATCCGATAAACATACTTAGGGCCATAAAACAGGTTCCGGAGGTGTGCACGATTTTCGCCGCGACGGCCAATCCGATATCTGTTATAGTGGCCGAGAACGACAGAGGAAGAGGCATATTGGGAGTGATAGACGGACACGGCCCCTTGGGAATCGAGGATGAAGAACATGTGAAAAAAAGAAGAGGGTTTTTGAGGAAGATAGGTTATAAGTTCTAGAACCTTGCTCTCAGGACCACGAAACCGTCTTCGCGTGTTATGCTTACGGGATATGCTCCTGTCCTGTGGTCCGTACCTCTCATTTTCAGTACTTCCAGATACTTTCTTCTCGCATTTCCCTCTGCTTTTAGTGACAGCAGTATCACCGAGTCCGCTGCGTACGATACCTCCACCGGATACATCTCTCCCGGCCTTACCTCGCCCGTTAGAAGAGTTACCGCCTGCCAGCTCTTGAGCGAGTTCGTCAGGTCGAAAAGGAACTTCCTGTAGTTTTCTTTGACTATGTTCCCGATTATGGTCACGGGGTCTATCACGATTCTCTGCGGCATTGTCTCCGCTATCTTCTCATTTATGTAGTTCAGTATCTCATCGATTGGCCTGTTCAACATCGATCCCAGATCCACATACCTTATCAGATTGCCGAAATACTCCTTTTTTACGAAACTGAAATTTGAAGAGTACTGAAGCATCCAGTGTGTCGGTTCGCTTAGAGTAGTGAAAAACAACCCCTGCTCTCCGTTCTCCGCACCGGCGAATAGGAACTGAAGAGAGAACGTTGTCTTTCCGGTTCCGGCGCTCCCCGCCACAAGTACGACGGAGGGGAACGGAAATCCGCCCTCGATCATATCATCCAGTCCCGGGATTCCCGAAGGTATCCTGAAGATCTCGCTTTTTTGCAATTCCTCACCTTCCTCATGACTTTCCCATGTTTCATCCGCAACATCATCCATGTAACCACCTCTCCTCTATCTTTATCTCATTGGTCATATATCCCTTTAGAAGTGAATAAAGAGACCTGTGAGCATCCGGATCGACCCCCACGACACATAGTATGTCGTGCTCCTCCGCAAGTTTCCTAAGGGCCTCGCAGCACATAGCTATCGATTCCATGGTATTGTATGTAAGGGCAGTCGCGATGTTATCTATTATTATGAAATCCACCTCGCTCATGTCTATCTCCTTGGTCTGGAAATCATCGGTATATCCCTCGGAAAAAGCGTTGAGCAGCAGTTCCACATGGAAAGGTCCGTTCGTGTATATGACCTTCTTAGGGTCCTCGAACACACAGTCACCGGAAAACTTGGCGACGGTGTCTATGTACGAAAGGTTCGTCTGGTCTATCTTATGCAGTGTCAAAAGATGCGCCAGATATCCGTGCGGCCTGTCCAGCACAACCGCTATGCCTCTTTTCTTTCTCTCTTCAAGCAGGAGTTTCAGTATTACGAGATTAACTCTTACCAGGAACACCTGCTTCGTTGTGAACATGTAGTCGTTCCCGTCCACACCCAGCTGACTTGATAAAGCCTCTTCTAATTTAAGGTCTCTTTCATTCATTTCCCATACCCAATTCTCCTTCTCTCTTCTCATATTTAAAGGCTTCCCGTTTCTGTACAAATCGGGATGTTTGTTTTATCTATTCTTTTAAAATATTCCTAACGGATTCTCCGAACTCGAAATACCTTGTAAATCTGGTATCCTGTATGGATAGGAACATCAATTCGGGCTCCTCCGGCATGCTCTTTTCCGGATTGACCCATGCAGACAACCGGGCAGTGATTTCCCTGCTCTCTCTGAAATTCTTGAAGATTGCGATGGCGAAACCTTCGGCCGGAGTGCTGGCCGCAAAAACCACCGGGGGCATCGGATGCGCTCTCATCTTTTCTATCATCTCGTCATAGGCGGAAGGTGTCGTTTTCCACGAAACGAAGAGCAGTACCTCGTATCCCATCCTTTTTACGTCGACTATGGCCTTTTTGTCGTACAGACCCTCTGAGGAGAACTTTTCCCTCAGTCTCAGAACCCTCTGTCTGCTGGTGCCGAGATGCTTCGCTATCCTCTCTCCGGACCAGCCGGGATGTTCCAGCAATGTTGCGTATACCTCCTCCTCACCCTTTCTGAAAAAGTATTCGCCGTGCATCTCCTCCCTCTTGCCTATTCTTTCGACCTCAATGCCGTAATTATTTGAGATAAGCTCATAAAAATCCCCGAATCTCCAGAAAGTGGTGAATCTGACCGGCAGCACTTTGACGCCGAAATAGTCGGGTCTTATGTAGCCGTATCTCCCGGCAAAATCCAGAAGGTCGCCGTAAAATCCCGTGTAATCCTTTGATATTCCCATGGCAAATCCCTTCCCGTCCTCCCTGGCCATGAAAAAGAAGCTCTCGCTCATTATATCCGCCGCCCTGTTCACACCTGAGTTCTTGACCGAGCCGAAGCCGGAGAATATTATCTCCGCACCGATTCTTCCGAGGTTCGGTATGAGGGCGAATCTCAGTATCCCGAAGTCCAGCAGTCTTTTTCTGGCTTTAAGAACGCTCCAGAAGTTTATATCCAGAATATCCGCCAGTTCCCTGGCCTCGGCATCGGGATTGCGTAGATATCCCAGAAGGACCTTTTTTCCATTGTGGTGAGGTTCATAGGCGTCTCATGGACACATAGTACTTAAAATTTGCTATTTTGCCCATTCTGAATGGATGAATGACACATTTTTTGATAGAATCCATTTGTTAGGAGCAAATTATTATATACAAAGCCGTCTTTGCGGGGCCGATCATATGAATACGGAGACGTTCGGAAAAGCGGTTGCGAAAAATCCGGGAAAGGTCATAGCGACCATCATCCTGATCACCATCATATTCGGTTCCTATGCCTCTCAGATGAGTATGACCTCAGATTTTCACAGTTTCATGCCCGATGATGAGATTTCGAGGGCATACACCGAAATCCAGGATACATATGGAGGGGTGGAGATGGTCCAGATAGTCGTGAAAGACGACAATGTCCTGACCAAGGAGGCTCTCTTGGAACAACTGAGATTGGAAAAGGAGATCCTGGCGGACAGAGAGCTATCCGAGGCTCTGCAAACCCCTAAAAATCCGGAAAACAGCGTTTTTAGTGTTGCGGACATGGTCGTGATGATGGACATGGGCGGCAAGGCGTATGCGGAGTTCATGCAGCGGGTCATAAACGCAACAAAAGAGATGGAGGCGCTGAACGCATCGTTTTCCGGCATCGACTACCTGTTATCCAATTATCTTCTTCTCTACAATTCGAACGCCTCGGCGGAAAATGTCAGTGCCGGCTTGGATATGGCATATGTGGCTCTGGACTCGTTTCTCTAATACAGCGGGAATTCAGGGTTCGAGATGAGCCCTCCGGCGTTTTCCTCGGAAATGTCCGCGGACGATAAGATATCCCATCTGGAAAACATGAGTCTGGAAGAGATAGACAACATACTCAGATACGGCACTCCCATGGATAGCGCAGAGTTCATGGAACTTGGAAGGGAGTTTCAGAGTTCCGCTGCGGCCCTGTCCAAACTGAGTTCCGACCTATCCGCATATAGCATTTCCCTGTCCTTGAAAATCGATGACTGCCTGGGCACCGTGCCTGTATATTCAAATACCACCGTGAACATGACATTCACCGAAGCATATGCGACGTTTTCCTCCATGTCACAGAATTTTTCCGAAATGGGGTCGAACCTCGAAACCATGATCGCCTCGATGGACCCCTCGTCAATATCGGCGGCAAAGGAACAGATGAAGAAGATGATTTCCGAGGACTTTGACCCTGCCGTGCCCGAGGCTAGCGCTTCTCTTATGATTATAAATCTAAACGGTACGCAAAAGGCGGGTGAGGGCGACAAGGAGTTCTCGGACAGGATGGTGAGAATTCACCTGAAAATCAAGGGCATTGCCGATTCCTTTGATGGTGGCGGCGAATACCTTGTCATGAGCCTGAGACTGATGGACGAAGACATGAAAGAGACTATGGACGAGACATCGAAGGTTCTACTTCCGGTGGTGTTCATCCTGGTCATATTGATTCTTCTGGTCATTTTCAGGTCCTTTCTTGATACTTTGCTGGGTCTTATTGGGCTCTTCATGGCTATAATATGGACCTACGGCTTCGGTGTGATGGCGAACATGACCTTCAATCAGATAAGCACAACCGTTGCCGTCCTGATAGTCGGTCTGGGGATAGACTACGCAATACATACCATAATGAGATACAGGGAGGAGATAAGGGCCGGAAAGGATGTGAAAAAAGCGACGATCTCCATGGAAGCGCACCTTGGCATGGCCCTCATACTGACCACTGTGACCACCATAGTTTCCTTTCTCTCCAACATATCATCACCGATCCCTCCGCTCAGAGACTTCGGTATTATGAATGCCTTCGGCATATTTTCGGCCTTTATCATCAATCTCACCTTCATACCCTCCGCCAAGGTCATCATTGACGGGAGACGGGAAAAGAAGGGTCTGGAAGTGATAAAAGAGAGAGGTAAGAGGACGGAAAGCGGATTGCTGGTGCTCAACAGGATACTGGCCGTGGGTGCGATAGGCGCAGAACACCATCCATACAAGGTGCTGGGTATAGTGATTGTTATATCTCTCGCATCCCTCTACGGTGCCACAAACCTGGATACGAACTTCAGTGAGAGCGATTTCCTTCCCGAAAACTCCATTTCCGCAGAAACCATGACATATATCATGGAGCACTTCCAGAGTTCGGCTATGGAGGACAGTTACATCCTAATAAAGGGCGATCTGACCTCTCCCGAACTCCTAAGGGCGATAGAGAACACGAGAGCGGAGATGGCGGATGACAGGTATGTCTCTCTCTCGGAATCGCAGGACATAACAACGGTGATACGGGACATTTACGGAAAAAACGCGAGTTTCAGGGCGCTTGGCGCTTCTGCAGATAGCGACGGGGACGGACTTCCGGATTCCAATATCGCAAGCATCTATGACTGGCTCTTCGAACACGACGAAAGGACGAAGTATGTGCTGTACAGGGAAAACGGCACGTATGAGAGCGCTCTTATGCGCATAAAGGGCACATCAGAATCCAATTCGGAACACGCTGTGCTTCTTTCGGAACTGAGAGAGGATGCGAAACCGCTCCGAGATGCGGGATACGAGACGGTGGTCACGGGAGGTTCCATACTCATCTACACCATAACAACGAGCCTGCAGAACAGCCAGTGGAATTCTCTGATGATCACCCTAGCGATATCTCTCATAATCCTGACGGCGGTATTCTATTATCTCAGAAGGGTCCTTGCAATAGGGCTGATAACCACCCTTCCGGTGGCCATAGCGCTGCTGTGGTCCATGGGCATGATGTATCTGGTCGGGCTTGGTTTCAACATGATGACCGTTACAATTACTGCCCTCACCATAGGGCTCGGAATAACATATTCGATACATCTGACCCACCGATTCCTGGAAGAACTTGACGGCTCCTCTCCCGAAGAGGCGGTCAGGACCGCTGTCAGGCATACGGGGAGTGCCATATTCAGTGCCGCCGCAACGACGATGGGCGGGTTCGGAGTCCTTATGCTGTCTTCCATGCCTCCGCTGAGACAGTTCGGGGAGATATCCACGATATCGATACTGTTCAGCTTCCTGCTCTCGGTATTCATACTGCCGACATTTCTGGTGATATGGGCGAAAAGGAGGAAATGAGTTCTTCGAGACCCTTTTCCTTTTTGCGGGCAAAAACTTTATCCATGGCATGCATATGTATGGATGAGGATATGAAGAAGCTAGGAAAAATCATGGGAATAATCGTCGTCTTGCTGGTTTTTGCAGTCATACCTATGAATTCATTATCAGAGAATTTTTATGCCGAGGGCACGAGGTCAATAACCTATCCTCAGCCGAAAATCTACATAAACGGGGACTGGGACATAACAACCGATACTATAAGAAGCAATGAGACCATCATTTTGAGTGGAAATCTAACGGTTTCCAATAATGCAACCCTGACTTTCAGGAATGTAACCCTGATAATGAACTGCACATCTGCAGGTCAATACATCATAGAGGTTCAATCAGGAGCCTCTATGTATATACTCGATCTGGACAATAACAATCTGACAACAGGAGATGCGAGCAACATGACCGCTGCGGATTCAAATTATCCATATCTGTTCTGGGTGGATGATGGGAGCTATTTCGAGATGAGGAATTCCGAACTGCACAGGTGCGGAATAACTCCTGCAATAGTGTCTTGGTCAGGGTTGTATATTCAGACGGATAATGCTATAATCGACCATAATCTTATCTCTCGCAATGCTTACGGCATCGTCCTCTATGGCTCGGATGCCACCGTATCCAACAACACGATAACATGGAATGATGACACGGGAATAATGGCGACATGGTGGTCCAACGCAACCATAGAAAATAACTGGATAACATGGAATTACAAATACGGAATATGGGTAGATGGATGGGATAATGTAAACACTCATCCGAGCAACCCGAAGATAGTTGGGAATGTGATTGCTCATACTGGACAGGATTTGGGAGTTGGATATGGAAACGGAATCCATATTACATACGCATCCAATCCCATAATCAAAAACACGGAGATTCTTAGCACTGGGGAAGATGCCGTTTATTCTTCTGACGGTTCTACACCAACTCTAATAAATGTTACAATAGATGGGGCGAATTATGGGATTGCGAGCTCTTCTACAAAATACATATATATAATACTTCTATGTCAAATGTGAATACTGTTTTTTCAATAGCTGATTCATACTTTATAGTTGCAAATACAACATTCAATAAAAGCAGAGTGTGGATATCAAATAGTTTCAGCAACCTGACAGTCCGCTGGTATCTCCACGTTTATGTGGAGGATTCTGAAGGAACACCGATACCGGCAGCTGATGTGAGAGTAAAAGACAACGAGAATGGAACCTATGACGAGAATTTCACCACGGATTCCAATGGTTATGTGAGATGGATAGTTATAAAAGAGTACTGGAGAAATAACGATACGATAATTTATTACACACCTTATAACATAACTGTAAATTACTCAGACTTAACCTTTATCAACAATCCGAGAGACACGGATATGAATGTTTCCAAAACCGAAGTTTTCACAGCTACAACTCCGGTTCCTGAATTTGATTCGATATTTATTCCTTTAATAATCACCATCACTCTCATCATTTTATTTATGAAAAATAACAAAATAAAACAAAAAAGGAGGAAAAGAAAATGAAAGGAAACGAGAATAAAGGAAAATCATCCTTCGGGATGATGAAAAAGGCCATACCGGCCTTAATAGCCCTGACTATGCTGTATCTACATTAATACCAATGATGGGAGCAGCAGAGACAGGAAGCAACGATATGCTAACTGTTTACGGAACAGTGGAGGATGAATTTGGAGTTCCAACAAGCTGGTTTCTCGTTGGCTATGAGAACATGAACACAAATACGGGAAAGGTATCTGAGTTCGAGGATGGAAAATACTATCTGGAAATAGAGAATACATCTATAGGTGATGTTATCTCTCTGAATTTCACAGATGGGAAATGCTTTGTGCATAAGGAGATAACAATTGATTCACTTCCGATGATTAAGGAGCTCAACATCACTCTCGACCCGATGAGGGAGATGCCAAAACCCGCCCACTTTGAGAAGCCAGACATAGATAGGATAAAGGAAGCGATGAAACCTCTGAATGACAAGATAACTTTACCGGAGAGACCCAAATTTTCCGGAATTCCGCCCGTGAGTTCTGGAAACGAAAGCAATGAGACGAATGAGACATCTCCACCGATAATAATGAGCGATATGGGTGCATATCCTCTGGAACTGCCAGAACTGGTGGATACTAATCTGAATCCTAAGGATTTGAAGCATCCTGAGAACATTTTTCCCAAGTTCATGGCGTTTGAAGGCAAGGAGAATATGCTCTATGTCGAGTTAAGGAATGTCGGAAACATATGAGGAAAATGCTTATCTAACATGTGTGTATGTATGGATGAGGATATGAAAAGCTTCAGGTTGTTCATGGGAATGCTCGTCATGTTTCTGCTCTTCATAGCTATGTTTCTGCTCATCTCTGGGAATGTCAAGGCTGAGAACGACCCGATACAGCCACCCGAGGGAGGTACGGTCTATTTTCAGGGTACATGGAATGTCACGGATACCAGAGAATACAGGAACTGCACGATAATAGCGGATGGAAACATAACCATAAAGTCTGGAGGAAATCTTATTTTAAGGAATGTAACCCTCAAGCTGAACTGCTCATCAGATAAGAAATGGAAGATAGATGTCTGGGCTGGAGGAGAGATGCACATTCTGGACTGGGATAACGACAATACCACAAGCTATGATGCCTCTGTGATAACCACGAACAACACCTCCTACAGGTTCATATTTCTGGCAAGGGATGGCTCTGTCTTCGAGATGAGGAACTCTGAATTGCACAGATGCGGTGGAGGCATCGGCGTATGGGTGATAGACCCGCCTGCACCGAATCCCGCATATTACGGTCTTTACATCGAAACCGACAACGCTACCATAGACCACAACCTTATATCCTACAACAACGACGGCATCGTTCTCTATGGCTCGGATGCCACCGTATCCAACAACACGATAACTTGGAATGATGTTGGAATCTATGCCGGATACTGGTCAAATGGAACCATAGAGAACAACTGGATAACATACAGTGGTACATATGGTATATGGGTTACTGGTGGGGGGGAACTCTCCAGCTAGACCTAGCAATCCTATTATAGTCAATAATATGATAACAGATACCGGGAGGGGGAGCAATACGGCAGATGGAATTCAGGTGGAATACAACAGTGCTCCATTAATAAAAAATACCGTGGTTCTAAGGAGCACAGAGGATGCCATATATTCATTGTATTCCACTCCGACATTGATAAACGTAACATTGGATGGTGGAAATTTTGGAATTTCTAGCTCAGCTACAGGGTACATATATATATAATACAACAATAAGAAATATGAATTTATATGATTTTTCGATAGTCGGGAGTCCAGGCTCATATTTTGTAGTAACAAATTCAAGTTTTGATATAAATAAGATAACTATCGATAGCTATGGAAATTTAACAGTTCGCTGGTATCTCCATGTCTATGTGGAAGATTCCGAAGGAACACCGATTCCTGCCGCAGAGGTTAGAATTAAAGATAATGAGAACGGAACCTATGACAAGAATTTCTCAACCGATTTGGATGGTTATGTTAGATGGATAGTATTAACCGAGTACTGGCAGAACAGCACTACAAAGATTTACTATACGCCTTACAACATAACTGTAAATTATACAGGATTAACCTTTATTAATAACCCACGAGACACGGAGATGAATACCTCCAAAACCGAGATATTCACAGCTACGACTCCGGTTCCTGAGTTCGGGAGTCTTTTGGTTCCGATTATCTTCGCAACATTGCTTGTTCTCATGCTTATAGTCTCTGTCAGGAGACGGAACGAAATGAAAAATGAAAGATAATGGGTTTTTACAGATTTATTCAGTATCTGTTTCTGTTGTATCCGCTTCCGCCTCTTCCACCGAAATTGTTCCTTTTTCTCCGGTACTCGTTGTACTCATACTCTTTCTCGCTCATATCGAGGCTTTCGTTCACCTCACCGACATCCTCGTCGATGACCTCTTTCGAGCCGTACTTTCCAACATTCAGTCTCATGTGTCCCTGCACGAGAGAGATGTATCCGTTACTTACGAACAGGGTATCTCCCTCATTTATATCGTTTATCTGGTCCTCCCAGAGGGACATTGTGACCACTCCGGTATCGTCCCCAACGACGGCCTCCGTAACCTTTTTCGGTGGCCCGTATCTCGAGGGTATCTCTTTCGTCTCGCCTATCTTGACGACCTTCACCTTCAGGTTTATCCTGTTGTGATTGGGTGTCAGGTCGCTCACTTTTACTTCTACTGGTTCTTCCATGTCTGTTTCTCCTTTTTTCTTTTTGCCTACAAAAGGCAATATTGCATGAGATATCATAGTATAAATAGGTTTTTATTGCAAAAATATATTCTTTGCATCCGATTATAAAAATCACAGATTTATCCGATATCTTTATTTACTCCGGGTTTCCTTTTTCAGTCAGACAATGGTGTGACAATGTCAAAAAGAAGAAAACAAACGACAGATTTCGATGTCAAGAACACTAACAGCGAAAGAAATAGAAAAAACACGGCTGTCTTCCTGGTTCTCGTTCTCATACTCTCCGGAGTTGGAGTCACATCCGCATACTGGCTCGCCGGTAGGGGTGGCGGAGGCATACTCGATAGTTCCGGGAACGGAGAGTCGGGAGGTGCTCTGGTAGAGGTACCGACTACGCGATACCGGAATGTGATCGGAGAACTCTTCGTAACAACCACCTGTCCGTACTGCGTCAAGGCCGAGGATGATCTGGCAGCCATAGAGTCTGAGAGAGACGATTTTCACTTCGTTACCTTCGTTGCCGATGCGAACGAAGAGGCTTATGCCAGATACAATGAGATATCCAAGCGCCAAGGAACACCGGATACCGAATTCGATGGAGGAAGGGTCGGTGAACTTGGTGCGGTGGATTCAGCATCGTATGTCAAAGACATCGAATACTGTAAAAATGTGGGTGTCCCGGAGGTAATCGTCGGAGGCAGAGCGTATCTCACCGATTCCGGAATATCATTCTTGATAAGGCTTTCCGTTAATTCCGGGACGTTTTCCGGACAGATAAGGGCCTTCGTTATAGAGAAAGCATCCAGATATCTCAATGTCCGAGGTGAGCCCATTCCTAACGCCTTCGTCGGATATGCCGTGATAGAGGAGTTTTCGGTATCCGCCTCGAATTCGTATTTCCGGGAGGGGGTCTGGACCGGGGATGTTGCGAATCCGGACAACATGGCCATACTCGTGGCCATATATGATGAGGAAGGATACGGAATACAGGCATACAGAATCGATGTGTAGTCTTGGACCGTGGACTGAAGGTATGGGGAAAAGTAGAAATATCCCCTCCATTTTTCCCACCCAACCAAAGGAGGTTAAAAAATGCCGATAAAAGTGGATGAAGAGAGCTGCATAGGATGCGGCGTATGCCAGTCGCTCTGCCCCGATGTCTTCGAGATAGGGGCGGATATGAAAGCCCATGTCAAGGACGGCGCGGACGAGAACGCTCCCTGTGTGGACGAAGCCATAAGCAGCTGTCCGACCGGATCGATATCCAAGTAATGGAGCGAACGGTCACAAATCTTTTTCATTTTTTAGTATCATTTCTAGATATGATTTTCTTATATAATTTTTCAGGCCAAGCCTATCTCCGATCTCGAAAAGTTTTTTCCTGTTCTCTTCCGTGTCATACCCCTCCGTTTCTATTTCCACAAAAAATCCGAGTTTTTCGACATCATCCAGGCATATTCGGATTCCTTCGAGAATGTAAGTTTCCCTCCTCTTAGATACCTCTACCGATCTCCTGAACCCGAGTTTTTCGAGCATCGATTCCGCTTTTCTGCCGTCATCTATCGAGAACTCTATCTCCTCCCTGGTCTTTGTCTTCTTATCTACCTTGGGCCCTTTGTATGTCATAAATGTCCTCCCATCCTCATATCTTATCCTCAATGCCTCGTCCGTCTCCTCGAAATCCCTCTGCGGGTGATTGAAATACACATCCCTTTGGATGACTTTCACCGAAGGTGCCGCACCGAGGTTTCTAAGAGTTTCTCTTATGCCAATTGGTGCGCGTGCCTTAATCTCTATCTCCATTTTCCTCACTTCCGTACTTCTTTATCACGTTTATGGAGACTATTCCTCCGACAACGAGGTTAAAATAATATGTTGAAAGTCTCCATAGAAATATGAATATCCCTATTATGGAAAGAGGCACCAGACGGGTGAAGAATGCCAGAGCGCTCACCTCATAGACGCCGGAGGCTCCCGGAGTCAGAGGTATGAGCGCTATCAGTGTTATGAGAATCTGCGCGAAGATGGCGTACATCCATGCCGGTTGTATTCCGAAAGCCATCATCAGGAGGCACGGTACTGCGAAATCGAATATCCACAGAAGGGCCGTGAGAAATATTCCGGCCGTGAAGTATGCCTTCTTCTTCACTAAGGTCTTGAACCCGGAACTGAAATTATCTATCTCCTTCTCTATCTTCCTTAGAACTCTATCCACCTTCCCTCTCTCTTTGCTGCTCAATCTCATCAGGAGCCGTCTCGCAAGCCTTTTAAGTATCTGCGGCCGTATCACTCCCATCCAGATGACAAGCCATATCAGGAAGACGAAGAGAGCACCTCCGGCTATGTAAAGACGCGGGTCACCGATCATAACCATGCCGCCGAACAGAATGAATATGGCAGGTGCGGCGGTGATGAAAAAGATGACATCCATTATTCTTTCTGCAAAGACCAGAGCGGTGGCGTTTCCTCCGCCCACATCATCGGCAAGCATCTTTATTCTAAGAGGTTCCCCCCCCATCTGAGACGGAGTTATGGCTGCCAGAAATCCACTTGCAAGGGTTATTTCCACGGCCTTTTTCATGCCTATTCTGTAGCCTATCGATCTCGCCAGCAGTTTCAGTTTGAGAGAAATGGTTAGTATGGACAGGAAATGCGCCAAAAAGGCAAGGAGTACGAAGAATGGGGAGGCGTGAGAGATGTATTTCACGGAATCTACGTCTGTGGTCAGGACCAAAATGGTCAGTATCGCCCCGATGCTTATGGCGACGGAGATTATCAGGAATTTGCTCAACCTGTTCATGTCCGCTCCTTTTTAAGGAGTAAAAGCACCTTTCCGAGTTCGGTCTTCAATTCGGTCATGTCCATCTCTATGCCCTCTACCTTGAGAGAGTAATCCACGGAAACGTGCTCCCCTGTCAGGAGATGGACCCTGCCCTCAATCTCCATCCGAACTCCTCCGTTCCGGAGTAGTTCCGCTACCTTTTCGGGTCCCATCTCTTCCAGTCTCTTTATAACGGTTTTCGCGTCTCCCTTGAGTTCCGGCCCTATCTTCCTGTAGTTCGGAATCACACTCTCGGGCAACCTTTCTATGTCCTCTTCTTTTATCAGAACTATGTCGCTTCCCTTCACGGTCCTGAGTATGTCCTCGTGCGCCTCTATTATCGCATTCTCCGCTTCCGGTGCGACTATGGTTATCTCACCTATCTCCGCATTGAGCGGCATTCCGTGGCCAGCCTTCCACCTTCTTATCGTACCTATTATCTCCTTCACCGTCTCTCCGCCCTTCTCATCCGCCTCATTCACGAACAGAGGTTCAGGCCATCTGGATATGTGTATGCTTTTTTCTCCCTCGATATCCCTGTATAGTTTCTGATAAATCTCTTCTGTTATGTGGGGCATGAAGACCGCTAGCATCTTGAGTGCTCCTAGGCCGATGTTGTGAAGTGCGTACCTCACGCCCTCATCATCCCTTCCTTTTATCATCTCAAGGTAGTGGTCCGCAAACTCGTGCCACAGAAAGTTCTCCACCAGTGCCATTGCCTTATCGTACTCGAATCTGTCCATGTGCTCCGTGACCTTTTTCACAACCCTGCTGTACCTGCTTATTATCCACCTGTCTATTAACCTGAGGTCTTCGCCCTTTCCTTCGCCGCCCCATCTTCCTATGAGTTCATAGATGTTCCATATCTTGTTCTCGAACTTCACCGCATGCTTCACATCCTTCGACCTGAAAGGAGCGTCGATTCCGAGAGCGCATTTCGCCGCAAAGTATCGGAGCGCATCGGCACCATACTCTTCCAGTATCTTGAGGGGGTCCACCGCATTTCCCCATGAGGCATGCATCGGTCTTCCGTCTTCGGCCAGTATGAAACCGCCTATCATTATGTTCTTCCAGGGCCGTTTCCCAGTCACGGAAAGCCCCCTATATATCGAATAGAATGCCCATGTCCTTATGATATCGTGGCTCTGTGGCCTAAGACTCATCGGATACAGCTTTTTGAACATCTCCTCGTCCCTGCCCCAGAAGGTGTTGTAGAGTGCAGTTATCGAGGAATCTACCCAGGTATCGAAGACCTCCTCGCAACCTTTGAGTTTGCCGCCACAGTTCGGGCAGTTCTCCGCAGGTGGCTTATCTATTGTCGGGTCGACATAACACTGCTCTTCTTCCGCCGGGACGACATTGCCGCATTCCCTGCACTCCCACAGCGGTATAGGCGTTGCGAAGTACCTCTGTCTAGATATCACCCAGTCTCTGTTCAGGGAGTTGACCCAGTCCCTGAGCCTCACCTTCATGAAATCCGGGAACCATTCTATATCCTCCGCCGCCTTCAATATCTCCTCCTTGTGGTCCAGTATATTGAAGAACCACTGGGGAACCTGGAGGAATTCAAGGGGTGTGTGGCAGCGCCAACACGTCCCCACAGTCTGCTCCAGCTCTTGCTGCTCTACAAGCAGGCCCGCATCCCTCATGTCATCGATTATGGCCTTTCTCGCCTCGACCGCATCCATACCTGCATATTTTCCGGCAATATCAGTCATCCTTCCGTGCTCGTCGATGCTCTTCTCTATTTTAAGACCGTATCTGAATATCCACTCCAGATCGTCCTTATCTCCTATCGTGCATATCATCACCACCCCTGTTCCGAATTCCGGATCGACTTTCTCGTCGGCAACAACCTCGACCTCAACATCGTAAATCGGTGTCTTGAGCCTTTTTCCGACGAGTTCCGCATATCTCTCGTCTCCGGGATGCACAGCTATGAGTTTGCACGCACAGAGGAGCTCCGGTCTGGTTGTGGCGATGATTACATCTCTTCCTGTATCGCTTTCCCTGAACTTTATGTAATTGAGTGTGGTCTTCCTTTCCCTGTATTCCACCTCCGCGTCCGCAAGGGCGGTGCCACATCTGGGACACCAGTTTATCGGGCTCTCGCCCTTGTAAACATAGCCTTTCCTGTACATATCGAGGAATGTGAGCTGAGTTATCCTGCGGTAATAGTCCGCATCCGTCTGATAATAGACACTGGGGTCCATCGAATGTCCGAGTATCTTGAACTGTCTCTTCATCTCCCCTATGTTCGCATTGGCGAATTCCCTGCACAGCTTTATGAACTCATGTCTATCGGTATCGCGCATCTTTATACCGTAGCTCTTCTCGACATTCACCTCTATCGGCATGCCGTTCACATCGAAGCAAAGGGGAAACATGACATTGTAGCCTCTCATCCTCTTATAGCGGGCAGCGAAGTCTATGTGGGTGTAATGGACCGCATGGCCTATGTGAAGGGCACCGGAGGCATATCTGGGAGGGTTGTCTATCGTATATGCTTCTGCCTTTGAGTTCGGTTCGAAGCGGTAAAGTTCCCACTCTTCCCATGCATCCTGCCATTTCTTTTCCACCGAGGAGCGCTGATACTCTGACATGTCAAAACCGTATTGGGAAGATGGCATGCATATAAAGTTATTTCTACAAATCTCGGGCAGAGGCGGGTTTAATACAAAAACTTTAAATCCGAGTAGAATATATGGCTCTGAGGGAAATACATGGTTATGCCCAACACACTACTCGAACAATCGCTGAACCACAGGATAACCCTTCTGCTAAAGGACGGAAGGGTTCTCGAAGGAAAGCTCGTCGGATTTGATGACTACATGAACATGGTTCTCGAGGACACCGAAGAGACAACCCAGGAAAGGGTAAGGAGACTTGGAAAGGTAATACTCAGAGGAAATAATGTGGTCAGCATCGCTCCGAAATGAGTTCCCGAAATTCTTAAATACCGAAGAAATATGCCCAATCAGCACTTTTAGGAAGTTCCTGTGCTACAGGGAGAAACCTAATTAACTGTAATTAAAGGTCGATAATATGAAAGAAGAGAAACCAGAACTGAAAAAAGGAACCACCACTGTGGCGATGGTCTGCAAGGACGGAATAGTGATGGCGACAGAGATGAGGGCCACCATGGGCACTCTGATAGCCCATAAGAGGACGAACAAGCTTTTCAAGATAGATGACCACATAGGAATGACCGTGGCCGGCCTCGTTGGGGATGCCCAACTCCTTGCCAGATACATATCCGCCGAAGTGCAACTTTACAAGATAAAGAACGGCAAGCCAATAACACTGAACGGAGCAGCCACCCTGATGGCCAACATCCTTAACGGAAGAAGTTATTATCCATACTGGGTCCAGCTAATCATCGCAGGCATAGACGAGAGAGGTCCGCATGTATTTTCCCTGGATGCCGCCGGAGGTTCCATAGAGGACGATTACGTCACAACCGGCTCGGGGTCCCCATATGTATACGGTATTCTGGAGTACCATTACAGGAAGGGGATTTCTGTGAAACAGGGGGTGGAACTGGCGGTAAGGGCAATCTCCATGGCCATGAAGAGAGATGCGGCGTCCGGAGACGGTATAAATCTGGCCACGATAGACAGAAAAGACGGATTTAAGCGGTTCTCCGACGAGGAGATTGAGAATATAAAGAAAAAAGTTTTACAGTGAGGAATTGATTCCATGAGTGCCGAAGATGTTCTCAGAGAGACAAGAAAGGCAATAAACGAGATACTGTCCGGGCAGGTCGATATCGTCGACATAACCTTTGAAGGTCCCGCGATAGTGATCTATACGAGGGACATAGGGGCATTCGCCCAGAGCGAGGAAATAATAAACAAACTTGCCAAAATACTCAAAAAAAGGGTTAAGATACGGCCGGATCCCTCCATTACACTGCCGCCGGACGATGCCGAGATAGAGATAAGGAACATAATACCGAAAGAGGCGGAGATAACCGATTTCTACTTCGATCGGGAAACGGGGCAGGTTACCATAGAGGCAAAAGCCCCTGGTATCGCCATAGGTAAAAAAGGCGCTCTCCTCAACGAAATAAAGAGAAAGACCGGCTGGGCCCCCGTGGTCATAAGGACTCCTCCCATTCAGTCCAAGACCATAGAGGACATAAGGAAATACCTGAGGATGGTTGCGGACGAAAGGCGGAATTTCCTCCTGAAAGTCGGAAAGAGGCTCAACCGGGACCTCATCGAAAAGGGAGAATACTGGATAAGGTTCACGGCACTCGGCGGGTACAGAGAGGTAGGCAGAAGCTGCACCCTGCTCATGACGAAGAACAGCAGGGTTCTCATAGATGTGGGTGTGGATGTTTCCACCGACCCTTCCAGGACGACTCCTTTTCTGGATGTTCCGGAGGTCCAGCCCCTGGACTCCATAGATGCCGTTGTTCTGACGCATGCCCATCTGGACCACTCCGGGTTGGTTCCTGCCCTTTACAAATACGGATATGAGGGGCCCATATACTGTACCCCCCCTACAAGGGACCTAATGGCATTGCTTCAACTGGACTATATCAAGGTATCATTCGGTGAGGGGAAGAGGAGCCCTTATCAGTCGGCAGACATAAGGAATGCCGTAAAGCACTGCATACCTCTGAAATACAAGGAAACCACCGACATAGCCCCAGATATAAAGCTGACCCTTCACAATGCCGGCCATATCCTCGGTTCGGCGTCCGCACACTTCAACATCGGTAACGGCACATATAATATCCTGATAACGGGTGACATAAAGTTCGAGAGAACATGGCTTTTCAACGCCGCCAACGCCAAGTATCCCAGGCTGGATACGGTAATAATGGAATCCACATACGGAAGCTATACGGACATACAACCTACGAGAAGAGAGGCGACGGCGCAGTTGAAGGAGATCGTGACGAGGACCATCTCGAAAGGCGGTAAAATACTCGTGCCGGTCTTAGCTGTCGGCCGTTCGCAGGAGGTCATGCTCGTTCTCGAAGAACTTATGAGGACCGGCGAGATACCGGAAACACCTGTTTACCTCGACGGCATGATATGGGAGGCAACGGCCATACACACGGCATATCCCGAGTATCTAAACAGCGAACTGAGGATGAAGATATTCCAGCAACAGGAAAACCCCTTCCTCTCGGAGGTGTTCCACAGGGTCGAGACCGGAAGTCAGAGAGAGAACATAATAGGAGATCCGGACCCGGCCATAGTGCTGGCAACCTCTGGTATGATGAACGGCGGACCGGTGATGGAATATTTCAAACACTGGGCAGACGACGAGAGGAACACGCTTATATTCGTAGGCTATCAGGCCGAAGGAACACTGGGTAACAAGATACAGAAGGGATGGAAGGATGTCACTCTGATGGAAAGAGGGAATCCGATAACCATCGAGATAAAGATGGATGTGGAAACATCCGAGGGATTTTCAGGCCACTCCGACAGAAGACAGCTGATAAGGTACATATCTTCACTTACTCCCGAACCCGAGAGGATAGTCTTCTGTCACGGGGAAGAATCGAAAGCGCTCGAGATGGCCCACGTGGCAAGAAGAAAATACGATGTGGAGACTGCGGTTCCCAGGAACCTGGAGACTATGCGAGTGAAATAATCAGCCCACTACCCTGTGAATCTCCATCATTAACCTGTCGAATCTCTCTTCCAGAGAGTCGAATTTGGCTTTTATCGTCTCTATTGTGTCGTTTTCCTCTATCATATCGAGAATAGAATTTATATCCGCCATGTATCTTTTCAATTCTTTGAGTTCGCCCAGGGCCTCCTCATCGCCTTCTTCTATTCTGGATACAAGTTCGAGGAAATATTCCTCCGCCTTTTCGATTACTTCGTGCATGATTCCCGTATCGAGTGGATGTTAATTTGCTTTGCGCCGGAGAACGGCATTGCCCCTGACCCCGAATATCACGATATAAACCCATGCGGCTATGGCCAGAGCGCCGATTGTCTCCGGAATCGCTATGCCATTCCACTCTATTCCGAGTGCTATGGCGAGAGTGACCAGGACCAGTGCGACAGAGATTTTCCCCTCCTTTTTCCTACCGGAGCGCACGAAACCTATGCCGGATATGGATATCGCTACAGAGCCAAGAAGATAGAAAAGGACCGAGACAGTGAAGTGCGGTGCGGTATCTTCCGGAAAAACACCTATCAGAATCATGAACACGGAGGAGGCCAGGAATATCGCATATCCTGTGTTCTCAGCCATGTTTTTTCCCTTACCCTGAAGATAAACGGAGAAAACGGTGGCAAGAATTCCTCCCAGAATCAGGCCGGTGTTGAATATCCAGTTGTTCTCGGTGTGGAGCGCTCCCAAGTCACTCAGGGCATTTTCCGTGAAAGAGAACCAGGGATGTGTCAGTATGGCAACGGCTATGAAAAGAAATGTAATCGGAGGAGCGAGAATGCCGGCATATCTTGCGAACCTATCGTATATCATAAAAGGAAAAAGAGGTTTATTCCATAAACGGTCTTCTCCAGTCGGATGGCAGGATGGTCGTTTCCTTTATTGTCCTCGGGTTGAGCCATCTCAGAAGGTTCAGGAAAGAGCCCGCCTTGTCATTTGTGCCCGATGCTCTCGATCCGCCGAATGGCTGTCTTCCGACTATCGCACCCGTTGGTTTGTCGTTTATGTAGAAGTTGCCCGCACTGTATCTCAGAATTCTCTCCGCGGTTGTTATCGCATACCTGTCGGTGGCGAATATCGAGCCGGTGAGCGCATAGGGAGATGTGGAATCGCATAGCCTGAGAGTTTCCTCGAATTTGTCATCCGGATATAAATAGACGGTTACGACGGGGCCGAATATCTCCTCGCTCATGAGCTTGCTCTTCGGGTTGTTCGTTCTGATAACCGTTGGCTCAACGAACCATCCTTTCGAGGAATCGTAATTGCCACCGTATATGAACTCGTATTCTTCGGGATGTGCCTTTGCATGATCGATATAGCTCACTATCTTCTCATAGGCGCTCTTATCTATTATCGCACCCATGTAGTTATTAAGGTCCTCGGTGGGTCCGTATCTGACCTTGGGAAGTTCTTCGAGCAGTACGGATTTTATCTCACCCCACATTCCCTCAGGCACATACACCCTGGAAACGGCGGAACACTTCTGTCCCTGATATCCGAATCCTCCCCTGAGGATGTTTATGGCAACGCCTCTCGGGTCCGCTGAATTATGCACGAATATGAAGTCCTTTCCGCCGGTCTCTCCCACGATTCTCGGGAAGTTTCTGTAGTTCTCGAGGTTGGCCCCTATCTTGTTCCAGAGTGTGACAAGGGTCTCATAGCTTCCGGTGAAATGCAGTCCTGCGAAATCGGGGTGCTTCAGCACAATATCTCCATATTTGCTTGAGAAAGGCACGAAGTTTATCACGCCCCCGGGTAGTCCGGCTTCCAGGAGAACCCTCATTATCTCGTAGTTGGAGAGCAGAACGGCTCTGGACGGCTTCCACAGAGCGACGTTTCCCACGATTGCCGGAGCGGTTGGCAGATTGCCGCCTATGGAGTAGAAATTGAACGGTGGTATCGCAAGTATAAAGCCTTCGAGTGGGCGCCAGTCCAGCCTGTTCATCTCACCGGGATACTGGTTCGGCTGATTCTCATATATCATCTTCGTGTAGTAGGAGTTGAAGTTCCAGAAATCAACGAGCTCTGCAAGGTCTATCTCCGCCTCATAGGGATTCTTTGACTGGTTGAGCATTATAGCCGCTATGTTCCTTGTCCTGTACGGTCCGGAAAGCATGTCAGCGGCCTTTTTGAATATGGCAGTCCTGTGGTACCAGTCCATGTTCGCCCATTCCTCGTGGGCCGCAAGTGCAGCATCTATGGCTTCTTTAAGCTCCTCCTCGCCAGCTAGATGCGCTCTGGCAAGCACGAGTTCCCTGTTATGCGGGCATCTGACCTCGAAGATGTCATCCGTCTTTACCTCCTTACCTCCTATTATCAGAGGTATTTCCAAGGTCGTGTTCTTCATCCTCTCTATCTCATCCAGAAGCCTCTCTCTTTCCGCGCTTCCGGAGGAATACGTCGGAATGGTATCCACATCGTTTTTCGGTTTTTCAATAGGCCATATCATACCTACCACCTCATATGTCGAATTTCACTCCCTGTGCGAGAGGGAGGTCTTTTCCGTAGTTTATCGTCACAGTCTGCCTTCTCATGTACGCCTTCCAGGCATCGCTTCCGCTCTCTCTTCCTCCGCCTGTCTCCTTCTCACCGCCGAAAGCTCCGCCTATCTCCGCTCCTGCGGTGCTCGTGTTCACATTGGCTATTCCGCAGTCGGAACCCCTGTGCGAGAGGAAGTATTCCTCCTCCTGAAGGTCTGTTGTGAATATAGCGGATGAGAGGCCCTGAGGCACGTTGTTGTGGATTTCGAGTGCTTCTTCGATGGTTCTGTATTTCATAACATATAGTATGGGAGCGAATGTCTCTGTCTTGACGATATCCATGTCCGGATTCGCCTCTATAATGGTGGGTTTGACATAGTGCCCGTTCTCGAAACCGGGAATTTTTGCTCTCTCTCCGCCGTATATCAGTTTGCCGCCCTGTTCCTGCGCCTGCTTTATTGCATCCAGGTAGTTCTCCACGGCCTTTTCGTCTATGAGCGGGCCCATGAGAACCTCTTTTTCCAGAGGATTGCCTATACTGACCTTCTCGTATATGTTCTTCAACTTTCCCAGAAAATCATCATATATGGACTCGTGGAGTATGAGCCTTCTCGTGGTGGTACATCTCTGACCTGCGGTTGCCAGCGCTCCGAATGCGACTCCTTTCAGGGCGGTCGTAGTATCCGCTTTCGGCGTGACTATCGCGGCGTTGTTTCCTCCGAGCTCGAGTATCGTTCTTCCAAGCCTCTTGGCAACATTCTCGGCTATCCTTTTTCCCGTCGGGATGGAACCTGTGAAAGATATGAGAGGCAATCTCGAATCGGTGGACATCCATTCGCCGACCTCCCTGCCCCTTCCTACCACAAGGAAGAATATGGGCGGATATCCCAGCCTCTCGACCGCACGGTTGGCTATCTTCATTGTGGCTATGGCGACTAGCGCTCCCTTGCTTGAGGGCTTCCAGACAGAAGTGTCTCCGGCAGCGGAGGCTATCATGGTGTTCCATGCCCAAACAGCGCACGGGAAGTTGAAGGATGTTATGACGCCGATCGGGCCTATCGGGAGCCACTGTTCGTACATTCTGTGGTGCTCCCTTTCGCTGGCAATGGTGAGTCCGTAGAACTGTCTGGAAAGACCGAGCGCGAAGTCAGCTATGTCTATCATCTCCTGAACCTCTCCTTCTCCCTCCGTAAGAGTCTTACCGCCCTCTATGGAGACCAGCCTTCCCAATTCTTTTTTGTATTTTCTCAGTTCGTTCCCTATCTCTCTAACTACCCAGCCCCTCTTCGGTGCAGGTATGTCGCTCCATACTTTGAACGATTCCTGAGCTTTCTTTATTACTTTCTCATAATCCTCTTTCGTGGCCATGGTGACCTTTGCTATTGGGCTTCCGTCTATCGGTGAGTATGAGCTTAAGGTGTCTCTTCCCTCTACCGGAGCCCATTCGCCGTAGAAAACACCGGAATTCAGTTCGCCGAGTTCCAGTTTTTCCATGATTTCTTTCTTTACCTCATTAACATTCATGATATCACCTGCTACTCGAAGAACAAACGGTATATAAAGATTTTAGGCCGTTTTTGGCCCGTTACGGAGGGCACTCTTCGCCCTTTACTAATCATAAACGGATAATGGGGTCACAGTAACAGGCATAGGGTGGAATGGGCTCACATTTAATTTGCGACAATCAAAAAACTTAATATGCAGATGCGCAATCACCCTTCATGCTTGAGATATGGACAGAGAAGTACAGACCCGAGACTCTGGATGAGGTTGTGGGTCAGAAAAATGTGGTTCCGAGGCTTAAATCCTATGTGAAGAGCGGAAATATGCCGCATCTCCTTTTCGCCGGCCCGGCAGGGATTGGCAAGACCACCTGTGCCATAGCAATAGCCAAGGAGTTCTTCGGGGACAACTGGCAGAGCAATTTCTACGAACTCAATGCCAGCGATGAGAGGGGAATAGATGTGGTCAGGGTAAACATAAAGGAATATGCGAGAACCGCTCCATTCGGCGGTGCTCCTTTCAAGATCATCTTTCTGGACGAGGCCGATGCCCTCACATCCGACGCTCAGGCAGCTCTCAGAAGGACCATGGAGAAGTACTCCAGAACATGCAGGTTCATTCTCTCCTGCAACTATTCCTCCAAGATAATCGAGCCGATACAGTCAAGATGCGCCGTGTTCAGGTTCACGAGACCCGATGAAGAAGACATCATTTTCTATCTGAAAAGGATAATCGAAGGGGAAAAACTGAAGATAAGCGATGAGGCTGTAAAGCAGATAGCCTATGTTGCCGACGGAGATGTCAGAAAGGCCGTTAACATACTACAGGTCGCCGCTTCGTTCTCAGACGGAAAGGAGATAACGCTGAAAACCGTTTTCGAAGCCACGGCAATGGCGGACCCGAAGGACGTAAGAGAGATGGTCGGCAAGGCCATTACAGGGAAGTTCATGGAAGCCAGAAGAATACTGGACAAACTTCTGATAGACCAAGGTCTTTCCGGTGAAGACATAATAAAAGCGATACACAAGGTCGTAATAGATGAAGCCGGAATAAAAGAGAGCAAAAAGGTGATGATGCTGGAAAAGATTGGGGAGGCCGAGTTCAGGATGGTGGAGGGCTCGAATCCGAGAATTCAGATAGAGGCCCTACTTGCGGCCTTCGGCATCATATAAGGCTCATATCCGTCAATTCCATGCTCTGAACGCCTGGGATGGAGGCCAGCTTTTCCTCGAGTTCTCCGCTTTTACCGGATTTGTCATCCATGATTATGGTTATTTCCAGTGCCTTAAGGCCAAAGGCTATCGGCTTCTCCTCCGCCCTGTTCAGTTCAGCACCCAGAGATTTCACAATGCTCTCGACCTCGTTTTTTATGGACCTGAGATTTTCCGGACTTTCGGGCATTATCCTGTATATCATCGCGACTTAACCCATACTCTCACCTCAAGGACCTCTGAACCCGCATTCGGGACACACATATTCGACGCTCTGGTCTCTGCAATGTGCACATCTTCCTATCACTACCTTTCCACAATTTGGGCACATGAAGCTTGTATCTCCCTTTTCGGAGAGTCTGATGCCGCATGAATTGCATGTAAGTACTTCCATATCGATTCCTCATTCGGCCATATTGCATCTGTATAAATAGTTTAAGGGATTATTCCACCGGCCAAAGCGGGAAGATTATCCTTCCGTTCGCCTCGTTTATAACCTGCGCCAAAGCGGTATATATGGCAGAGAATCCGCAGAATATTCCCTCATAACCTGCGATTGTGTGGATTGTCTTGTCTCCTGTCGCCACTGCTATCGCCAGAAGGAAGAAAAGCACGGTCAGGCTCAGGAACACCGTCTGGAGTGCCCTGTTGGTCTTGAGCGTACCGAAGAACATCATGCCGGTGAATATTCCCCACATTGTCAGATAGGCAACAAGTCCGCCTGTTTCCGGGCCTGCTATCCCTATCCCCATGCCAGGAATGATGAATATTCCTACAAATGTAAGCCAGAAAAGTCCGTAGGACGTGAAAGCGGTTGTTCCGAAGGTATTTCCCTTCTTCCACTCCATTATGCCGGCGATTATCTGTGCCAAGCCCCCATAGAATATTCCCATTGCGAGTATCATGCTTCCGAGGGCGAAAAGCCCGGCGTTGTGAAGGTTCAGGAGCACGGTCGTCATTCCGAATCCCATCAGTCCGAGAGGTGCGGGATTTGCGGTGGTATCCTTTACTTTCATTTCATCTTCCATGATATTTCCTCCTTGCGGATTAAATGCGGCTATTTCAAAGTATTATAAAACCTTTATCTGCGAAACCCACTACATCCTCAATTTCCATATGTCCTTCGGCTTTATCACACCTTTCTCGGTGATGAATCCCCTGACATATTTTGCCGGTGTCACATCGAAAGCTGGATTCCTCGCGTTGGAGCCCTGAGGAGCTATTCTGCAGTCCTGAGCGTAGAGAACCTCGTCCTCGGAACGCTCTTCAATCACTATGTCATCTCCGGAATCTATGCTCAGATCAAAGGTGCTGAGAGGTGCGGCCACATAGAACGGGACCTTGTTCTCACGGGCCAGCACGGCCTTCTCATAGGTGCCTATCTTATTGGCGAAATCCCCGTTCTTCGCTATTCTGTCCGCTCCGACTATCACCATGTCCACCTTGCCCCTTTTCATGAAATGTCCTGCCGCATTATCCGCTATTATCGCATGCTCTATCCCCTCGTTCAGGAGCTCCCATGCCGTGAGCGAAGCACCCTGAAGCCTCGGCCTTGTCTCGTCAACCCACACGAATATCCTTTTGCCATCTCTGTGGGCAAAGCGCATGGGTGCGAGAGCGGTTCCGTAATCAACCGTTGCCAGGGCTCCGGCATTGCAGTGTGTGAGAATTCTCATACCGTCGTCAATAAGGTCATTTCCGTATCTTCCTATCCTCTCGCATGCGTCCAGAGTTCTCATAACATAATTCTCTGCGGCTTCCACAGGGTCCTTTCCCTCCCTGATGCTTTTGAGCATATGGTCCACCGCATGGAAGAGGTCATGCGCCGTTGGCCTGGTTGATTTGAGCATCTCCGCAGCCCTTTCGGGCTCCTTTTCGTAATACCCAAGTATCATCCCGTAGGCTGCCGCTGCACCTATGGCCGGAGCTCCCCTCACGACCATGTCCTTTATTGCGAATGCGACCTCGGAGTAGTTGTTTGCGATATATGTCTCGATGGAATGCGGGAGTTTCCTCTGATCTATGAAGCCGACTGCCCTGTTCTCCGCATCATACCACACGGATTTCATCTCAAGTACGGAATCCCCTATTTTCACCTTCATGCTCACACGACCCTTTTCACCAGAGATGTCTGCCTCTCGGTGCCCAGCACATACAGAATGTCTCCGGGTGAGAAATTGCCTTCCGGCTTTTTCGGGCTCAGGAGTGCATTTCCCTTGCGTACACCCACCACGACCGCACCCGAGATTTTCTCCATATCCGATATCCTTCCGGCTTTTTTCACCTTTATTCCGTGCAGCTCCATGCCATTTCCCAGATAGACCCTCGAACTCTCCTTTATGTAGGAGAGAGCGCCATCCACGAGTTCCCTTGCACCCAGTGAAGACTCCGGAACGACGAAATCCGCCCCTGCTTTATAGAGTTTATCCACACTTTCTATCCTTTCCGCGGGTGCAAGCACGCTTATCGACGGTTTTATGGACTTTGCCGCCAGCGTTATGAAGGCATTTCTAACATCGCTGCCTGCCGTGGCTATGAGTATGTCCGCCCTCTCGATTCCCGCCTTTTTAAGGATCTCCTCCCTTGCGGCATCTCCGATAACATAGGCATGGGTGAGATTCTTCAATTTTTCGGGGTTTTTATCGACCACGACTATGTTTGCCGTTTCCCTTTCGAGCTTTTCAACGCAGCTTCTTCCCGTTGGGCCGTAACCGCAGATTATTATGAAGGTCACATGTACCCCTCCTTCAGTGCCTTTATGGACTCCTTTGTGGCTATCAGGTTCAGCACATCCCCGTCCGTCAATATTATTCTCACGTTCAGAGGCATGAATTCCCCCTTTCTCCTCACACCCACAGGCAGTATCCCGTCCCCTGCGATCTCCACCGGGCTTTTCCCCTCGAGCTTCGATCCCTTTTTGACCGGAATCTGGTAAAGAGAGGCCAGATCGTCTATTCCTCTTGCACCTGCCTCTTCGCCCATCGCCTTCGATGCCAGCATTTCACCGGATATTCTCTTGGGCATGGCTATTATCCCTGCGCCCGAGTTTCTGAGTATCTTTTCGGAGGACTTCTCCGAAATAGAGGCGGCTATCCTTATCTTCGGATTTATGTGCCTTGCGGTCAGAGATATGAATGCGTTGGTGGTATCGTCGGATGTCGCAAGGAGCGCTCTCGCCCTCTTTATGTTGGCCTTCGTAAGAGCATTTTCCCTCGTGGGGTCGCCGGATATGGCCGGCACCTCTTTAGCTATGATGTCCCGTATCTTCCGTTCGTCGGTATCCACCACCACCAGAGGGACTCCTCTTCTCCTGAGTTCTTCGAGGCTCTCCTCCCCTATCTAGCTGAGACCCGCCACTATGACATGCCCTCTCTCAGGCACGGGAGGGCTCCTCTTTTCCACTATCCTCTTCATCTTCATCTCGAACCATGGCCCTATACCTATCTCAATGCCTACGAAAATGATGAACACACCCATTCCGATCATGAATATGCTGAACAGCTCTCCGGCCTGACTGGTGAGATATATGCCGTTATTTGAATAGCCAAGGGTGGAGATGGTGACGACTGTCCAGTATAGAGCATCTATGACCGTAGGACTGCCTCCCTCAATGCTCGTCTTTATATGGACATAGCCTATTGCACCTATCAGGAGGGTGGAGATAATCATCAGAAAGAATATCGTTATCCTGTTCCTCAGGGTATATCCTCTGAACATCGCACAGCTATTGCACGGTCCTTTTTAAATGTTGGTGGTTGCGAACTGTCAGGAAGGCTCAGGAATGCGGAAGTTATATATACCACTTTACCAATCCACTCCCACACACAAGTTCAATTCAAGGAGGAAGAAAGATGATGCAGAAAAAAGGAACGAAGATAATAAGCACGTTGATAATAGCCCTGATGCTCTTCTCTAGCTTTGGCGTTCTAGGGAGCGCCGCTGGGGAAGTCTCCCAACCAATCAGTGCAACTGCAGAGAATTCAGTAATGCCCCTGGAAAGAGGTGTGATTCACCACACTCCAGAATGGTATGAGAAAATAGAGCCTTCCCTCAGAAAGGGAGTCCTAGAAGGTTCTAAGGACCTGGTCGAGATAACCGTGGTCACTACCAACGCTGGTGCACTCAACAGTTTCGCTGGAAAATACATGATAAATGATGATATACTGAGAGAAACCGAGAGGACGAAAGGCTCCCTCAGATTCGCAAGAAATTCAGATTCCAATGTCCCCATAACCCGGACTCTTTCCGTACCGTATGAGGCGATAAAAAACATCGCCGAACTTCCGGGCATAGTCGGCATATACAAATCCGCGAAACCAGTGCCTGAGAAGATAGACAACATGGTGTTCACCCGGGAACAGGAAAAAATCGAGGAGATGAAATTGAATGATGAACTCCCGGTACCTCAGGATTATACGACTGCGGTCGAGCATAAAGCGGATGTGGCCTGGGGAATGGGTTACGACGGAAGCAATGTGAACGTTGCCGTGGTGGATACAGGTGTCGATTTTGCGAATCCTGACCTTATGGGGCAGTGGGCAGTCGATAACAATCCCAACTCGTCCTATTATGGCTGGCCAATAATGTGGGATCCAGTATCCATGGACCTCCTTTTAGCATACTTTACAGCCGACAATGACTGGTGGAGATATCCCTACCCCATATTTGCAACATGGGGCGAATCCTCATGGTATTCGGATACCACATATGAAACCATGGCAGATTACAACGCAACAACGGATTCGTATACAGTGACCTATACGTGGTTCGGCGGTCTGGGATATCCCAACAAGAGAGTGGACCCCATGGGATGGTCTGGGACCATAAATTCCAGCTTTATAGACAGGACATATTATATAGGAAACAATACTACCCATATAGTCAGTCAGAGCGGCATATATCACATGGGAATAACAAAGGATGATTATCTCACAAGCATATACGGTACGAGGCTCGGCATACTTGTAGTTGATTCCACAACACCTGGAGTTTATGATACAGTATATGTTGATCTCGATAACGATGGGGATTTCACGGATGAAAACCCTGTGAACAAGACCAATCCCCTTGCATATCAGGATGTTGATGGTGATGGAGCTCCCGATATATCCGGTGGTCTTCTTTATTACATCTCAAATACCCAGGGCAGTATTACTGGAGAGGTTGTAATAGCCAGTGCTGTCGGAAACGAGACGGGCGCTAAGCTTGCCAATGGGCATATAGTTACTGACATACAACCCTACTATACGCTCACTCCGAGCAACATCCTTTATGTTAACGGTTCATACCTGCCTTTCTACAGCGAGCCGATATACCAGGACATAGTTCTCAATGGGACCGGAGTCCTTGCTAATTCGACTTTCTATCTTAATGATACAAGCATAGGTTTCAGTACATATAATCCAGTGAACTTCACATATCTTCTATCACAGGGATATGGAGTGACGGGCGGTACACTTGAACTCTACTATGGAAATACAACGGGTGAATATCTTATGACGGAGTCGGATACACCAGGAATGCTTAACTATGCATTCGATCCTGCAACAGGAGAGATTACCATACTCTTTGATATGGAACCTGGATCATACATTTATGCTATGTACCAGATGGATACATACACCCTTGATTTCACAACCGGCAACATAAGCTTTATAACCTCACCACCGGCAGGTGCGAATATAACCGCAGACTATGAATATGGTCTTTCTATTCCATATTCGGACGTTTATGCCGCTAGGATGGGATATGATAACTTCATACCGGCATCCGGAGACCTTGTGGCGTTCTTCGGGGATTTCGACTATGGGAACTCTCACGGAACTCTGTGCGCATCCTCTGTAGTAGGTACATGGACATCCTGGGTTTCTGGAACCGCTCCGGGAGCGAAGATAATCGGCATAGGAGATTTCTATAACGCCGGAGGTTATGATGCATGGTACTTCGCGGTCGAAGGCTATGATGGAATTCCTGGAACCGGCGACGAAGCCCAGATAGTCAGCAACAGCTTTGGCAGCCCGACAATAAACGAAGACGGTTGGAATTATGCGTCCCGACTTGCATATGACATAACGACCAATTATGCGCCCGAAACCACATTCGTGGTCTCCGCAGGAAACGGAGGTTGGGGATACGGAACCGTTACATCTCCAGGTGCTGCACCCGGCGTTATAACGGTAGGTGCGGGCGTGAATATGGCATACAGATGGCTGTTTGGATATGACGGCAATGCGGCATACGGCGGAGGAGACTGGGCGAACTATTTCTCTCCTGACGACACATGGTATGGGGATGTCGCTGACTTCTCTGCCAGAGGTCCTACCGCACTCGGCACACCCGACCCGGATGTTCTTGCGGTTGGTATGTTTGCAATAGGTGCCGTGCCCCTGAACTATGCTATATGGAGCGGTTGGGGTGCAGACGGCACAAATGCCT
>JAJRTH010000007.1 GCA_024278375.1 archaeon | reverse complement strand
TAGACGTATGTCCACGAGTTCCCTGAAGTTTCGGCGAGCATCTGTTTCGAATCTTTGATTCGAATTCTGGTTTAAAAATTCGTTATCACAAAAAGCGAGCCGAAATTTGGGCATAAGCCACGGGAACGTGGAATATACGAATTTCGTATATTCCCCAGTTCTTGACTTACTCCGAAATCCTAAACTCTCACCGGACATCCCGCATACATATAAATGCCCATTAAAAATCTTTCGACGGTTCAGATATCTGTGGGATTGTAGAGCGCTCCCCACCCATATCCGATACTCATTCAACAGCTTCATTCAAAACCCTTATAACCAACCGTGTAATCCAAGGCACATGAAGAAAATCATGGTCGTAATGGGAAGTAATAGCGATATGTCTGTTGCCGAGAAGGTGGAAGCCGTTCTGAAAGAGTTCGAGGTGCCATATGAGGTAGAGGTCGCATCGGCCCACAGAAACCCTCCAAAGGTCGAAGCTATTGCCACGAGAGAGGATGTGGATGTCTTCATAGCCATCGCTGGGCTGAGCGCGGCGCTCCCTGGCGTCATTGCGTCCCACACGGTGAAGCCTGTAATAGGTGTGCCTGTGAGCGGCAAGGTGAACCTGGATTCAATACTCTCCATAGTTCAGATGCCTCCGGGAATTCCTGTTGCCACCGTCGGGCTCGACAACGGAAAGAACGCCGCATTGCTAGCAATAGAGATTCTTGCGGTGAAATACCCGGAACTCGTTGAGAAATTGAAAGAGTACAGGGAAAAGATGAGGTGAAATGGTGGTTAATCCGGAGGAGTTCGTCAGGGAAAAGATAAAGGAACTGAAAAACACCATAGACGGAAAGGCGCTAATCGCAGTTTCCGGTGGGGTTGACAGCTCCGTTGCCGCAGCGATAGCGAGCAGGGCCATAGGTGGCAGACTCACCGGGGTCTTCGTGGATACAGGATATATGCGGAAAAACGAGGCAAAGGAGGTCAAAAGGATATTTTCAGGCTATGACATGGATTTCAGGGTGGTGGATGCCAGCGACGAGTTCTATGAGGCTCTGAAAGGAGTGGTGAATCCGGAGAGAAAACGGAAGATAATCGGTGCCAAATTCATCGAAGTCTTCAAAGAGGTGGCCGAAGAGCTCGGAGCGGAATACCTCGTTCAGGGGACCATTGCTCCAGACTGGATAGAGAGCGGCGGAGAACTGAGAGATACGATAAAAAGCCACCATAATGTGGGCGGACTGCCGAAGAAGATAGGCATGATGCTCGTGGAGCCTCTGAGAGACCTTTACAAGGACGAGGTCAGAGAACTCGCCAGATATCTGGAACTGGATGTTGCGGAGAGACAGCCTTTTCCCGGTCCGGGGCTTGCAATAAGAATAATAGGCGAGGCCACGCCTGAGAGGGCGGAGATAGTCAGAGAAGCGAATTACATAGTGGAAGATGAGATTGAGAAAGCCGCGGAAGAGGGAAAGATATCCAGACCCTGGCAGTACTTCGCTGTTCTTCTGCCTGTCAAGACGGTCGGTGTGCACGGAGACCTCAGGGCATACGGCGAGACGATAGTCGTGAGGGCCGTGGAATCTCTTGATGCCATGAGCGCTTCGTACTCCAGAATCCCCCACGAGGTTCTCGACAGGATTTCCGTCAGAATAACAAATGAGATGGGTGATAAAGTCAACAGGGTGGTCTACGATATAACGAACAAACCTCCGGGAACCATAGAGTGGGAGTGATGAGGGCGAAGGTCTTTGCCCCGGGACACATAACCGGATTCTTCTACCCGCATATTGACAGCGATCCTGAGAAATCCGGCTCGTATGGTGCGGGCATATGTCTCTCCCTTGGAGCGGTGGCAGAGGTCGAGATATCGGAGGGAAAAGGGATTGAGATACATGGTGTCGAAGGAAATGTAACAGAGAGAGCTCTTCTCATGGCAAAAAATGAGCTCGGTCTGGAGAAAAAAATAACGGTGAGAATCGAGCTCCAGCTCCCGATATCTCAGGGATTCGGAATGAGTGCCGCGGGAACGCTTGCCGCATCTCTCGCACTTGCACACCTATCCGGAGTCGATAGACATGACGCTCTCCGCTGGACACACACAGCGGAGGTGGAATCAAAAACAGGTCTGAGCGATGCGATCGCTTCCTATCACGGTGGTCTGATCATAAGAAAAAGACCTGGACTGCCCCCATACGGAGAGGTCGAGAAAATCGACATCGACAGTGAGATAGGCATAATCGTCGTCGGAGAGCCCGTCCGCACAGATGAAGTGCTCAAAGACCCGGAAGTGCTCGTGAGAATAGAGAATAGCGGAAGGAAATCGCTGGAGAATTTCATGAAAGACAAAAGCCTGGAGAATTTCATGAGGGTGAGCAGGGAATTCGCATCCTCAATAGGCATATCGAATATACTGGACAGAATACCGGAAGGAAAGCTAGGAAGTCAGGCAATGCTCGGGAATTCCGTATTTTTCATTGACGGTGATGCCAGTATAAGATGTAATATAGATAATCAGGGGGTGAGAGTGATTGGGTAAGCAGGGAAAACTCAGTCCAGAGGAGATTAAGTTCGTCAGGGCAAGGTTTTTCAGATACTATTCGAAACAGCATGTGCCCGGACCACCCAGACTCGGTCTTCGGGAATGGGGTTTTTTCATATTCGGCAGAGACGGTATGATGAGACCGGTAACCTTCGAATCGGAGAATCAACTCGAAAAATTCCTTTCCCTGAAGGTCCCCCGGCATGCTTACTACTCATCGGCATATTACAGAAATCCGGAAAAACCCATGGAATCTCCGGAAAAGGGCTGGATGGGAGCCGATCTGATATTCGATCTGGATGCAGACGGACTGCCGGGAGCTGACAAATTGAGTTATGAAGAGCAACTCTCGGCGGTTAAAAAGGAGCTTATACGGCTATATGATATCTTTCTCCAGAAACATCTGGGATTCTCGGATAAGGAGATGCTCATCGTATTCTCGGGAGGCAGAGGCTACCATATCCACATAAGGGTTCCGAGGGTTCTGGACATGGATGCGGACGAGAGAAGGGAGATAATGGATTATGTGGCAGGAAATTTCAGGGAATTCGGCTACATATTCCCAAAAAGAAAGGTTCTCAGAACAAAGACATACTCCCTCGGATACCTTGTTCCGAATTCCCAAGGTGGCTGGGGGGCCCTCGCGAGAGATGGTATCTTCGATGTTCTGGAGAGGATGAAATCCATGGAAAGAGAGAGCGCCGTTGAATTCATGAAAGATGCTGGAGTAAGGAGAGATATTGGAGAAAGGATATATGATGCGCTTTTCGGGAAAAAAGAGGGATTTTCAAGAATATTGGAGAAAGGAGATTTGGAGGTTTTCAGAACGGAATCCGAGAGAAACAACTTCATAAGGCTGGTCGAACATGCGGTTAGGAAGAAATACGGAGTACATCCCGATGTGCATGTCACGCCCGATACCCGAAGACTGATACGATTGCCGTTCTCGCTCCACGGAGGCACCGGTTTTATTGTAAAACCGCTGTCCAGAGATGAGATAGAGGACTTTTTGCCCACCAGAGATGCCGTTCCAGAGGAATATGGGGAAGAAAAGGTGACGATGTTTCTCGAACAAAAGGAAATAGTGAACATAAACGGCGAGAGATATACACTAAAAGACGTGGAAAAAATCCCGGAATATGCCGCGGTATTCCTGATACTCTCGGGAAAGGGAAGTCTGAAAACGGATTGATTAGAGTATCCCATCTGCTTTGTCCTCGATCTGCCTCCTCTCGTTTTTGTCGAGGCTTTCCATGTTTATTGACAGGACGAGCATGCATTTCTTTGCCCTGAAATCCTCCTTGAGCGCATTGATGAAGTTGAGGACCGATTCAAAGCTGTTGTTTGAGACCAACTGGTCGAAACTGTCGGTTATAACTATCTTTTCTCCTCCTTTGGAGGCGAATTTCTGTATCTTCAGTGCTATTCTGTCCAGTTCGTTTGGCCTAAGGGCGCTCTTTGCTATGTTGGAAATGTGGAAGGCATTTTCGGCCTTAAGTCCGTATTTTGATTTCAGTGCCCTGGAGCCTTCCTTCGTTAAATACAGTATCTTTCTACTCGTCTCCTCGCTTTTGGCATATGAGTACATGTCCCGCACATCGTTGAAGACGTAGAATCTCCCGTCCTCCCATACTATTTCCTGCTTTTCCTCCTCTTTCTCCTTCTCCTCCGCCACTTCTCGGCCAGGTTCCGAGCCGTAGTTCTCTTTAATCATCTCGGCCAGTGCCCTGCTGAATCGCTTAATCTTCGCCAGGTCGTCAACACTAGCCTTTCTTAGGTCATCTATGCTGTGATATCCGGCTTTGTAGAGCGCTCTTGCCTTGGACGGGCCGATGCCCTTTATTTTCGAAATCTCCTTGACGAATTCATCCTGGCTCATCTCACGCCGTTCTTCCGGTGCTGCCTCAGGGGCCCTTACCTCCTTCTCCTTCTCCGCCTTTAACTTCTCTTCCTCCCTCTTTTCCGCTTCAATGTAGCCGAACTCGTTCTTTATCATCTCAGCAAGTGCCAAGCTCAGCTTCGGTACCTTGGCAAGTTCCTCGACAGATGCTCTTTTCAGATCCTCTATGCTGTGATATCCGGCTTTGTAGAGCGCTCTTGCCTTGGACGGGCCAATGCCCTTTATTCCGGCAACTGCCTCTATGAACTCCTCTTTCCTGTCCTCCTCCCTAACCTCGGGAACCTCTTCTTCTTTCTCTTCCTCCGGTTCTTCCCTGATCTCCCTTATGTGCAGTGGCAGATGGCATTTCGGGCATATCTGCTCGGGAGTCTCCATTGTGGCACCGCAGGCCGAGCACTGATATTCCTTTCCATTCTGGATTAGCTCCGCTCCTTCGGAGAAGTTCTTGTGCATATGTGAGAGTATTTTTCTCGCAAGCGACTGAGTTATGCCGGGTATCTGAGTCAGTTCATCTTCCTTTGCACCCAGGAGCGCATCAAGATTTATGTATCCGGCATCGAACATGGTCTCTGCTTTTTGTCTCGTTATGCCCGGGATTCTGGAAAATGCGCTTACCATTTCCTCCCAGTATAGTGGGGTTATGCCTATGGTAACCTTCTCCCCCTCTATGTACCATTCTACTATGTACTCTCCCTCTATGCCCTCTTCGTTAGTGAGGGTTATCTCCTGCGCTCTCGTTGCTTCGGCAATCTCCTCTCCCCATGTTTCCACAGCACCCTCTATGGACTCGTTTCCGGCTATGTAGAGATTTATATAGTCTCCGAAATTGAGGTTCATATCCTTTCTCATGTCCTGGACTCTTCTTATTATCTCTCTTACTCTTCCCTCCACCATCAGACTATCGTTCCTTCGTATATCGAGATACACCTTGCCGTCTAGGAAAGAGTGCTCCACCACGTAATCGGGAAGACGTGATATGAACTGGACCATATTGGGGAGGATTTTCACGAGTTGCCCCTCGATTCCGAGATAATATTCTCCTTTCTCTATGCCTTCCCTTATCTTCTTGGCAGGACGATTCCTGAGCATCACGGCAATCCTGCTGGACCACTGGCGATACACCATCCCTATGGCATCAGGATTCGGATGCACCTCGAGAATCATCTCCTCCCATTCGGTGGCGGGCGGAACGACTTCTATCCTTTTAATGTTGAGGGACTCCTTTATGAACTCCCCGAAGATGTCCGCCGCCTCGACGACCTCTCTGGATAGTGCCTTTATGACTATTCTCTCGAGAGGCCATCTGAGAGATATGCCTGCTTTTCTTCTCGCTATCCTTCCGGACCGTATTATGTCCATCGCTATGTCCATTCTAACTTCGAGATATTTGTCCACAAGGACCCTGTTCGGAGGTTCGAGGGTTTCCTCATGTATGCTTTCCTTTCCTCCCCCCAAATCTCTGTAAATGATGTCCGAGAGATAGGGCGTGAATGGAGCCATCAGCTTTATCGAGGTCATAAGCGCCTCGTGAAGTGTCCTGTATCCGGCCATGACCTCCCTTCTGTCCAGATTTCTGGACTTTATCCTGATCCTCACGGAGCCTATGTACCATTTGGAGATTGTATAGACAAGTTTTTCTACCTCTTTCATGGCTTCGTCAAGCAAGAAACGGTCCATGTTCTCCATGTACTTCTCCTTGGTTCCCTCCATGAAGGATATAAGCCACTTATCCTGCGAAAGCCCGTACTCATGGACTATGTCCAAAGAAACCTCTTCGGGCCTGAATCCGGAAAGCCCGTAGTTTATCACGGCGAATCTGTGGATGTTCCAGAGCGTGTTGGAGAGTCTTTTCACCCTTTCGAACCACTCCTTTCCCAGATTTCTGTTTATCCACGGGTGATTTACCCTGAGAATGGCATACCGGAGCGCATCGACACCATACCGGTTCCTGAGTTCGAACAGCTTGTCGGTACTGAGTCTCGATGTGTCAACCTTTCCCGTGCCCACGACCTTTTTAAATGGTTTCTTCCCGAATATCGCACCGGATATCGACATCTGAAGATATATCCAGCCCTTTCCCCTCTTGACCGGTTCGACAAGTAAATCGGGGGGCCACCATCTGTGGAACTCCCCTTCCATCGCCGGGTAGTGCAGCTGACCCCAGGATGCGGCGGCGGCCACGAATTCCTGCGAAAGTATCTCCTCACCCCTTTTCATATCCTTCCCACACTTTGGACATTTTATCACATACCTGTCTATCCATGGCCTCTGCAATCCCATTCCCGCTTTGAAGGTGCTTGATTTCTCCTCGAACTCCTTGGCGCTCCCCACAACCTCCTTGTGTCCGCAGGAGCATGTCCAAACAGGCATGGGCACTCCCCAGTAACCTTTCCTCGATATTGGTATTGGGGGAGATTCCTGCATCCATTCGTAATCCGGACCTATCATCCAGGCCGGAGACCATTCGATCTCGGATACCATCTCCTCCGTCTTCGTTCCGGTTTCAGCCGGTTTGAAGGCCCATTCCTCGGATATTCTCGGAATCAGGCGGTGATTGCACCTGGAACAGTATCTGTTACCCTCCCTGATATCATAGGTAGAGAGCGCCATTCCTGTGTTAACGAGATCCCTTATTATTATTGATTCGGCATCGAAAACATTGAACCCGGCATATTTCCCGGTATCCGCACCTAGTTCACCGGCATTGTCCAACGGAGTCATGACGGAGATGTCATTCCTTTCCGCAAGAATGAGATCGTGCCCAGAGTGTGCCGGGACAACCGCCTTTATTCCGGTAAGTCCTCCCGCTCTTCCGGCAATAACCCGGTCTATGTTCAACTGCTCTGCCTCTATGTCCTCTATGCCTATGATGCCTTCTTCGGATTCCGTGCCGAAAAGAGGGTGCACATACCTATGACCCACAAGGTCCTTTCCGGAGATTTCACCTATTAACTGATATTTGGTGATTCCGGAATCTTTTAGGACGTTTTTCATTTCGTCCCGTCCCAGGATTATCTTCTCTCCTCTGGTCTCAATCTCAACGACCGCATATTTTTTTGATGGTATAACCTCGAGTGCGAGTGTGGCCGTGAGCCTCCATGGTTCGGAGAACCAAACGACAAAGTATTCCCTTCTTTTTCCTTTTATCGGAAATTTCACATATACTCCTCTCTTCCATTCCACCTCTTTCTTTATCTCAGAGCGCGAAAGGAATGAATTGCAGTGGGGACACCAGTGGGAAACCCCCCGGAACCTGTCCAGCAGTCCTTTCTCATTAAGTGACTTGAAGGCATACCATACTCCCTCCACATATTTGTTGTCGAGGGGAGTGTATGAGTGTCTCCATTCCAGCCACACCCCCAGATCCCTGAAAAATTCCGATATCTCGTCCCTTATCTCCTTCGCCTCCTTTCTGCAGGCATTGAGATATTTCTCCCTTCCCAGGTTCTCTATGTCCTCCTCGGATTCTATACCCATTTTCTCACGGGCTCTGTGTTCGGCCTCCGCGACATATCCCTCGAAACCGGCATTGTCCTTAACGTTGTATCCTCGCATTCTTAGATATCTTATAATCGCATCCTTCACAAGTATGGAATATACTACGTCTGTCGATTCGGTATCCGCCGTGGTGTGTAGCGAATCCAGAAAATACAGGTCCTTTCCCTTTGCTCTGGCCTCTTTCGCCCGTTCATATATCTTTTTCTCTTCCCAAAGCTCCTTAATGGCTCTCTCTGAATTGATCGGGTCATATCTGCTCCTTATCTCTCTGTCCATATTCTCACCACACAATAGCATTGATGTATTAAATTTCTTCGGGTCAGAGAATCAGATAAAGGAATATGCCAAATCCGAGGACGAGCAGAGAAATCATGACCGGCGCTCTGTAATCAACCTTCCTCCTGGAAGCGCGTGAGACATCGGAGAAGAATGCCATAAGAACGACCCAGAGGCCCAGATATGGGAAGATTATCAGGTTGAAGCGCAGGGTTCTCCACAAAGCGGTGGCATACGGGTCAGAAGAATAGAAATCCCACAGAACGATGTTCAGAGCTATGGCGATTCCGAACACAAGGACGTCGTAGAATATGAAGTCCATTGCCTTTCTCTGGGAAGCTTTTGCCATCGGGTGCTTTATCTTTATGAATATGAAGAGCGCTATGTTAAAAACTACCCAGATGCACCATGCTATGAAAGTCCAGTCCGGATTTTCGATGGAGAACGGGTCGGGAATCACGGTGGTAAATAGGACGGATATAAAAATTAGTAGGGAATCGGGAGAAAATATTGAAATGAAGAACCCAACCGCAGCAAGCTGCGGGGTATCTTCATTGGAAGGCCGACAATTGCAATTGGGTTAGATTTCCACCCTGCTCTTCCACATATCTCCTGATCTTTTCGAGGCCACCGTATTCACTAACAGTATCTATG
>JAJRTH010000091.1 GCA_024278375.1 archaeon | reverse complement strand
TTGACTCACTCATAAGACACAGAACCGGATGGATGTCCGATATCGGTGCCGTGATAGTCGATGAGGTGCACCTGATAAACGATGAAAAACGCGGACCAACGCTGGAGATGACCCTGACGAAGCTCAGAAAACTGAGTCCCGGTGCACAGATAATCGCGCTCTCCGCCACGATAAAGAACTCCGAGGAAATCGCAAAATGGCTCGGTGCCAGGCATTTCAGGAGCTCATGGAGGCCGGTGCTTCTCAGAAAGGGCGTGGCCTACGGAAAGAAGATACTCTTCGAGGATGGGAAAGAGAAGGAGATCGGATACACGGGTCTCGAGGGCATAATAAGGGAGAATATGGAAAAAGGGGGGCAGGTGCTCGTCTTTGTTTCCACGAGAAGATATACCGAGAGCCTCGCTGACAGGCTGGCAACACTTGTGGAAAGACTGGGAAAAGATGCCGGGATTGAGGTAGAATTCGGAGATGACAGAACATCCGTAAGGCTGAAGAACTGCCTCAAAAGAGGTGTGGCGTTCCACCACGCCGGACTCACATCCGAGCAGAGAAAGACGGTTGAAAATGCCTTCAAAGGGAGACAGATATCCGTAATAGTTGCGACTCCGACCCTTGCGGCGGGGATAAACCTCCCTGCGAAGACCGTTATAGTCAGGGATACCAAGAGGTACGATGTCTCAGGTTTCGGCTGGAGAGCCCTGCCTGTGATGGAGGTTCAGCAGATGCTCGGAAGGGCAGGAAGACCGAAGTACGACAGGGAAGGAGAAGGAATAATAATTGCAAAGAGCGGTGGGGATGTGGAGGAGCTCACGGAGAGATACCTCAAATCCGAATCCGAGCCAATAGTTTCGAAGCTTGGTTCAGAGAATGCGCTGAGGATGCACACCCTGGCCCTTATAGCGACCTCCGGAATCTCGAACGAGGACGAACTCTATTCGTTTTACGGCGACACGTTCTTCGGATTTCAGCGCTCCGTTTCAGATATGGAGAGGAATGTGGAAAGGGCAATAGAGTTTCTGTTTGACAATGACCTAATAGAGAGACACGGCGAGAATCTCTCCCCGACAGTTTTCGGGATCAGGACCGCGGAGACATATATCGACCCGATGAGCGCCGTGATAATAAGGAAGGCCCTGGAAAAGCACGGAGAAATAGACGAGTTCGGATATCTGCACACCATTTCCCTCACTCCGGACATGTATCCTCTCTATCCGAAGGCAGCGGAGGGCTACATAGCGGAGCTTGCGGAGGAGATAGAGACTCCCATTGATGTCTGGGACGTGCCCAACGCGGCATATATATCAGCACTTAAAACAGCCCTCGTGCTGAACGACTGGATAAACGAAGTTTCCGAGAAGAGGATGACCGAGAAATACGGGATATGGCCGGGAGACATCGCTTCGAGGGTCGAGCTTGCGGAATGGCTCCTCACGGCGACAAGGGAGCTTGCCAGGATTTTCAGGCCGGAAGATGTTCACATGCTCGACATACTGATACAGAGGGTGCACCACGGAGTGAAGCCGGACGTCCTCGCACTAATGTCCCTCAGGGGCATCGGAAGAACAAGAGGCAGAGCACTCCACAAGCACGGATACAGGGGCATTTCCGACCTGAGAAAGGCAAGTGTCGAAGAACTCACGAGAATCGAGGGAATAGGGAATGCAATAGCTGAGAAGATAAAGGAGCAGGTGGGTGGGAAAGATGACAGGGAGTACTGGGAAGTTTAATTAATGGGGCAATTTTCCCACCATGCTCAGCGAGAAAGGAGTCAGAGCCGAAGAGGCTGTTCTTGTCGTCATTGACATTCAGGAGAAGCTATTTCCTCTGATACATGAGAAGGAAAGGGTGCTGGAAAATGTGCTGAAGCTAATAAGAGCCGCAAAGGCCATGAAAATACCCATTATACTTACGGAGCAGTATCCGATAGGTCTGGGAAGAACGATTCCGGAAATAATTAACGAGCTTGAAGGCGTTAAACCCATAGAAAAGAAGAGTTTCAGCTGTTTTGGCTCAGATGAGTTCAGGGATGCTGTCATCGAGAGCACAGCGAGATATCTGATAATCGTCGGGATAGAGACCCACATATGCATCAATCAGACAGCGCTCGATGCCCTTGAGATGGGCTATGCTCCGGTGGTGGTCGAGGATGCTACCGGTACGAGAAAAGCCGGAGACCACGAGACCGCAATAAGGAAACTTTCGGACAACGACGTTTTGGTGGAGAGCGCCGAGATGGTGATATACGAAGCACTGGAGAGCGCTGAAAACAGAGTGTTCAAGGAGATATTGAAGATAATAAAGTGATTAATAGTTTTCCACTCTCGGAGCCAGAAGATATCTTCCCTTTCCCATTCCGTTTGCCATCTCGAAGATTATATCCAGGGGATAGTCCGTGCCCAGCCTTATGGTGACATTGGGGCTCTTTATGGCGTTAATCATCTTGGAGAACTGTTCGAGCGGATATGTGCTCCTCGCACTCTCATTTATATCCATGTCGATAAGGGCATCCTTCGGAAGGTGAAGATTCGCCTGGTCCGCACCTTCGGCCTTTGATGAAAGGTCGAAACCATCCTCGCTTATCTTCAGAGATATGTTGTCCGATATGCTCTTTGCCGCGGCCACACCTTTCTTTATCTCCTCCACAGGCAGGGTGACCTTTGCGGGAAGGTCCAGTTCGGGCATTTTCGGGTCAGGCATGCCGCCCGCATCTATTAGAGGCATCTTTCTGGTCAGGTTTCCCACCTTCAGCACGATGGTATTCGCATCCTTGTCCCAGTCGAGTATCAGCACATCCTCGGACGAGCCGAGCTTCAGCGTTTCCTTGAGCTTTTCGAGGTCTATTCCCAGGGTGCTCTCCTTGGCCTCGAACTCCTCGAAAGCATCTTTCTGAACCTCTATGGAGACCATCGCTATTCTTGACGGGTCCACGGCCTTCGTCATAAGACCGCTCTCATCTATATTGAACTTGGCCTCCGGAACGAGGATCGAGGCGGTGTCGACGATTTCCTTCAGTATGCTGAGTTTGACCTTTGCGTGCAACATGTTATCCCTTATCCCCAATGGAGCTTTTCTTATAAAGCTTGCGGAGAGGATAGTGCCAGATGCGAGAGATCTCTCATCTCAATGCGCGCGGACAGAAAAATACGAAATAGTTCGGGAAATTTCATATACTCTCACATCTATTGGGTTCCATGACCTGCCTGCTGATAATCCTCATACTGCTGATACTTCTGATACTGGTTCCGAAGCTCCTCTTCGGACTGATAAGGCTCGTGCTTTTCCTCATAATCCTGGGAGCGCTCATCATTGGCATACTGGTCTTTCTGGGAATATTGCGCCTGGCATTTCTGTCTTCGGTCATCATGCCCGGTTTGCTGATGATTTAGGAATTCATTAGGTTGTTTCGGTTCCATCGTCCCTTATGGTTCTATCACTGTTTGGAAGATATGAATAGGATATATTTACACCTTTCTGTTTATGTATTTGAATCTTGTAAAACTTTAAATAGTTTTTCGGATTTAGAGTATAATGATGGAAATCCGAAACTTTGTGAATAGAAAAAAAGAGCTGAAAATTCTGGAGAATCTGCACAGAAAACACGGCTTCAGGGCTGTGCTGATATACGGCAGAAGGAGGATTGGAAAGACATTTCTGATAAAAAAACTGATGGACGGCAGGAAAGGCCTTTATCTGATGTGCTTGGACAGGAGCATAAAGGAGAATGTAGATAATTTTTCCAGAATATCCTCAAAATCTGGTTTACCATATGTGAAGGCGGAAAACATCATAGAATTCTTTGAACGTCTGAGACCGTATCTGGAGGGATATATCGTGGTGCTCGATGAATTCCAGTATCTCATGGAAAACGACAGGAAAATTCTGGGTGATATCCAGTATGTCTTCGATGAGGTCCTTTCCGATATGGATATCATGTTTATAATCAGCGGATCATTGGTTGGAATGGTGGAAGGAATAGGCTCCGATATGAAATCTCCGCTTTATGGGAGGTTCACATCAAGGATGAAGATAAACGCCATGCAGTTCAAGGATGTCATGGAGTTCCACCCGGATAAGGATGTGGATGAAGTCATGATGATATATTCCGCAATAGGTGGGGTCCCACTCTATCACAGGTATTTTCAGAGAGGGTTCTGGATAGATGTTAAGGATACATTCTTCAATCCCGGGCACTTCCTTTACAACGAGGCAGAGTTCCTTCTCAGAGAGGAGCTCAGAGATATATCAAGATACACAGCAATCCTACGAAGCATGGCAGAGGGAAACTCCAGAATAACGGAGATCGCAAACTCAGCATATATGAACGCCAAGGACATTCCAAAATACATGTCCATCCTGATGAGTCTGGGGATAGTTAAAAAAATTCTACCTGTGGCAAGCCCGCCCAAAGCTAGAAATTCGATATATGAAATATCCGACAACTATTTCAGGTTCTGGCTCAGGTTTGTTGACAGGTTCAGAGGAGACATAGAGATGGGGAATACAGATGAAGCAACAGGATATCTGAAGAAGAACATCGACGCCTATGCTGGAAAAACAGCTGAGGATGTCATCAGAGAGATGCTTAAAAGAGATTATAGTACAGTCGGAAGATGGTGGAGAAAGGGAGCAGAGATAGACATCGTTGCCCTGAATGAAAGAAAGAAAGAGATCCTCTTTGGAGAGGTGAAATGGAGAAACAGACCGATAGGGTGCAGTGTTCTGGACGACCTCATGGAAAAGAAGGATATGGTGAAGTGGCACAATGAGGAGAGG
>JAJRTH010000090.1 GCA_024278375.1 archaeon | reverse complement strand
TCTAGTTGGAGGAAAAACATAAAAAGGAAAAAAGCATATGCTGGATTTGACATAGGTACGAGATATTGGCCATAGGTGAATACACTATATGAATCCAACATAAGAAACCTAACTGCATTATTCAAAGGAAACGGGAGAAAGCGAAGGAATGCCTTTTTTCAGCCATGCAGAAAGATCCTTGCAACCTCAAAAAGGAACTCTTTAATACACCTTAAAAGGCATGAACTTATGCTTCCCAGACAATAAGGAGGAATTCAAGGAGAGTTTGTGGAATTTTTGTTGAACACGGTAGATTTTAAAACAAAACGCTTTATTTAATTATTATATCCCGCAGCTTGCTGCGGTTGGGTTCTTCTTTTGGTTACATCGTGCCCTCTCTCAGAAATCTCTCTAACTCAGGTATTTCTCCCTGGAATATCAGATAGGCATTTGGAGGCTCTCTTGGGGTTATCTCTCCGGCCACCGGTTTGAGCATCATCTCTCTTACCTCCTCTCTGTTTTCGGTGTGCCCGAGAACCCATCCGAGTTTTACGTAGGCGACCTCGGGAAGCATATTTTCCGCAGGTATGACACCTATCTGCAGCAGGTCTCTGCCGGTATCATACACATACATGTGCGCATAGCCCCAGAGGGTCTGGACTGTCATGAAAACATGTATTCCTTCCTCTATAGCCCTTCTGAGCGGCTCATAAAGCGGTTTGTTAACATGCCCAAGTCCTGTTCCTGCAATTACTATTCCTTTGTATCCATTATCTACAAGCGATTCGACAATATCCGGTTTCATGTTCGGATAGTAGTATATCAGTGATACTTTTTCTTCGAAGACGGCATCCAGATGTACCTCTCTGTCTGTTCTCCTCGTGTTGTAGTCCTTCCTGAAATACTTTATCTCACTAGGATTCGCCATACCAAGCGGAACATCGCCGATTGTTCTGAAAGTGCTCCTGTAACTGCTGTGCATCTTTCTGACTCTTGTCCCTCTGTGGAGGAGATTGAATCTGTCGCTGGTCGGTCCGAACATCGAGACTATTACCTCTGCTATGTTTCCGTTGGCCGCCACATTGGCCGCCGTTAGAAGATTGAATGCAGCATCTGAGCTCGGTCTGTCCGAGGACCTCTGAGAGCCTACGAGCACCACAGGCACTGGAAGATCCTGTACCATTAAAGATAGAGCTGAAGCTGTATGATGCAGTGTGTCGGTACCGTGGCCTATGATTATTCCGTCTGCTCCGTTTTCTATCTCTCTTGCAATAGCCTTTGCAGCGCCAATCCACTGCTCGGGCCCCATGTTCTCGCTGAACACGGCATAGAGCTTTTCGGTCCTTATGTTGCATATGTCTGCAAGTTCGGGTACCGCACCGTAGAGCTCGCCTGGAGAAAATGCTGGGATAACCGCACCGGTTCTGTAATCCAGCCTTGAAGCTATCGTTCCCCCTGTGCCAAGAAGGGTCACATTGGGCTTATTCGGATCATAGGGAAACTCCTTCTCAGGTATTTTGTAATGTCCGACCTTCTCTCCCACCACCTCCGCGCTCCGCACGTTCTCTGCCCTGATTCCCACGTTATAGCCAATGTTCATCTTGAGTACTATATGGTGTTCGTCCCCTGTTTCCGCTCTTGGAAGTATGACTCCCTGGAATTCTCCTTTCTCGGTCTTTAGTATGACCTCATCCCATACCTTCAATCCGAATTTTCTCAGCGTTTCCAGAGCAGGTCCGCGGTAGCCCTTTTCTGAGTCCATAAGCGTGCATTCCGGGACATATAATAATCCTTTCTACCTCTTCCTGCCGTGGAGTATGAATCCCGTGTGCATGAGGCCCTTAAAATCCGGTCTTGTGGCGTCCTTTTTCACATCCATGTTTCTCCGGATGAGTTCAAGAGCCATTATGTCGAAGAAATCGTCTTCCATGGCGAGTGCGGAGCGCTCCAGCTGATTATATGTAGGAACGTAGATGCACAGGTGTCCGCCGGGAACCAGGGACTTTCTGACAGTATCAAGAGCATTCCATGGGTCAGGCATATCGAGAACACACGAGGAGAAACCTGTTTCCATATCCGCTTCTCTGATATCTCCCTTCCTTATATCCACATATTCCGAAAGCCCGGCTTTTTCAAGGTTCTTCAAGGCAATTTCAATCGATCTTCCATTCGTATCATAGGAAACGACCTTTCCCTCGGGCATAACCGCCCTTACCAGAATAACCGTTAGCCAGCCGGAACCGGCTCCCGCTTCAAGGACTCTATCTCCCGATTTCAGATCGCACAGATGAACGATCATGGAAGAGTCTTTCGGAAGTACGACCTGAGGACCTCTGTCGAAATTCTCAATCATATCATCGATGGATGCTCTGTAAACCCTGAATTCCTCCCCCCAGAAACGTACGGAATCCCCCCAATTCATACCGATCAGTTTGGATAGGTCGGCGGTACCTTTTCCCACCTTCGACAATCCTTTCTCCACTTTCGTGACAATCCTTCTTTTACCGAGAAGAAGTACGATATCTCCCTCTTTTATCAAAACCTCACCTTATCTTATCCAGCGAGAACGAGCCCATGTCCACTCCGCTCTTGCTAAATGTATATCTTATCCAGGCCCTGCTCTGGACATCGCAGATACCGCGGACCGCCAGGAAGTTCCTCAGATTCTCTACCTTGAACTCTATTGTTCCGTCCATAAGGTGGCCGAGCATGGATATATCGGTTTCCGAGTGCATTCCCTTCTCTATTGCATACAAGGATACCGCTCTGTCCCTCTTTCTCTTTCCGACGAAAGGCTGGAGGAACTTGAATGTGGTTCCGGGGTCGAGATACGCTATGAGCGTGGATACGGAAACGAATGCCAGTCTGTAGTAAGGATGCTTTTTCTTGAATTCCCGGGTGATGTCATCAACAGCCTTCAGGATAGCGTCCGTGTCCGTTGTTTCTTCGATGTATATGGTGTTCTCTTCATTTCCCGCCTCTCCCATACTCCTTGAATACGCATCCACATACTTGACAAGACCCATGGTCTCGTATTCCTCGTAGGTTGGCAGTACGAAGAGCATCTCTTCCCTTATCTGAGCAACGGATTTGTCAGTGAGAACCCATATTCCGGGTATGCCCTTTTTCAAACCTTCGGCTATGAACGCATTTATCATAACTTCCTTGCCCACAAAGGCGGGACCATATAGGAGGATGTTCGAACCTATCGGGAATCCGCCGTACAGAAGGTCGTCAAGTCTCGGAGTACCGGTTTTTATCTTCTCCTGCTTCAGTTCCAGTTTTATCTCCTCTTCTCTTGCCTCTATCTCCTTTTCCACAAGTCCCTGCTCCATCTGTCTGATTTCTTCCATCTTCGCTCTTATGTACTGTTCCCTCACCTTGAGCTCTTCCTCTTTCCTTGCAATCTCTCTTTCAAGGTCTTCGAGTCTGCGCTTCATCTCCTGCTGTTCGATGGTACCGACTTCCTGCTGAGCCTGCTGAAGCTTTCTCAATTCGGCTTTGAGAACCTCTTCTCTGTGTCTCAAATCCTCCTCCCTTCTTAGGAGTTCGTCTTCCTTGAACTTGAGAGGTTCTCTTAGCTTTTCCAGCTCGTCTTCCTTGAACTTCAGCTGTTCTTTCAGCTTCTCGATTTCTTTCTCTCTGATTTCTATCTCCTTTTCCTTCGCCAGCAGCTCCCTCTCCCTTTCGATGAGCTTTTTCTTCGCCTCGGGAAGGTCCTTCCATTTTTCCGCCTCTTCGAGGAACTCGGCGCTTGCCTGTGCCTTGAGCTTCTCTATTTCGGTCTCCATCTCTCTTAGCTTTTCGAGATATTCTTCCTCTTTCTTTGCGAATTCTGCCTCTTTGGCATTCAATTCCGCCTCGAACTGGTTTCTAAGCTGTTCAATCCTCTCTTCGCTGGCCTGAGCACTTATCTGGGTAATCTTCTCCTGTAGAATATTCAGCTCTTCTTCTTTGGCCTTCAGTTCCGCCTCCTTCTCTATAAGCTCGAGTTCCTTTTCCTTTGCGGCCTTTTCGTCCTCGGGCATCTTCTCTTTAAGCGCTGCTATTTCCTGCTCTTTTGCCTTTAACTGTAATTGTAGCCATTTTCTGGATTGCTCTGCGGCCTCCAGTTTGGCCTTTATCTCTCTGATGCCTTCCCCCTTCATCTTTTTTTGCTGCTCTCTTACATATTTTATGAGGGCAACACTTCCCTTTTTGAGCTTCTCAACCTCTCTTTTGAGCCTGGCTATCTCTCTTTCCTTCTTTTTGAGCTTAACGTTCAGTTCTTCTCTCTCCTCGATGATTTTGCTGGGGTCAAAGCCATCGGTGACGTATTGTTTCAACTCCTCACGGAGTATGTTTCCAAGCCCCTCTATCTCGTCTTTCAATTCCTTAATCTTCTCATTTAGCCTTTCTATCTCCTTGTCCTTCTCTTTAAGCATCCTTTTTTTCTCTTCCAGCTCTTCCAGGAGTTCCGAAGACGGTGCTGCCGGCTCAAGCACGGTTTCCTCGTGAAGCCATCTATGGAAGGCATCATCCTCTCCGCTTAACCATTTTTTGAGCTCCTCAGCGCTCTCCATATCTTCCGTCGTACCGACGGAGAATGAGGCCTCCCCGCCCTTTAGCCAGTTAAGTAGCGTGTCGGTCCCTTTCTCTTCCGCCTTTTTTGTGGCTGCAGCGGACGGAGTGACATCTCCCTTTACAGAATCCTTATCGGTATCGTGTCGGTCCTTCTTTTTCATTTTCTTTTTCTGTGTCAAAAGCCGCACCTCAGGAGGCCATCTTCCATAACCAATATGAACTTCCTGTATTTATAGTTGACTGTGGTCGCAGTCGTGGACATCTCCAGATTTTGTCATTTAGAACCCGGCCATTCGCTGTATTCCGTGTCTCTGATGGGAGAGCACTTAAAATAGAAAATTTTAAGTAAAACCCATAGTATGTTATCACATGAAATCCGCGGACAGAGGGAAGACCTCTGGAATGGGCACATTCCTGGCAAGCAAAATGGGAATGACGGCCCTTTCGGTCCTGGCCGTGGCACTTATACTGGGTGGAACGCTTGTTCTGCTTATGTCAGGAAACCGTGAACCCACCTCCGAACCGCCGCACATGACATGGAGCGAGTTCATCGGACATTATGATACGGACGGCGACGGATTTGTGGACGAATACGCTCCGAACGGGTTCCGACCGGGCAAAGATGTTGTAATAGAGGATGTGGCGGTGGAGGTGGAATATTATGAGGAGAAAGGTTACAGCATAATATCATGCAGCAGTACATATTCTTACGGCACCCGGGATATACCACTTATAGCATATGAAAACATGGAATCCCTAAAAGGAAAGAAATTCAAATATCGGATGACATTCTGGGAATACGACCGTTACAGTTCTATGAGTGGGCACCGTATAGAGGTCCTTCCGAAGGAGCTGGCTGAAATCATCGAACCAAACATACGGGTAAGTTTTGCAGTTTACAAGGTGTCCGAGGGTAACTGGAGCATCCAGGCATCTCCCGATGAACCCGTACCTCCCGGGATAATTAAGTATGTGGTGAGAGATATCAACGGCACCACGGTATTTGGCTCGGCTTTTCCACGTATCAGCGGTCTCACGGATTCCAATGGAGTACGGTGGGACGATACGAATCAGAATGGATTATTAGACACCGGAGACCGAATCGAGATACATAATGCGAACACATCCTCCGATCATGTGTTCTCAATAATATACGGTGTTTCCGGGAGCGCTCCCCTGCCCTGAAAGTAGTGCATGTCCTGATGGGTGTATTAAGGGCCTCAGCACTCATAGGGTTCATCACGGCTCAGCTGACCCTCTTGTCATCATCGACCCATTTCGGGGGATTCCTCAATCTGAGATAAACTTTATCCGGCAATGGTTCGGTTATTATGTGGCCCTGGAATTCAAGTCTCTTTATCAAAAGTTCCGCCCGTGCGTATGAGATTTTCAGGATCTTCGCCAGTTCTTTGAGGGTTACCGGATAGTTTTCGGCTATGGCCTTTATCGCCCTTCTTTCCATGTCGTTCATGGTCTTTCCTTCGAAAGCCTTGCTATGTGCTCCACAGATCTCCTGTAGTTCTCCATGGACACTTTCACGTGGGATTCGACGAAGCTCCAGGCCCTGACAAAATCGCCGTACTTCATGCGATAGCCCTTTCTCGGACCCCTCTCTTCAGTTTTCTGCACATCTTCTTCTATAAGGCCCATGTTCTTGAGCTTCTTTATGTATCTGTAAACCGTGGGTTTTGAGGTCTTTGCAACGGAGGATATCTCGTCCGCGGTCCACACTCTCTCGGGTCTTTTCAGGAAACATTCCCTGAATATGACAAAGCCCACATTTTCCTCCCTTGCCTGCGAGATATAACCTATCTGCTCCAGAAACTTTCTCAGGGCAACATCGAGGTTCTGCTCCGCTTCAAGCGGCATATCTCCGACTACTCGAATTTCGAAGGACATGATTGTTGATTAAAGGAAGGTATTTAATGTTTATCTAAATCCATTAATTTGTCTCATTCACCCCTTCAAAAACTCCTCCAGATACGGCTTAATCGCCAGCAGGCTCTTCGCGTGTACGACATGATTCGCATGCTTTATGGCTTCGGTCGCCTCTTTTTTCGGGTTAAATGCTATCGAGAGAGCGCATTCCCTGAACATGGTGGCGTCTATGTCGCTGTCACCCACCGCGGCGCAGCCCTTCTTTTCGATGCTCAGTTCCTTCATCAACTTTTTCAGGATTATGCTCTTATCCTTCAGAACGACCCTCAATATTCCGTTTCCCGTGATGATTCCTTTGTCATCGAATTCAAGACCGTTGGCAAAGACATAATCCATACCCAGCTCCCTGCCTATTCTCTCGGCGAGTATGTCTATGCCTCCGCTTATTATGGCGGTTCTGCAGCCGTTGGAGCGCAACCATTCCATAAGTTCCTTTGCACCGCTCCTTATCGGAACTCCGTCCAGTATTTCCCTTATATACTCTCTGTTAAGGTCTTTTTTCCTTTCTTTCCAGAGATTTATGTCCCTTCTCATGAATTCGAGATCATCTATCTTTCCTGCAATATATGCCCTGAGAGCTTCGTCGTTATCGGTGCCGAAATGCTCGTGGACCCATACCCATGAACTGAAGTATTCGGTGAGCACGCCGTCCATATCAAAGGCTATCAGTTTCACGGTGGCGGATAAGAACCCTTATATATAGTGGCATGTTCGAAGAGTGTGGAACACACGGAGATTTTTCTGATAGGCGTAGCGCATGTTTTGAAGATGAGGGAGGCCGTGAAAAACGAGATTATCTCCCTGGCCCCGAGGGCCGTTTGTGTGGAACTGGACAGGGCGAGATTCTATGCTCTCACCCATCCCGAGGAGGTCTCCTATGCGAGACTTCCTTTTTACCTCAAGATGCTGGCCCGACTCCAAAAAAGACTTGGTGAGAATTACGGGGTAAAGGCGGGTGAGGAGATGCTGGCGGCCATAGAAGCGGCAAGGGAACTAAATGCCCCTGTTTTCTTTGTGGACGACGATGCAAATATGGCAGTGAAAAGAATGTTTAAGGAGATGTCTCTCAGAGAAAAAATGAGGTTCTTTTCCGCCTTTATCTCCCTACCTTCTCTTAAAAAGAAAACTAGCCTTGAAAAAGAGATAAGGCGATACGAAGAGGATGAGAGCAGCTATATAGACCAGTTCTCCGAGTTTTTCCCCACAGCAAAAAGAATCCTCATTGACGAGAGAAACCGACATATGGCGGAGAGGATAGTAGCAGTATCGGAAAGATACGGCAGAGCTGTCGCCGTCCTCGGAGACGCGCATCTGGGCGGCATCTCGGCAATCCTCAGGAACAGAGGAAAGGATGTCAGGATTATGCGCATGAAGGACATCAGAAGGTCTGAAAACATCACCATTTCAATAAAATACGGAAGTGAATGATTTAAGCATAAACTTAAATACCTATTCTGTAATGATGGAATATGGACTGGAGGCCGATGGCCGTGTTGGCTGGCATGCTTCTGATTACAGGAGCCACCGGGTGCCTTTCATCCCCGGAACCGCCCATTTCCAAGATTCCAAAGGTTCTGATAGATTATATCGAAGAAGAGGGTGTTTTTTCCATTTACGTGCACGGCACATCGGAATGCAAATACAGAAACGTCAGGATATATGCGGAGGACACACTCGTGTTCAATGAGAACTACACGTTTTATGGCGCATACAGGACAAACGAAACCGATTTCAACATTACGATAGAGATAGCCTATCAGGACGAACCCGACACGGAACCAGTCAATTATTTCTATAACGCGAGCATAGAACTCATGCCTTACGGAGACAGCTTCTTCGTGAGCGATATACACGGAGATAATGTGGTGGATGTGAATAAAGGACCCTACATAGCATTGATGGAGCGTGAGGAATGAAGGGAAAAAACCTATGGATAGGTCTCATGGCACTCATTCTGATAGCAATCGTCTCCATAGGGTCGATGACCGGTTTCTTCCCGTTCATAAACCCTTTCACACAGTTTTTCGTATTCGTCTTCTTTCTTGTGATAATAGCGGTGCTGGCCATAATAGGCGCCGCTTTTCTCGGCATGGTTGTCAGCCATAAATTGCTCTCTTCATACACCTTCACTCCGTTTGAGAAGGAGATGCTCAAAATGAAGAGAGATGTGGAGAAGATAAAGAAGGACATGGAAGATATGAAGGAAGTCATCGGAAAAATGTCGGAAAAGGAGGAATAGGACCTCCTCGGTAGCCTTAAATACGTTCCTGATAATGCACCAGCATGGACCTTGCCGATTTGATAAAGGACGTTCTGAATTTCCACGGCTTCGTAGTGGAGTCCGACTCTATGCCGATAAAGGCCAGAAAGGGGGAAGAGAAATATACAGTTGTGCTGGTGAAAGAGGCCGGAGAGAGGGAGATAGTGGAGCACATGGAGACCGAGGAAAAACTCCTGGTAATATCCCTCACAGACTCCGTAAAGCCGATAGGCGATGAATTCTGGGACAGAAAAACTTTCGAGAGCATGGTAGGTAAAGCCGCAATTAATAGGGCCATGGGTGGAGAGGACAGACCAAGGGGAAGCATAATAGGATCCTTTGAGGACGCTTTTGTGGAGCACAGAGAGCCCGTGGCATCCCGCAAAGATATCGAAACCTTCGAAGGGATGATCAAAGATGCTTTTTCCAGCGTCCAGGAGCTGCATCCCTATTATACATACCATTTCGACATAGACGACACGGAACATCCCGATTCGGGAATTCTTCTTGTCGGCGCTCTCGAAGGCGATGTTTTCAGAGCATTAAAAGGGATAAAATGCGATACGGGAGCGCTGTCCTCCGTGCCGAGGATTGAACCGAGAATCGCGGACACCGAAAGCCTCGATTTGGCGGTGGAGTTTCTCATGAAAGAACATGCTCGAGAGGAAGATGTGGTCAAAGAAGAAGGCACGGTCACTGTCGTGGAGAAAAGGATCGTGGGAATAGGCAGAGATAAAGTGCATCTCCGATTTCTAGGGATAACATATGTGCCCATCCTGATGGTCGAAGGGGCGGAAGGTATGGTTAAATTGGATATGAGTGGAATTTTGGACGAAAAAGGCCCTATCTGAAAAGTCCCAATAATAATGTAAAACTTTATAAACTTCCTTTTTCTATGAGTTAATACTAATTGGTGAAAAAGATGGTAGAAACAGAGATTCCAAGCGTCGAGGAATGGATAAAGACACAAGATTTCGAGACAACAGCTGATATAAAGGTCCCGGAACACCTGATAGACCAGGTCATAGGCCAGGAGAGGGCCGTCGAGATAGTGAAAAAGGCGGCAAGGCAGAAAAGGCATGTGATGCTCATAGGAGATCCGGGAACGGGAAAGTCGATGCTTGCTCAGTCCATGGTGGATTTCCTACCCACCCAGAAACTGGAAGACATTCTTGTCTATCCAAATCCGGACGACCCAAACATGCCAAGGATAAGAACCGTTCCGGCGGGAAGGGGAAAGATAATCGTTGAAAAACACAAGAAAGAGGCTGCGGAGAGGAAGGCGCAGAGAGCGCAGACAATGAGCATGATGCTTATACTTCTCGTGGGATTTTCCGTCATAATGTTCCTCATGTTCATGGAACCCATGGTCCTTCTGACCGGACTTCTGATAGCGGCCCTTCTGTTTATGGCCACCCGTTCATACCCGATGATGAACAGGGATGACGAGGATATCCCCAAACTCCTTGTCTCGCACGAACCCGGTGAAAAACCTCCCTTCGTTGATGCCACCGTAAGCCATGCGGGAGCACTTCTCGGCGATGTGCGTCATGACCCGTTCCAGAGCGGTGGACTTGAAACCCCTGCGCATCAGAGAGTCGAGGCAGGGGCGATACACAAGGCCAATGGAGGAGTCCTCTTTATCGACGAAATAAACATGCTGAGGCTGGAATCACAGCAGAGCCTTCTTACCGCACTTCAGGAGAAGAAATTTCCTATATATGGCCAGAGCGAGCGCTCCGCAGGTGCCATGGTTAAAACCGAGCCCGTTCCCACGGATTTCGTTCTCGTTGCCGCAGGAAATCTCGATGCCATAGAGGGAATGCATCCGGCCCTGCGCTCCAGGATAAGAGGGTATGGGTATGAGATATACATGAATGTGGTAATGGAGGATACAGATGAGAACAGAAAGAAACTCATAAGGTTCGTAGCACAGGAAGTTAAGAAGGACGGAAAGATTCCGCATTTTTCCAGGGAAGGTGTGGCCGAGATAATAAAGGAGGCCCAGAGAAGGTCCGGAAGAAGAGGGAAACTGACACTAAGATTGAGAGAACTCGGGGGTCTGGTCAGGGTTGCAGGCGACATAGCGAAGTCAAAAGGCGCAAAGTTCGTTAGTGCGGAACACGTGAGGCAGGCCAAAGAAATCGCACGATCCCTAGAACAGCAGATAGCTGACAGATATCTAGAGATGAGGAAGGAGTATAACATATTCAGCAGCAGGGGGAGTGCCGTAGGAATTGTCAACGGCCTGGCAGCCATAGGTGGTGAGGCAGGTGTCTCGGATTATTCGGGAATTGTCCTTCCGATTGTCGCCGAGGTCACTCCGGCACAGACAAAGTCCGGAGGCAGGATAATAGCCACCGGAAAGCTGGGCGACATAGCGAAAGAGGCCGTGCAGAATGTCTCGGCCCTCATAAAGAAGTACACCGGAGAGGACATAAGCAACCATGATGTTCACATCCAGTTCATAGGGACATACGAAGGAGTGGAGGGTGACAGTGCCTCGATATCCGTTGCAACCGCCGTTATATCGGCACTCGAAGAGGTCCCTGTGGATCAGAGCGTTGCCATGACCGGCTCACTGAGCGTAAGGGGACAGGTTCTGCCTGTCGGTGCGGTATCGGCTAAGATCGAGGCGGCCATGGCAGCAGGATTGAAAAAAGTCATAATTCCCAGAGAGAACCTCAGGGATGTCCTTCTGGACGAGAGATACAGGGATAAGATAGAGATAATTCCGGTGGATAATCTTAACGATGTGCTCAAGAATGCGCTCGTCGGCTCGAGAAAGGAATCACTCCTCAAGAAACTCTCCGCAATAGTACCGAAACCGGCAACGGAAAAGGAATCTCCCCCAAAACCGATGCCATCATGAAAGCCTTTTTAATCCGTTGCCGATACGGGACGGATGAGCGGATTTGAAATTATAGAGCATACTGCGGATGTCGGCATAAGAGCATGGGGGGATACGATAGAGGAGGCGTTTGAGAGCGCAGCCGCCGGGATGTTTTCGATAATAGGGGATATTTCCAGAGTCGAAAGCATCGGAGAACTGGAAGTCAGGGTGGAAAACGAGGAATTCGAGGGTCTGCTCGTGGACTGGCTCTCCGAACTCCTGTACACTTTCGACACGGAAAAGCTGTTTCTCGGCAAATTCAGGGTAAAAATCGAGAGAAATGGGGTTTTGAGGCTGACGGGAAGGGCATACGGCGAGAGATACGACCCTGAGAAACACGGAATGGGGACGGAGATAAAGGCGGTCACATATCACATGGTGGACGTAAACCTCGAAAGAAATGAAATTAAAGTCCTCTTTGATATCTGAGGTGAAGCATGAAAGACAAAATCGACGTGGCAAAGCTGATTTCTCTGGCAAAAAAGCCATTCCCACCGATAGAGAAGGATTTCTACGGTAAGATACGGACCAAAATCCGGGAAATGGACAGAATGATAGAGGAGGCGGGGAAAGAGGGGGATGATGAAAAAAGTCAGGAACTCTTGAGAGAGAAGGAGAACATAACAAAATATGCATATAAAATATACAATAAGAGAATGAGGTCTCTTATGGTGCAGATATCGAAGAAGCTTGCGGGCGGAAGTTCCGACCTATCCCAGTTCACGGAGGAAGAAAGGGAATTGTTCGAGGAAATCTGCGACAGAGTAACGGAAAAAAGAAGTGAGATTTTGGAGGGTATGCAAGATATAGTCCAGAAGAGGAAGTTCGATGTTAAAAAAGAGGTCGATGAAAAAAGAACGGAAGAAATTCCGGCAGAACCGGAAAAAAGGGAGGAAAAAGAACGGAAGAAAACGCTTATCCTGGTAAAAATGCTTTCGGACGAGGCTTTTGTAGGTCTCGACGGGCACTATTTCTATCCGAAAAAAGGAGATGTGCTTCATCTTCCGAAAAAGGTCGCGGACATACTTGTAAAAGGTAAGTATGCCGAGAGAATAGATGTTCGATAGATATATTCAAACCCCGATCCATACTCCGGTGGCAATTCTTTTTAGTGTGGCAACGGCGGATATTGCGGCCAGATAACTCGTTCTCGGATTCTCTGGAGAGGGGACATTTTCTACATAGCACTCCAAAATCCCGAAGGCCCCCCTTATCCTTACCCTGTGAACGTTCCTCTTTGCGTTGGGGTCCACTATCACCTTTACCCTTGTTTTATCGAAGCCCGGTCCTGCAAGGGAAAGTGTGGCGGAGACATTAACATTCCTGGGAAATGCTTTAACAGCCTCTCTGGCACTCCCCTCGAACACCACCATTTTTTCATTCAGGTTATTCAGATTTATATTATTTTTTACTATGTAATCAGAGTCTTTCAAACTACGTGGCGGTTTTACGGTTTCGAGCTCCACGGAATCTATATTCGCCACCGAAGCGGCATTGAGGACATCGACACCGCACACCGCTCCGGAGGGTATGTATATCTTCCCCCCGTTCCTTTTTGCGAGTTTGAACATCTCTTTTTTCAATTTCTCATCTCCCAGAGCACCGACACTCAGTATCATGAAGTCTCTTCCCCTTTTCAGGGTTTTCGGACCGAATTCCGCAACGGCATCCTGGGAGGCCGCTTCGATGACAAGATCAACCTCTGATATGTTTTTCACTGGGTCTTCGGAGATCTTAGACTTGGAAAAATCCCTAGCCATGGTTTCGGCGTTCCTTTTTACGGCATCATAAACGTAGAATCCCTCAATCTCCTCCATCCTGTCCATATTATCTGCCAGAACCCTTCCCACACAGCCGCAGCCAATGAGAAGCACTCTCAATGCATCACCTTTCCGGCATTTTCGGACATATCTATCGATTGGCAAGAACCGGCTCGGTAAATAAATCTTGTGCCAAAAAGTGAGATATTTCGGCAGTAAGTGGCGGAGGAAATTTCCTCCTCTGTTGCATAATTCACTCTGAGTTATGGAACATCATTGTGATTCCCTAACCTGTTCCTTTGTTATGGAATATTTTATCTGATTTTCACAGATTCAACAGCATGTTACATATCATAAACTTCCTCATCACTTCGTTTATCGCAGAGCTATGGGCTCTTACACTTTCACCGAATACTCTTCTGACGAAAACACAGCTTCGACAGCCCAGTTATGCTCAGATCAATTTCTTATATATCGCTTCTTTTTTCCTTCCGAGCCATGGTGCATCGGAACTCCTTTACAGGAGTTCATGTCGCAAAGGCGTTACTTTGCTCCTCCTACGCATAGTTTTCTGGTTATCTGCCATAAAGTATGGCACCATGGCTCATATGCTAATAATACTTTCTTAGCAGAAGACTTCCTGTGGAAGTCTGTAAGACTATTTGCGTGACAAGGCAGGTTAAGCAAAAGTTTTTTAAATGCCTGTCTCCATCCACCTTTCGGTGATAGCCTGAAACTCTACATAAAGATATACTTCAACAGCGAATCGATTTCTCCTCTTGAGATAATAAAGTCGATAAAGGAGATGGGTTTCGAGCCCGTAGTGGGGGATTACGATTTCGTAAAAGATTTCGAGACTCCCGAAGAATACGGTGTTCTCGTGGAAAGTCTTCATGAAAATCTTCAAGGAACAGGCACCTATTATAGGCTGAGTACAAGACCGTCCTGAAAGCTCAATCCCACATGTATATGGTCGAGAGAGAATCCCTGTATATTGCATAGGAAGAGAGGAATGGGTCCTCATCGACCTTTTCCGATGGCTTTCC
>JAJRTH010000089.1 GCA_024278375.1 archaeon | reverse complement strand
GATATGTCAAAAATGGAAAGAGGAGATGCTGGATAGGTTAGGGAGACCTTGGATCCTGCAAGGGAATAGTCCGAATCGAGATAAAGTTTTCCCGTATAATTATAGAACGCATATATCTCGGTACCTTTGACGAAAGAATCGACAAAGCTGTTCGACAGTGTGACAATTCCTCTGGAAAGGTCGATACTGTACTCTGTATTCAGGAGCTTTCTGAATGTCGGAGGCTCTGTCTCGGAGGTATAGATAAGGCCATAGAGAGTGCAATTCTCTATTGTGACATCATCAGTTGCAGTATCATGGTGGGAGAGATATATGGGTTCATTGTCAAATCCGCCGGAAGATTTCAGAATCGTTTCATTTATGACGGGGATGTGTGTTCCCGTTATATCTATCGACACGATGTTACCATGCTGAAGTTCAAAGCCTGTATCTCCTCCGATATTGCTGATGGTCTCGAAGACCGAGATGTCATTCCATACGGCTCCGTTCTTTTTTATCACAACTGTATTCGGGAAATCGACGGGTTTATTCGCCAGTTTGGCCTCTGTTCCGCTCACCGCAAGGACTTCGTTCACTGCTTTATTGGCAGAGGAGATGAAATAAAGAGTGCCTGCCGATATGTCGGGGACTCCGTCCGTATTTATATCCATAGTGGCCGTAGGATTGCTTCTGTTCACTTTCACATCCTGCGAATCAAAGGTGTAGTCATTGTTCAGGTCTATGTAAACTGTGTCATATTCTCCGGCGGTAGTTGTATCTACAACGAGAATCCCCACGGTACCGAATGTCTTCTTTAATATGTTGCTCTGGTGGTTCCCAAAATGATATGTGCCGCTCATACTTACGATTTCCGCCGTGTTTATTGTATATTCGGGTATCTGAAAGACAGCGAAGTTGCTCAAGGATGTGATATTGGTGGAGACGAAATCCGTTACTGTTCTTCCGTTCAGATTTCTATCCAGCGGTACTGTGTCCTGTACTCTTCTGTTTCCTATCAAAACGAGTTCTCCCCTTATTCCGTTAACATCTTTACCGCCGAAGAATTCTCTCGATATGGAAATCTCCACAAAACCGCCGACCACATAGTTTTTGATTATCGAGGAATAAGCATAGTCACCGCAATCGTAGATGGAGTACTCTTCCCATACAGATGTGCTGGCATTCCACATATAAATCGTAGGTGCTGAAATAGTGTTCGGAAATATCTCGGCATTTTCGTTGGTATAGTTCGTTGTTATGACCGCATCTATCTTATGAGAATAGAACACATTGTAAGAGGTGTCGGTTGACCAGTCCCTGATGACTCCGTCTTCCGAGCCTGTAAGTATGTTTGTACCGTAGAAATCCGCATATTTTATCGGACTGCTGTCTACATTTGTTATATTTATATTCTCAATATAAGTTGTGGAATTCCATCCTATTACCGTTCCGTCCGTAGCCGCGGAAAATATCTCGTTGCCGGACCATCCGACTATGTGGCGACCAAGGTTAGAAGGATGTGCCGTTATGCTCCATAACCCATAGGTTGCGAAATCGTGGTCTGCCCAGTTTGTGGATATATCGGAAACATTCCATACACAAACTTTTCCATCGAGGTCTCCAGAAACGAGTTTGGTGCCGTCTTGACTCCACTCCAAAGAGGATATGTCCGCAACGTGCCCTCCTGTGAGTGCTATTCTCGTGGCGGAAGATATGTTGTAGACATATAGAGTGTTCGTGGAAGTGTATGCAAGCCAATCGGGATTTGAAGGATGAAAAGCGAAATCCCTGGAAGGTCCGCCTGTGTTTATATTTATCACCGAAGAGTTGGTCAGAATATTATATATGGAGATGAGCTGAGTGCTTCCTATCCCGAGAATTCCGAGATAACTGCTGTTGCTGTTGAAAGACATCAGGTTGCTGTATCCCCAATCGTCCGGTATCGAACTTATTCCGTAGGAAACTCTTTCTTCCAGATTCCAATTGCTCGTATTCCACAGATAGTAATAGCTCTTGGTTGTTGATGCAAGCGTGTTCCCATCTGGAGACCATACCAGAGAAAGAACATGTCCCGTATGTTTCAAATCGGAGAAACTTCCGTCGGAGAACCATACTCTGACGGCATTTTTGTCCTCTGTTTTGGTAAGGCCGGGAACCGCACAGCTGGCAACATAACTGCCATCCGGGCTGGTTCTGAGCTGTTTTATGATGTTCGAATGCGAGCTCTCGAAGTCTATAAAGTTCCCTTCAGGGTCTGTGATCGAACCGGATGTGGGGCCGTCCAGATCGAGATATATTGCGTACTCTCTATCAGCTTCTCCGAACTGTGTGGAAAAGCCGAAGTACCAGTTCTCTTCGTCTCTTGCTCCGAAAAGGTCCTTAAGGTTGAAATCATAGTGATTTGTCGTATTGGGGCAGTAGACATCGATATTGTCTGTTGATACGGACTCTTTAGGACTGAAATCGTTCTGCCCATCCACTTTTATGCTGTGAGTGACCTCAAAAGGACCGGATCCGCTTGTAGAAGTGTCTATATAATACGTTCCTTCCGGGCTTCCGGTGGAAAGGAATTTTCCCATTGAATATGGGTCAAATGCCATGGGCCAGCCATCGTAATGGCTGAGGTTGGTATTGTTGGCAACAATCGATGGGGGCAGTTTAGAAATGTCGAAAATTTCTTCCTTTCCCATCAGATTCGGATTTCCGAAGTCTATTCCCGTGTCCACAACCCCGACAGTTACACCGTTTCCGCTGACGCCCATCTTTTCAGCCTGCGGAACTCTGTGTGCATCTCGGAAAGTCCATCCATCCAGAACAGCCGTGGGTTTCGGAGTCGAAATATCTCTCAGCGAAAGAGGTTGAGCGCCAATGTTTGTGTTTTTCTCAATATTTCGCGTATCTGATACGATTCCATACGTTTGCATATCATTTTCCACTATTTTCTGAGGAAAATCTTCGAATACTGTGTGGTGCTGTGCCAGCACTCCTACAGAGGATAAGCTTAGCATAAGCACTACGATGATGCTCAGGATTCGCATTCCAATTCTCTTTCTCATTTTTTTACCTCCATGAAATTGGTAATTCGACCATCTCTTTTTTCTATTTAAACTTAACGGAAATAAAAAATAGACTTTACCGAATAAAAGATAACTTTAAATAGAACTATACCCATAGTGTAGATGAGTCCTAGTGAGAAAAACTTGCTAGGAGAAGAGAGAGAGAATAAGGAGGAAAAACATGAAAGAAAAAATGAAAACGATAAGCATCGGATTGGTGCTTTTAGCAGCGCTCCTCATGATTATTCCAGCGACCGCTGTACAGAGTACTGCGGTAAACGTAACGCCGGAGAACAGCGCTGTTCCGTTCGAATACGTCCAGATCCCTATCACGGGACCGGACACAGTGGCTCAGTTGAGAGCACAGGGACTTGAGGTTGTTGATGACAGCGGATGGGCTGCCATAGTAAAGATGCCTCTCGACCAGAAGGAATTGATGAAGGGAAGAATG
>JAJRTH010000088.1 GCA_024278375.1 archaeon | reverse complement strand
GGATAGTGCCGCCGTTCTGATTCGCCCAGTAATAGACCGGTTTTCCGTTGACGGTATTGGTGGTGTCTATTATGTGAGTGTTCCAGTCACCGAGGTTGCCATAGAGGAATATGCCATTGGATAACATGCTGTTGCCGCGTACCACTGCATATGCCGAATAGCCTAGATATATGCCATACTTGTTGTTCCATACCGTATTGTTCAGGAGTGCTACATTGTCAGAATTGTATATATAGATATTATAATTTGAACTCTCCGAAAAGTTGTTTCCCGTAAAGTTAGTGCCCGGGGAACTGTACACATATGCACCCTGATAGGAAGCGAAACAGGCGTTATTTCCAGATATTTCATTATTGTCAGAATATCTTATATATACATTATAGTAATTCGATGATATATTGTTGTTCCTTATGATGTTCGTGGAAGAGTATTCGATCCTCACACCATTACTACTATAACGCGCCGTTCCGTTCTCCACTGTGGTGTTTGCGGTATAGTACAGCCACACTCCGTAATACGTATTGGAATCAAAAGTGTTATTGGCCAGAAACACACCGTCACAGGACTCCAGATAAGCACCCCATCTGTTCCCCATAACTGTGTTGTTGATTATGGTGTTGTTGTTGCAGTTTCTCTCCCAGATTCCTGTACCAACAGTGTTGGAGTTTGCAGTGTTGTTCCTTATGGTATTGTAACTGGATGTGTCCAGCCTTATCCCGTCCGCGCTGTTGGAGCTCGCGGTATTGCTTTCTATTACATTTTCATATGAATTGAGCAGCACGATACCGTATCCATTCGAGTCCGCTGTACTGTTCAGTATATAATTACCGTGAGAGCCGCCAACCATATATATTCCATTGTTTCCAGCTCCTGTTGTGCTTACATTGAATATCATTACATTGACTGCATTGTAAAGAACTATGTTGGAGTCCGGGAAATATGGAGCGGCCCCGACTCCATTGGCGTTGAAAACCGAACAGTTTCTGATTATCAGATAATCCGTCGTATTGCCGATATATATCCCATATCCATACCCGGATGCATCTATACTGTAATTCTCTATTATCCAGGGGTCCAGAAGCGTACCGCTGCCATTAAAGCCGGCGGCCGCCAGGTCAGCATTGCCGTCAATCCTTATTGGCAATCGAGATATCAGAGTCGGCCAGGTCGTTCCGGGAAATGATAGAATATCCGCTGCATTATCTTCCCCTTTCATCGTATCCGTAATGGCAAGCATCCCACTCAAAAGCATAAGCAGGGTTATTGCCACAGAAATTGCTTTTTTCATTTTTACACCTCATATCTTTTTGACTAAGAGAAAGTTATAGTTTATATGCTTTTCTATGCGAGGTAACGAAAACCGGCGGACTAGGAGACCTTTTTTTCCAATATTTTTTTGTAATCCTCTGTTTTGTCCACCGGTATCCTGCCCTGTGCAAAATCAGGTCTTCCTCCGCCCTTCCCTCCAACCTCGGCTGTCGTCTCTCTGATGAGTTTGCCGCAGTCCGTATCCACTCCCTTTCCTCTGGAGATCATAATCGTTCCGTCCTTTCCGATGAGTATCCCCAGGAGCTTCTCTTTTCCGGCAATCTCCATGGAAAGAGCCTTCATCTCTTCCCGCTCCTTATCAGTAATGTGGATTGCGACTCTGATTCCATTGGCCTCGTAGGCGTTTCTCTCAATATCGGCCATCTCCGCCATCGCTGCATATTTAGAAAGGGTTTCCACCCTCTTTTTCAGCTCTTTCCACTCTTCAAAGAACTTACGGGCCACACTGGGCAGGTCCTTCGGAAGTACCGAAAAAACCATTGCGCTCTCCTTCAGCACCCTCTCCATCTCCTGAATTCTGTCTATCGCGTGTATGCCCGCGCTGTAAACCAGCCTTTCAACTCCGTCCTGAACGCTCTCTCTTCTCAGAATCTTTATGGCACCTATTTCAAGGGTGTTGGAGACATGGGTTCCGCCACATGCCTCTATGTCCACATCCCCTGTTTTAACCACCCTTATTTCCCTTGAAAACGGCACTCCACCCTGATAAAGACGAAAACCATACAATTTCTCGGCCTCATTTCTCGGCAAGACTTCCTTTGTCACTCTGTGTCCTTCAAGGACCATCTCGTTCGCCCTGCGCTCTATTTTCCTGAGGTCCTCGTCGCTTATTGACCTGTAATGCGTTATATCCACTCTTGCGCTGTCAACATATTTCTGGGCACCCCACTGCCATATGTGCTCTCCGAAAAGCTCTCTTGCAGCCGCAACGACTATGTGGGTCGCGGTATGATGCCTCATCAGGGATATCCTCCTGTTCCAGTCAATCCTTCCATGGACCTTTGAGCCCACCGGAGGGGCATCGCCATCTATGAAATGCACTATGACTCCATCGTATTTCTGGACATCCTTTACCCTGTACTCCTTTTCACCGTGAATTATAACTCCATGGTCCGCAGGCTGCCCTCCACCTTCGGGATAGAACAGAGTTCTGTCCAGAACAAGCTCACCGTTTTTTGAATACAGCACCTCTGCATCGAATTCCTTTGCATGTTCGTCGTCATAATACAATGGGTATGTCTTTGGAAGCTCGTAATGCCTTTCATCCTTCTTCTTTGTTCTGCGCTCCTCCTGATGCCTCGCGGCAACGAGGGATGTGAAGTTCTCCGGTATCTCGACCTTTATTCCGTGCCTTTCCGCTATTCTCTTCACGGTCGAGGGATGCAGGCCGTGCGAATCATATAGCTCTATCAGCTTCTCAGTGTCAATCTCTCCAACCCCATTTTTTATCAGATTCCTCACTATGTTCTCTCCCTTTCTCTGGGTTTCCCTGTAGCGCTCGGTCTCGAGTTCCAGCACATCTTTCAGGTAGGAATCGGGCATATGGCCCATTATATTTGCAAATATGTGCCTCTGTTTTATGACAATCTCATGGAGCGGCATCTCGAGCCCGGCTTTCTCCAGTATCCGGAGAGCCCTCCTTATGAGCAGCCTCACCAGATAGCCCGCCTTCACATTGGATGGAACGGCACCGTCGGATAGAAGCAGGGCAAGGGTCTTTCCGTGGTCAGCAAGGGCATAGGCCGTTTCAAGGGGCTCTATGAACTCTCTGTACTCCTCCATCGATGTCTCTATCCCCCTTCTTTTCATCTCCTCGACTATCCTCGCCCTCAGCGCATCCGAATTCCCCTTTTCCACATCGACGAGAGCGCCCACTACGGAGTGGACCTCCAGCATCGCCCTGTACTTTTCATCCTCAAGCCTGTGCTCTATGCTCATCTTCTCGAATATCCAGGGAAGAAACTCGGAGAATACGGATTCGTATATCGTGGGTGTGCCCTGAGTTATCCATGCGAGCCTCTCAAGGCCATAGCCCGTATCCACCACCCTCACGGGCATTGGTGAGTATCTCTTGCCCTCGAACTCGAAGTCCCCGTTCTCGTCCTCCTTCATCGACATGAATACCAGGGTCGCAACCTCCAGGCCTCCTATCATGACCTCAAGGGAAGGCCCTGCATTTCCTCCGCCTGCCCATGGATGTTCCTTGTAGGTTATCGCATCCTCGGGTATTCCGAGTTCCCGTGTCATGAACTCGTGGCAAAGGACAAGGGTCTCCTCCTTCCAGTAGACCTCTTTATCCGGATAGTTGAAGGCATGATGCCCCAGCATCTCGAAGGATGACATGTGCTTTCCCGTCTTCCCCACGGAATCCAGGTCGGTGAGCCTTATCGAGGGCTGAGAAACGACAAGAGGATTTGCGGGCGGGTCCACGAGACCCGAGGTGACATGGGGCTGAAAGTCATATATCGATGCGTTTACGAGAAAAACATCCTCCCTCCACCTTGCCAGCACAGGGTATCTGTCTATGATCGTATGGCCGTGCCTCTCGAAGAATTTCAGGAATGCGGAGCGCATCTCGTCCAGGGAATGCTTCCTTTTTGCCGGTGGATTTCCTATAAAAGAATATTCGACACATGGCGTGTCTCCGCATCTCTCCTGCTCGGGGTTCCTTGTCCAGAAATAGCTTTTACACACCGGACACTGCTTTCTCTGGAACCCGTTGTCCCGGAAGAACTTCAGCCTGTACTCGTTCTCCATAGCGCTCTGCATGGTGCGGAGATGGATAAAGGTGTTATAAAAGTTGGGGAGGAATACCGAGCATTTACAGAATTAAAGAATTGTGGGAACGGAGCTCCCAGCAGGGCTCTGCAACAAACGGGAATCGAATACATCTGTCCCTCAGCGTCGATGTCTCCGACCCGAACGGAGACACCCTTACAGTGAGGTTCTACGATGCCAGCAGCGATAACCTCCTGGGAACGAAGTACAATGTTCCCAGCGGAAGCAGGGTATCGATACAGCTATCCGGCCTCGCCACATCCGCAAATTATGCATGGTATGTTACCGCCAGCGACGGAGAATATACAACCACATCTCCCACATGGACATTCAGAACCCTGAATGTCTCGATGGACCTCAGATATTCCTACGACGCAAACGGCCGAATAATCGAAAGATACGAGCAGAGCTGGACAACCAATTACACCCCTGAAATCACGACCTACCAGTACGATGCAGCGGGCAGACTCACAGAGGTCCAGTATCCATGGGCAACCGAATCCTACCAGTACGACCCTGCAGGAAACAGAATCATGCTTAACAATTCTGCAACAGGCACCATTTACTACACCTACGACGAGGAGAACAAACTCCTTTACACAAACCACTCCAGAAACATAACATACTACGCCTATGACAACACAGGAAACACCATAGCGGTCCAGTCCCCCAACGGCGACCTCACAACATACACCTACGACTACGAACGCCGCCTCACATCTGTACAATTACCGAATGGTATAAATATAACCTACACCTATCTTCCAAACGGTGATAGAATCATGCGGAGCGATGGAACCGAAACCACTTACTACCTCTACGACAGGGAGGACAGAATAGGAGACTACGATGCAAACGGCAACCTAATAATCGCATACACCCACGGCCCCGGAATAGATGAGCCGGTTGCTCTAACTCTAGACGGCTCAACATACTTCTACATCCCGGACATTCAGGGAAGTATAAGGGCAATCATAGATACAGATGGAAATGCAGTAGCAACCTATCAATACGATGCATGGGGCAATCTGGTTTCATACAATGGACCTCTGGCACAGCAGAACGATTACCTCTACACAGGCAGGGAGTAT
>JAJRTH010000087.1 GCA_024278375.1 archaeon | reverse complement strand
GCCTGTCATAGAAATCCTGGGAGATTCTGTACTCGTCCCCGACCAGTGCTTTGACTTCGGACTTCTTGATGATCATTTTTGTCACCGCCACCCCTATTACAAGGGGGTTTTTAAACTTTTCGCTTTTAGACCCGAAAAACATAGGGGAAAAGGTGGTTTTATGCCATAAAATGTGAAAAATATTAAAAAATCATAATTTCCAGTATTTCGAAAGAGATTTTTTAGATTTTTCTATGTATTCTTTACCTTTTATGCTCGTATCGCGGACATCCTCGTACTGAAGCGGCATATCCTTGCCCTCGAACATGGATATAACCCCGCCCACGACCTCTGAGAGGGCGAGTCCGTTGTACCCTCCTTCCAGCACATAAACAAGTCTCTTATTGCAGTATATCTCAGAGAACTCGAGGAGCTTTCTCGCTATCGAAAGATATCCCGCACTAGAAAGCTCAAGGCCTGTCATGATGTCCTTGTAATGGGCATCCACACCCATGCTGACCAGTACCATGCTGGGCATGAACTGCTCGAGAACCGGCATTACTATGGCATCGAAGGCCTCCTCATACGTGGAATCCCCGCTTCGGGGCGGTAGCGGGATGTTTACCGTATATCCCTTCCCCTTCCCTGTACCGACCTCCGTATGGAATCCTGTTCCCGGAAATATTCCCCACTCATGAAGAGAGATGTAAAGAACCTCAGAGCTATCGTAGAATATCTCCTGCGTGCCGTTCCCGTGATGGGCGTCTATATCTACTATGGCCACTCTCTCCGACATTTTGAGCACTTTTCTGGCGGCAACCGCTGCGTTGTTGAAGTAACAGAAGCCTCCTCCGTGATCGGGGCCAGCATGATGTCCGGGCGGCCTGACTATGGAGAAAACCGGCTTATTCCCGAAAAAGCTCTCGCTTACGCCGGCCATGGCGCCCCCCACAGCTAGTAGCGCTACCTCGTATGTCCCTTCCCGTATGTATGTGTCGCCATCGAGATACCCCGTACCGAAGTTCTTTATGAAATTCAGATATTTCTCCGTGTGCACTGTCAGGATGTCCTCCTCCGTGGCCGGATCAGGTGTTATTATCTCCTGTGACAGCTTCAGGCCGGCTATCTTCCGCATTATGTACTCCAACCTCTCGGGTGATTCCGGATGATGTCTGAACTGTATATGGGTGGCATATTCAGGATGATAAACGATGGCCATCGGTCCAGGATAACACCATACAATAATAATCTTATCCCAGAGGTCTCTATCAGAGACGTATTTCATCGATGAATATCTCGAATGCGGACACCGGGTGCTCCAGATCGAAGTTGAGCAACACCTGCGGGGATATCTCGCCGAAAAATCCCGCTTCCTTATCATCGAGCAGTATCGATGCGCATCTGCCCTCTATGAATGAAGGGTGGTCCTTTTCCCTTAAAGTTAGATCGCGACCGACGTCCGTGAGGATGCGCTCCACCATGGACTTTATCGACGTAAAGGAGGCTTTATCATCCATAATCGCTCCTGCAAGATGTGTCCTGTTCTTTCCGTCGCCATATACGACGGTCCCGAGTTCGAATACCTTTTGAGGGAGGTCCCTGTGTCTGTTCCTGGACAGTATCGACATTACGGACGGAAGCAGCCATCTTCTCACCGAAGTGTGGAATTCCGTTATCGGGTTCATTATCCTGACCGCGTCTCCCTCCAGCATACCCATCCTTTCGAACTGCTCCTCGTCGCTGGTTAGAGAAAGCGTCAATATCTCGTTGAAACCGAGGCCTATCAGGCTCTCTTTCAGGGCTTTTTTCAGCCCGTGGTTTTCGGACCTTCTGCCGAATGTCACGCTTTTTGGCAGTTCCGGGGAAAGATTCTGATAGCCCAGAGAAATGGCTATTTCCTCTGCGATGTCCGCCTGATGCAGGACATCCACCCTGTAAGCGGGGATTCTCACCTTCATTCCCTTATCGAAGGTGTTGACCGAAAATCTTGCCTTTTCCAGAAGTTCGGCGGCGTATTCCTTTGAAATCTCTGTACCTATCAGCCCGGAGACGTAATCCTCCGAAACCTCCATCTCCCCGCCTGCCATATCGGGCATCCGGATCTCCATGTCCGGATATTTCAGCAGAGCGCTCTCTATATGCCCCCCTCTGTCGGCAAGAGCCGCGCAGAAGATGGCCATTGCCGATTTTATGAGGTTCAGGTCCGTGCCGGTCATGTCGATGAATATTTCCTCTGTTCCCTCGTTTACTGCGGTCAGACGACCGTTGATAACCGGGGGGAAAGAGAGCACATTCCCGTGCGAATCCATGAGTACGGGCCATTCCTCATATCCTTCCAGAAGGTGGGCATACTCCCTGCCTTTCTCATGCCTTTCGAGTATCTCCCTCAGGTTCATCTCCTCCTCCATTGCGAGAGGGACAAAGCTTATCTCTTCGGGAAGGAGTGCCTTATAAGTTATCTCTCTCCCGATTCTTGCAGAATCGTGCACGCCTATGGCCAGTTTCTTCCTCTTCCTTCCCACGGTGGCATGGAGTTTCTCCTGCAGGTCCATCACGCTTTTTATTAGATAATCGTCCATGCTTATTCCGGATATGTGGGCCGCCCCTATGTACGGTCTCACCTTCTCCACGCTTTTATCGACATTGACGATGAAATCTCCCCTTGAGACCGGATACTCCGCAAAACCCCGCTCGATGCCGAGAAAACCCTTCAGATACCTGGCTATGCCCTCCACGGAGAACATATCTGGCCGGTTTGCCTCTATCTCCACCGTCATATCGTCTCCATCTATCGCTTCTATCTGAATGCCTATGAGAGGCAGAACCTCCAGGAAATCATCGCTTTTCCCGACAAGACTGGCCAGGTCGGTTTTGCTGAAATTTATGGTCGGCATCCGCACACCATTCCATCATGGATTAAAAACCTTTCTTTTAAAGAAAAAATATAGAATTGGTTAATGGGTTTATTTTTTCTTCATGATCTTCATCCAGCCATTGCTCTCGTATATCGCAAGACCGCGTTCTTTCAGAAGCTTCTCAAATTCGTCCCAGTCTATAACCTCGAGCCTCGGATTATTTCCCTTTGTGAACTGAATCCCCATTGTTCCCTTTACTTTAGCTGGTTTCAATCCCTTTTCACTGCATATTTTCTTTGCGGTTTCCACGTTTATTTCTTCCATGACCATGCCTTTTCCTCCTTTGCAGAATGTACTCTCCAGCCAGCAATAGGCTTTATAATATTTATATTTTTCTATTATCTCTGGCAAGTTTAAAAATATAAAAACATTCTGATTATATCCTCTTCGGCGAATGTGTTATATCCGCCGCTCCTATCCTCGGGCATGGAACCGGAGTCCTCGTTGATAAAAAGCGTCACCGAAACGAAAGTCGAACAGGAATGCCCTGCGTGCGGGCACCGTCCTCTCGAAAGCATCATGGCGGTTCTGGAAATTCCCATGCTCGGAGAGGGGCTGGAGACCACTTTAAAATGCCCTGTATGCGGATTCAAAAGAGCTGACATAATCCTGACAGAGCAGAGCGAGCCCGTTAGATACACCCTGGAGGTGGAAAGCGAAGAGGATGTGGACACGCGTGTCGTACGCTCCACTTCCGGGACTATCAGGATACCCGAGCTGGGAATAACCATAGAGCCCGGACCGGCCTCGGAATCCTTCGTTTCTAACATAGAAGGCATTCTTATGAGAGTAAGAGACGTGCTCCAGGGGCTCGAATATGAGGATGAGGAGATGGTCAGGAAAAGAATAGATAGGATCGATGAAGCAAGGAAAGGGTCCGTTCGATTCACTGTCATCCTCGAAGACCCTTACGGCAACAGCGCCATTCTTTCCGAAAAAGCGAAGATAGAGGGTCTGAGCCAGGAAGAGGCAAAAAAACTCAGGAAAGGAGAAATGGAGATGGAACCGGGGTGATATTTCCGTAAGAAAGTCTTTTAAACCCCTTTCTTTTATGCCCTCAGGCCGGATGCGGGTGTAGTGTAGTCTGGTTATCACTGGAGCTTGCCAAGCTTCTAACCCGGGTTCAAATCCCGGCACCCGCATGCTCCCTTCGGTCGCATGCGTGTGCATGTGACTCTTTTCTGTGAAAAAAGTCCGAGCAAGGAATTGAAAATTCCGAGCCTGACTTCTCGTATAGAGGTCCTGGTCGCAAAGGCATAACTTTGCTCGTCCCGGCCTCTTACATCCGTTCCTTATTATCATTATTGCCTGCTATTTGCATAGGGAAAACCGTATGCCGAAACAAAACGTATAAATAGGGTTTGTAGATGGGGAAGGGCTGAGGTGATTTATTGGCCCGAAAACCCGGTAGAATGTACACAAAGATCTCCGGTCCCGCATACACGAGAAAGGAGTACATGGGTGGAATTCCCAATCCAAGGATAACGCAGTTTGACCTCGGGAATCTGTCCGCCGACTTTCAGATGGAGGTCTCCCTGATAGTGGAAGAGGCCTGTCAGATACGGCACACCGCCCTTGAGGCCGCACGTATCTCCGCAAACAGATTTCTTAACAAGAACGTCGGGAGTGCCAATTATCGAATGAAGATAAGGATATACCCCCATCATGTTCTCCGGGAAAACAAACAGGCAACAGGTGCCGGAGCAGACAGGGTTTCCCAGGGGATGAGAAAGTCCTTCGGTTCTCCGATAGGTACCGCCGCAAGGGTTAAACCGGGCCAGAAGGTGGTTTCCGTCTTTGTGAACAGAGAAAGTGTGGAATCCGCCAAGAAAGCGCTGAAGAAAGCTTCCATGAAAATGCCGACACCATGCAGAATAACGATAGAATCCGCTCGGTGAAAGACATATACGAAAAACTGCTCTCCCGCTTCGGAGCGCAGGGGTGGTGGCCTGTATACTCAGATGGCGGCCCGGGATACCATCCGGGTGATTTTTCATACCCCAGAACCGAGACTCAGAGAACAGAGATTGTCTTCGGAGCCATACTGACACAGCAGAGCTCATGGAAAAATGCGGAAAAGGCGCTCTTCGCCCTTATGGGAATGGACCTTCTGGACCTGAAGAGGATTGCGGATATTGATATTGGGGTTCTGCAGAAACTCATACGACCCTCCGGTTATTTCAGACAGAAATCCCTCCGGTTGAAGGATTTTTCGTGCTTTGTTCTAGAAAATTACGGCGGTTTGGAGGAGCTGCTTTACCTCGACATGAAAAACCTGAGAAAAGAACTCCTTTCGGTGAAAGGCATAGGAAATGAGACCGCTGATTCGATAATGCTCTATGCGGCCAAAAAACCGAAGTTCGTGGTGGACGCATATACCTTCCGGATCGCCGGGAGGCTCGGCCTGATAGAGGACTGGGATTACGATGCATTGCAGAGGCTTTTCGAGGGCGGACTGCCGGAAAGACACGAGACATACAACGAATTCCATGCGCTCCTCGTTGAACTGGGCAAGAGACACTGTGGGAAAAGACCGAACTGCGGAGGATGTCCGCTTAAAGAGATGTGCCCGTACAATAAAAAGACTTAAATCTATGATGCTCATGTATGCCCGGTGATTTCATGGTCATAAAGAAGGATTCTGCGAGATTGAAGAGACTCGAAGAGGAGAAGACAGGTGGAGAGGATGTTTTTCTTGAGGATGCCGATGTATCCTCCATACTCGATGAGGATGTGGCTCCGACCGTGACCGTCGAGGAAGAGAGAAAACCGATATATGAGGAAAAGGGCACTCTTGAGGAGGCACATCAGGAAAAATTCATAATTCAGGAGACGAGAGATGTCGCCAAGATGAGGAAACTCGCTGCCATTGCCACCAAGAAGGCGTCGAAATACAGGGCGAAGAACAGAAAATACGAGGCCAAGGCGAAGTCGCTTATAGCCAAAGCGGTGAAACATGAGGAAAAGGCTAAGAGACTCGAGGAAAAAGCGGAAGAGGCCCTTGAGAAGTCTCAGGAATTCGCGGAAGAGGCCAAAATAGAGGAGGGGTCAAAGGCCAACAGGCTCGAGGCCAAGGCCGCAAAATACGAGGCGAAAAGGACGAAGTTCCTCTCCAAAGCCGAGGCCCACAAGGCAAAGGCTGCGGATTTGAGAGAAAAGGCTCTTGGCTACAGGGAAAAGGCTGCGGAACTTCTCGAGAAAGTGAAATATCATGAGAGAGAAGCGAGAGAATATACCATAAGAGCGGACCGCATGGAGGGCAAAACCACTGGCGGAGTCAGCACTTCAAAGAGACTCTAGAGCAGCAGAGAGTTTTCCGCTGCCTTCACACATGCCAGAAGGTCATTTATTGTGTGCGAGAGAGACATCGGATTTTCGCCCGATATCTCGAAAACAATCCTCTTATCCTCAACTTTTCCTGAAATGAATCCCCTATTGTCGAGTTCTACCGAACCGAATACCGCCCTGGCCATATCTTCGCTTCCGTATTCCAGGACTATCCTGCACTCTATCATTTCATCCCCATCTCATAGGCCTTTACAAGGTTCTCAAGGAGGGTGTATCTGGTCACTGGTCCGACTCCTCCGGGAACCGGTGTTATAAAGGAGGCTTTTTCCGAGACCGCTTTGAAATCCACATCACCGACCACCTTTCCGTTCACCCTGTTCATCCCCACATCCACAACGACTGCTCCCTCATTCACCATTTCCGACTTTATCAATCCCGGAACACCTGCGGCGACTACGATAATATCCGCCTCTTCAGTGTGTTTCTTCAGGTCTTTGGTGAATACATGGCAGATATGAACGGTTGCGTTTTCATTGAGGAGGAGCATTGCCAGCGGCCTTCCCACGGACGGACTGTGATTCACCACACAGACCTCTGCACCCTCCAGCTGTACGCCGGATTCCCTTATTATTTTCATAACGGCCGAGGGAGTCGGTGGGGAGAACCGCGGGTTCCCCTGCAGCAAAAGTCCGATATTTTCGGGATGCGCGCAATCGACATCTTTTATGGGGTCGATTTTCGATGAAAACTCGGAAACCTCGAATCCCTTGGGCAGAGGGAGTTCGACCATTATCCCGTGCACTTCGGGGTCAATATTCAGTTTTCGGATGCGGTGGACTATCTCGGCCACAGTAGTGGAAGATGAGAATCTGTGGACAAAAATCTTCCCGCCGATCCTTTTCAGACTCTTCTCCTTCATCCCTATGTATATCTCCGAACCCTCGTTATCCCCTATAAAAAGGGCATGAAGATGAAGCTCCGGGTTTCCCAGAGACTCCAATCTCCTCTTTATCTCATTTTCGATTGCTCCAGAGAGCTCTTTTCCATCGAATACCCTGGCCATGTTATGCAACTACATCGATGCCCTCTGTGTTTACTTCGAGGTCTCCTTTGCCGACTATCTGTCTGGATTTGACACCTGTTATGACGACCATCACCTTCAATTTGTGTTCAAGGCTCGGGTCTATGGAGGCGCCCCATATTATCCTGGCGTCCTTCCTGACCCTCTTCTGTATCTCCTCTGCCACTTTCTGGGCCTCTGTGACCGTCATATCCATGCTGCCCGTGACATTGACCAGCACTCCGGTGGCATCACTTATGTCCGCTTCGATGAGCGGCGAATTTATGGCCTCCTCCAGCGCTTCGAGCGCTCTGTTGTCTCCCATAGCCTCCGATTCCCCTATGCCTATCATCGCTACTCCGCTGCCCTTCATTATCGTCTTGAGGTCGTTGAAATCGAGGTTCACAAGGCCGGGTTTTGTTATTATCTCGGTTATTCCGCCGATGGACCTCATAAGCACCTCATCGGCAACCTTGAAGGCCGCATTCAGGGGCAGTCTGGGCACGAGCTCTATGAGCTTGTCGTTGGGTATGACGATTGCGGTATCCGCGACTCTTCTCAACCTCTCCAGACCCCACTGGGCGTTCTTCATCCTCGCAGCGCCTTCGGCCCTGAACGGAGTCGTCACAACGGCGATTGTCAGAGCGCCTTCCTCCCTGGCCATCTGGGCAACGAATCCCGCAGAGCCGGTTCCGCTTCCACCGCCCAGTCCGCAGGTAACGAATACCATGTCCGCACCCTTGATTACTTCTCTCAGCTCGTCTTCGGCCTCTTTCGCCGCTTTTTCGCCTATCATAGGTACGGCGCCGGCCCCCAAACCCCTCGTCGTCTTTCTTCCCAGGAGTATCTTCCTCTGAGCCCTTATTGTCAGAAGATGCTGGGCATCTGTGTTGGCCGCAACGAGCTCCGCGCCCGTGATTCCTTCCTCCATCATCCTGTTTACGGTGTTCGAGCCGGCACCACCGAGCCCGATTATGACTATCTTCGTTCTCAGACCCCTGAGAATTTCTTCGAGTTCTTTATCCTCGTCCGATATCATCTCTATGTTTTCAAAGGCAGAAGGTGCGTTTTCCTTTCTTGAAAGTGCTTCTTCGATTATCGATTTCATTTATTCACCTCGGGATTTCTTGAATATTATATTGGGGTATTAGGGCCTCGGTATATAAGAATTGCCCATGATGGTAAAGTAATGCGGAGGGATTAAATAGGAGTATGGCACAAACGTTCTTATGGTGTATTAAGGGAGGTGAGAGAAATGACGAAAAACATGTGGGTAGGGGTCGTCTGCTTTTCCGCTTTATTTATGCTTTTCCTTGCAGGAAGAGGAGCGGCGGCGGACATAAACAGGGATGTGGACACGAGTACTAGAATAGGCTGCGGCATATTGGACTCGGCAGGTTCAGTGCATGGATATGCGGAGTCTGGAGCGCACGAGAACATACGTGAAGGAGACGGCATGACAGAGGAGTCTGCTTCCGAGCCTGCGCCGGCTGCGCAGTATCTCTTGATTCTGGGCGCAGCGATCGGCGAAATCGGTAAGTTGAGCGGCGTTATTCGACTGCTCATGACCTGAATATTATATTTTATTTGGAGAGATGTCTCTCGCAACAATCCTCATAGATTGTAAAATACAGGGTTAATGTTAAATATCACCCCCTGCTTTTTTCGTTGTCTTCGGACAATAGGGAGGCATAAAAAATGAAGAAAAAAAATAAAGTGGGAGCGTATGCTATGGCTGTACTGGGACTCGTCCTCATGATTGGGATGATCCCGATGGAGAGAGGAATGGCCGAAGAAACTTCGGTACCCGTCACCGATGTGATGGAAGAGATAAATGTGGAAGTGGCTGACGGAACTATCATCCTGGTGATGGAGGAGATAAATGTCGAGACCGTCACGGAGATTCTTGAGGAACTTGGACTGGAAGATCTAATTCCCTGGGTGATGGAGGAGATAAATGTCGAGTCCGTGGGCGGAGTGTCGATATCCGTCATGGATGAGATAAATGTGGAAGGCGCTGAGGACATACTTGAGATGCTGGGCTGCGAGGATCTTATTCCTCTGGTGATGGAAGAGATAAATGTGGAATCCGTCGGTGTGTCTATCGTCCTGGTGATGGAGGAGATAAATGTCGAGTCCGTGGGCAATCCGCTGATCCCTCTGGTGATGGAGGAGATAAATGTCGAGTCCGTGGGCAATCCGACGCCCCTGGTGATGGAAGAGATAAATGTGGAATGAGCATCTGACCAGAGGAAACAAACCGTTTAATCATTTTTACCTATTTTCCGAACCTTCTCTGTCTTCTCTGATAATCCCTTATTGCTCTCAGAAAATCTATCTTTCTGAATCCTGGCCAGTAGACATCTGTAAAATACAGTTCCGAGTAAGCCAGCTGCCATAGAAGAAAATTGGAAATTCTCTCCTCTCCCGATGTCCTTAGAATCAGATCTGGGTCCGGAACGTCTCCGGTGTACATGTATTCCGAGACCTTTTTTTCTGTGATCTCTTCTATCCTCAGCTTTCCGTCCCTCACGTCCTCGGCTATCTTTCTTATGGCGTCCACTATCTCCTCCCTTCCTCCGTATGCAACCGCTATGTTGTATATGAAGTCCTCGTAGTCCTTCGTTCTTTCCTCGGCATATTCTATCGCACTGCGGACATTCTCGGGAAGAAGTTCCCTTTTTCCTATGGCTCTGATCTTTATTCTGTGCTTGTGCACTCTCTCATCGTCCGCGGCCTTTCTGAAATTCTCTGCGAAAAGCCTCATTAATTCCTCCACTTCGTCCCTGCTTCTTCGAAAGTTCTCCGTGGAAAACGCATAGACCGTGAGAATCCTCACACCTATCTCCCTTCCCCACTCCATGACCTCCTCCAGCTTGCTTCTGCCCTCCTTATGGCCCTCCGTGGGGGGGAGGAACAGTTCTCTGGCGAATCTTCTGTTGCCGTCCATGATAATGGCGATATGATTGGGTATCGGGCCGGATTTCACCTCGTTAAGGAGGGACTTTTCATAGGCATGGTATGCTGTCTTTGCTATGGTTTCCGATATGTCCACGGCTCTCCATTCCCGTCCGCCCTATTAGTATTTTCGGTGCCTCCGTGTTTCGTAGCTGTTACATGAAACCGCTTCTCTTTAAAATATTCCATAATAAGACCATCGCATGAAACGGATAATTCCCTTCCTTCTTGCGCTCTTCCTGGCATTTCCGATGTTGCCGGGAAACGCGGATGTCGGCCCTGTCGAAAGCAGCATAATAATAACGGAGATACTGCCAGATCCTGTCGGCTCCGACCTTGAGGGAGAGTTCATAGAGATAATGAACCTCGGAGAGGCCGCTGTGAATGTACTGAACTGGTCTTTGAGCGACCAGGACGGGGTAACGGACTTCATTTTTCCAGACGTGCTTCTCGAGCCCGGCGACAGAGCGGTGGTTTATGTGGGTCCGGGAGATAACTGGACAGAGGGCAGCGTATTCTATTTCCATATGTGGAAGAGCGCGTCGATGCTTAACAATGGAGGCGATGATCTTCTTCTGCTGGATGATGTCGGAAATGCCGTGGATTATCTGGCCTATGGTAACGGAAGCATGGTAGATTCACCACCAGAAGGTGTAAAATGGAATGAAAAAATAGAGGTGAAGGCGGGGATGGCTCTGGCCCGTTCCTCGGATGCGGGGGAGTGGTTCGATGCCATGCCCACGCCCGGAAAAAGAAATCCGGACATGAATTCCGGAGTCGGCACTGTGATCTCCTCCTTTTATCCCTGCGCCAGAGCCTCGGATGAATTCGTGGAGATAAGGAATCCTTCGGACTCCGACATGGACCTCTCCGGATGCTATATCACAGATGGCGAAGGTTATCTCTATCTGCCTTCCGGAACGG
>JAJRTH010000086.1 GCA_024278375.1 archaeon | reverse complement strand
CATGTCATCGTTCACCGGAGTTCTGCTGAAAAAGGGTAGTTTTGCCCTGATGGACAAGATGGTCATCGCACTCATAGGTTTTATCTATGTCGTACTTTCGGCCAGAATAATCTCAAGAGAGGAATACGGAGCGCTCATGCTGGCCCTTTCCATATACAATTTCCTGATACTTTACAGCGATTCCGGCACGGGGAGCGCTCTCATAAAATACGCTGCCGAGGGAAGCGAAAGGGAAAAGGTGGTCGGGAGCTCTTTCTACATAAAGATTGCGGCCACCGCCGTCTTTTCCGTCGTCGCCATGGTTTTGGCCCTTTTCCTCCCGGAGATCCTCCATGCCCCGCAGCTATTCCAGCTCCTCCTCTTCATACCTGTCCTCATGTTCTCCCTGGTGCTTAACACCTTTTTCAAGCAGGTTCTGCAGGCAGAACACAGGATAAAGGAGATATTCCTGGTGGACCTTCTCGGTCTCTCCGTCATGACCGTGCTATTCCTTATGGCATGGAACCTCGGTCTCCTGAGGACCGGTCTGGATGTCCTGATAATCCTTTCAATCGTGAACTTCATATCCTCCATATACGGCTCCTATCTTTCAAAATACGGTCTGAAGCTCGAAAGGAGCAGGAAATGGTTGAAGAAGATAGCGAGTTTCGGAAAGTACTCTTCGCTGAGCGCTCTCGGCTCCATGATATACACCAGGACCGACATGATAATGCTCGGTATATTCCTGGGTGCGGGCGGTGTCGCTGTCTATGGGAGCGCATGGATACTGGCGAACATAGTCTACATAATCCCTCAGGCCATCTACATGGTGGTGTTTCCCATGGCATCGAGGATGAGCGTGGAAAGGAAGGGGAAGGATATGAAAAGATTATACTGGCAGGGCGTTGCCTACTCTCTTGTCCTGACAATACCCGCCTCACTCGTGCTCATTCTCTTTCCAAGGGAGGTTCTGTCTGTGGTGTACGGCGGAAAGTATCCTGATAGCGCCTATGTGCTTCAGATTCTGGCTCTATGGGGCATAATACGGCCGTTCGGGAACCTTTCCGGGGCCTTCATAGACGGCATGGGAAAGCCGCAGATAAATGCCACGGTAATCTGGATAACCGCCGGGATAAACGTGGTCGCCAACATCATACTGATACCCATTTACGGTGTGGTGGGGGCCGCCTATGCCAGTGTCCTGTCCTTCATGTTCAGCACGCCGGCGATAATGTACTATCTGTTTTCCATGCTTCGCCCCCTGGAATCATAGCTTCTCCAGAACGAAAAAATGATGATAGGAGTTCAGGGCTGGCCTGCCCTCATCCACAATCCTGAACCTCTTTTCGAGAAGGGCTCTGACCTTTTTTATGGAATGTTTCTTTCTGTCCATCTCCCAGTAATGCTCCTTATCCAGCTTCTCCTTCCTGGCGGTCCTTGGAATTCTTAGAGAGAGGGTGAGATAGGGTTTTCCGGATATTCTTCCTATAAACGGCGCTCTCAGAACCGCCTCTATCTGAATCGAATGATAGGGTATGGATATGAGAGCGTGCTTTTTCGTTACTCTGTGGATTTCGTAGAGGGCCTTCTCCACATCCTCCCACGGGATGTGTTCCAGTACCTCGCATGCCATAACCAGGTCGAAAGAATCGTTTTCGAAAGGCAGGTCCCTTATGTCCGCAACATGGTCCGGGTTCAGAGATCTGTCGAAATCGCAGGTCGTTACCGCAAATCCGAATTCCTTCAGATAGTTGGATACGGTTTTGTTACCGATTCCGACCTCCAGAACGGTTCCGGGATGGAGTTTCTTGACAAGGTCTATCTGATAGAAATACGATATGAAGCGCATTAGGTCGTCATAGTCTCTGTAATAGTGCTCTTTGTCCACCTGTACCCGGAACTTCTTGGTATCGGTATCTTTCACCATCCGAATGACATGTTCCCCCGAGTTTAAATCTTTGGCCGGCATCATCGAGCACCTCTTTTGCGATAGGTCTCCAACATCTGGTCACATATTCTGTCCGGAGAAAAAATATCCGCTCTTTTCAGGGCCTTCCTCGACATCTCATCCCTCAGGGAAGCATCCTCGTGCAATTCCATTATTGCATTTCGGAGTTTTCTCTCATTGAAATCCCTTACCACAATCCCTCCGTCTCCGACGACCTCGGGGAGCGCCCCGTATGGCGAGACTATTACCGGTTTTCCGGCCGCCATTGCCTCCACAGCGACTCTTCCGAAGGGTTCGGGCCATACACTGGGGACGACGACCATCTCGGCCGTGGAAAGCTCTTCCAGCATCCGTCCATAGGAGAGGAGACCGTGTTTTAACAAATTTTCCCCGGAGATTTCCGGCAGAAGGTAGCCGCCGCCTATCAAATGGAGTTTCAAATTCAGTCCCTTTACCGACCTTACGAGTATGTGCACCCCTTTGTGTATTGTGAGACCTCCGATATAGAGCACTTTCCCTCTTTCCTCTCCGTTGTTCACGAACATAGATTTGTCCACCGGATTGTAGATCCTTACCGACGGCTCCAGCCGGAGAACATTTCTGGAATAATCGCTTATGTGGACGAAGAAGGCGTTCATTGAAAGGAGCCTCTTCCTTCTGTATCTGGTGTCGGATGTGCTCTTCATATAGAACGGAGTTTTCCACCGGCTCCCGTGGAATCTGGCCATGCAGAAAGGACATCCTTCGGGAATCCTGCATACGCCGTCGGCTCTGAGAAGGTCCCTTTTCGGGCAGAGGGGCCAGTAATCCCTTACATGGGTTACGGACGGGATGCCTGTATTTTTTGCTGCGATTCTCGTAAAAACCGCCGTGTCCCTGTTGTGGGAGTGAAGAATATCGGTGTTGTCCTTCTTCGCCTCTTTCCCAAGTCTTCTGCTCTCCACCGCATCGACGATCCTCTGATCCAGTATGTCCCCGCCCCCGACGGTGAACTTCGTCACCGTTCTGAAAATCCTCTTTATCCGTATGCCGTGCAGTTCTTCCTCGTTCCTCAGACCTTTCCTGTATCGAGTATAAACGGTGACATCGTGCCCTCTTTTCACCAGAGCTTTGGCCAGTTCCAGCGCGCTCCTCTCGGCGCCGCCTACGGAAGGATGAAAATAATCCGAGGTGAAACCTATTCGCATGCCCTCTCCACCTCTTCCCTCATCT
>JAJRTH010000085.1 GCA_024278375.1 archaeon | reverse complement strand
ATGAAGTGGAGATAATCTATGAAAAAACCGTAACTCCCTTCGGAACAAGTGGAAAGATAGATGCTCCTAAGAGATACATAGGAAAGAGGGCATATGTGATAATCCTAAGAGAGTAAAAGGGAATTTTGTCCCAATGCCGAAAATTACTGACAAATGTGTAGTCCCGAAAAGATTTCCCACATGTTCGAAATCCTTTCAGATGATGAAACTCACGAAAAAGAAGCTCAGATACCTGATAAGATGGAAAAAAAGAGGAAAAACTAGCAGAGAGATCGCCATGGAGTTGAAAATAAGCAAGAGAAGAGTTAACCAGATATGGAAAGAATATATGGAAACCGGAGAGATTCCTGAGATAGGAAAAAACCTTGGAAGACCGAAGAAAGAGATAACAGAGAAGGAAAGAGAGATCGTGCTGGAAGCGAAGAAAAAGTATAAACTCGGTGCAAGAAGACTTGAACCGATTATAGAAAGGGATTGCAGCATTCACATCCCTCACAACAGAATACATAGAATACTGCTTGAACTCGGTCTGGCAGAAGAAAATCCCAGGAAAAAGAAGAGACGTAAATGGATCCGATATGAGAGAAAGCACAGTTTATCCGCAGCCCATATGGACTGGCACGACGGATCAAACGGAAAGAAAGTTTGTGTTATTGAAGACGATGCTTCCAGAATGATTCTGGCAGGTGCTGAGTTTGAACACGAGTACGAGAGAAACAGTATTGCGGTTTTTGAGGAACTCATGGATGAATACGGTAAGATAAGGATGCTGGGAGAGCTCATAATAGACAATGGGAGTCAGTTCGGAGCACACAGAACAGATGAGAAAGGAGAATGGAACAGTGAGTTCAAAAGAATAGTGGAATCATATGGGACAAATATCATAAGAACAAGGGTAAATCATCCTCAGACCAATGGAAAGCTTGAGAAGTGGAATCATACCTACGAAATAGCGAGGAGTGATTTCGATTCCTTTGAGGAGTTCATAGCATGGTACAACAATGTAAGACCACATGAGAGCCTCGGATGGAAATATAACAATCTCGAGACTCCTGAAGAGGCATTCCGGAGAAAACTTCCGGAAGAATGCAAGTTAGGAATTGCAGGAAGGCTGTTCAGGTGGTGAAATGAAAAGGAAATCTCAAATAGTGGGAAATAGTTTAAGGACTACACACCGCACATTTCTGTTCAGAAAACTTTATAAACAATTGAATGATTGCTCAATTGTAAAGGTGATTGAATGTCCGAGATATGCAGCGCGTATGAAGAGCATAGAGACAAGATTGCTAAGGCCATAAAGAAGATGCCGAAGGATGAGGAGATACTGGAAACTGCGGACTTCTTCGACGCCCTCGGGAACCCGACGAGATTGAAGATACTCATGGCCATAATGGATGCGGAGCTATGCACATGTGACCTTTCCGCCATAACCGGACTTTCCACCTCGGCTATATCTCATCAGCTCAGGATACTGAAGGACAGAAAGATAGTGAGTTACAGAAAGGACGGGAAAAATGTCTACTATCGTCTGGATGACGAACACATAGCAGCGATATTGAGGACGGCGCTCCGGCACGTGGAGGAGTAGGGGATGAAAAAGAAGCTGATTCTCGAGGGCCTCGACTGCGCCAGCTGCGCGTCCGAGATAGAGGAGGCCCTGAAAAAGGAGGGATTGAAGGCAGTTGTGGATTTCGCAGGCAAGCAGGCAGTGATAGAGGGTGATATGGAAAAGGCCAAGAATATAATCAGAAAAACCGAGCCCACCATCAGGATACTGGATGAAGGCGGGGACGGGCATGAGCACGGAGATGAGATGGACATCAGAAGAGAGATCATCTTCATAATTTCCTCGGCCGCACTCTTCGTTTTGGGTATGATTTTCAAGAGCGGGCTGCACGCTACTCCGTATTCCGCGGGCGAATACGCGGTGTTCATGAGCTCCTACCTTCTGAGCGGATGGAGGGTACTGTACAGTGCCGGCCGGAACATCAGGCACGGAAAGGTCTTCGACGAGAACTTCCTGATGGCCGTGGCGACCATCGGTGCCATACTGATACACGAGCTTCCAGAGGCCGTCGGGGTCATGCTCTTCTTCCAGGTGGGGGAGTTCTTCCAGAGCATTTCCGTGAACCGTTCGAGGCGCTCCATAAGAGCGCTCCTTGAGATAAGGCCGGACCATGCCAATCTGAAGACCGACGGAAAGATTGTGACAGTGCCTCCCGAGAATGTGATGCCCGGAGACACGATCGTTGTGAAACCGGGTGAGAAGATACCTCTGGACGGAGATATCATAGAAGGGATGTCTCAGGTGGACACATCACCGTTGACAGGAGAATCCGTGCCTGTCGGTGTCGGGCCGGGAGACACGGTCCTTGCCGGAAGCATAAACGGCTCTGGAAGGATAACGGTCAGGGTCACCAGATCTCTGGAGAAATCGTCGATATACAGGATTTTAGAGCTTGTGGAGAGCGCACGTAGCAGAAAGTCTGAGACAGAGCAGTTCATAACAAAGTTCGCCAGATACTACACCCCTGCGGTCGTTCTCGGCGCTCTCGGGGTTGCGACAATTCCGCCTCTCCTCATCCCGGGAGCGGTCTTTTCGGAGTGGATATACCGCGCTCTCGTTCTTCTGGTGATATCCTGCCCATGCGCTCTGGTTATAAGCATACCCCTTGGCTACTTCGGCGGCATAGGGAGGGCATCGCGCAGAGGCATACTTGTGAAGGGCTCGAAATATCTGGATGTTCTAGCAGAGCTGGATACAGTGGTATTCGACAAAACGGGCACGCTGACGAAGGGTGTGTTCAGGGTGAGCAGGATAGTCCCGAAAAACGGTTTCACGGAAGATGAGCTTCTCAGAATGGCGGCAGCGGCCGAATCCGGCTCCACCCATCCTATAGCCAGGTCTATAATGGATGCATATGGGAAGAAAATTGACCCTGAGACCTTGAAGGAATATCGGGAGATATCCGGCCACGGGATAATGGCAAGGATAGACGGAAGGGAGGTCATTGCGGGAAACGACCGGCTCCTGCATCTCAGGAACATCGAGCACGGAACATGCGATGTGAAAGGCACGGTGGCACATCTGGCTGTGGACAGAAGATATGCGGGATACATTGTGATATCCGATGAGGTGAAGGATGATGCGGGGAAGGCAATAGAGGAGCTCAGGGCGATGGGGATAAGGACCGTTATGCTGACCGGAGACAGCGAGGGGGTTGCCGGAAATGTAGCCCGGGAGCTCGGAATAGACACATATTTCGCCGGCCTCCTTCCCGAGGAAAAGCTGGAGATACTAGAAAAGATGAGGGAGAAATCGGGAAAACTTGCCTTTGTCGGAGACGGGATAAACGATGCGCCCGT
>JAJRTH010000006.1 GCA_024278375.1 archaeon | reverse complement strand
GTGCTTCGTTGTAGTATCTAAGAGCTTCGGAATACTCTCCTTTCGAGTCATACACCCCTCCGATATTATTGTACATAGTGGCCACAAGAGGATGTTTTTCCCCATATATCTCAATGGCCATCTTAAGTGCTTCGTTGTAGTGTTCCAGAGCCTTAGCATAGTCTGCCTTTAAATCATACACTCTTCCGATGGCACCATGTGCCAAAGCCTTCACACTATCTTTTATATTTGGAGATAGAACCGCATTATATATTGAAAAGGAAACTTCTAAATATTGTATCTCGAGAAGTCTAGAAGCAAAAGATAGGACTTTTTTCATTTCTTCCTCTTTGAACCCGTTTTTTAGAACATATCTTGTATATTCCACCATAGCCTCGGCTTTTTTTTTCATCTATCTCCTTCAGTGATTTGTAGTCGGATTTTTTCAGAAAGTAGCCCTTTAGAACCGCATATACTTCTGATTTGATATCTTTATCAACAAGATGCGAGGATACTGTGTCTCTCATTATCTGATGCAGGGTGTACCTTTTTCTCTCCTCATCTATGCACTCAATAAAACTGAACCTTGTAATCCTTCCGAAATCGAGTTTACTCATGTTCAACCTGAACTCGTGGGTTAAAGCCCTGAAAATCTCATAATCCCACCATTCGCACAGAGAAAGCAGTTTTATGGTGTCGCTCTCATTCCTACTTATGTGTCTCAGAAATCTTTCGGCCATCTCCTTGTAATCTCCTTTCTCAACCCTGAAATCTTCTTCGGTTATCTTCTCGTTCTTCTCCTCCTTTGCCCTGTATATCCATACAGCAAGTTCCAATCCGAATGGAAATCCTTTCACATTCCTGTAAATCATATCCCAATGTTCCTCATCTACTCCTGAATTTTTCAGATATTCTTTTGAATCTTTCTCCGAAAGGGTATCCAAACTTTTCACGGCTAGGTTCATGTCCTCCTCCCACCAATCTGGCTTTTCCCTGCCTGCAATCACGAAAATCGTGTTCGGTATACTTCTTATCAGTTCCCTTATCCATTCATCGACATTCTTTTTCTTTTCATCGGAGCCCGAAAAGTTCTCGAAGAGAGATTCGTGAGTATCTATTAGGATAACTGCCATTTTTCCCCTGTTTTTCTTGATGTTTACCATATCCATGCCCATGAACCGAGGGAGATTTTCCAGTATCTCCTCAGGGCTCATTATCTGGATTTTAAAGAGCTCTTCTCTGACATATTTTCTGACCTTATTACTGAGTTTCTTCTTTTCCTCTATCTTCTTTACCAGCTTTACGGCAGAAGATAGTCCCAGAATTCCAGCAGGTATCTCCGCCCATTACATAATCTCCTTAAAATCGTCCTTTAACGGTATGTGTGGCCTCACTTTTTCCCAGTAAATCAGATATGCGCTGTCAAAAAGAGGGAACTTCATTCCACACTTACCTAGATCCTTTCTTATCCTGAAAAGAGCGTTTTCCGGGTTTCTGAACGGCTCATTGGCAAGATTTATAAAAGAATAAGGAAGTTTTCCGTACGTGAAAGCCCTCAACTCTTCTTCGAACTCTTTCAGAAGAGCACTCTTTCCTATTCCACCTTCACCATAGAAGAAAATACAGGCGCTCTTTTCTGGCGATATCTCCTTTAGAGATTTCTCGAAAAGAGCCTTGTATTCTTCGCGGTCAACAAATAGCCTGTTTTTATCAAAGAAATCTTTTCCCAACATTGTATCACTCTATAATATATTGCACATCTATATAAAGCTTTCTACCGCTATCACAAACTTAATTATCCCCTGTGCTTTTGTGGAAAGGATTGGATGCCCGGTACGGAGATTCGAAGATATACAAAGGATGAAGTCCTCTCCGAGATGCACCCCGTGATAAGGGAGTGGTTCAACTCGAAATTCGAGGAGCTCACGGAGCCCCAGGCATACGCCATTCCGGTAATACATAGAAAGAAGAGCGTTCTGGTTTCATCTCCCACAGGCTCGGGAAAGACGATAACTGCCTTTCTTTCCATAATAAACAACCTCTTCGAAATGGGTGAGGAAGGAAGGCTTGAGGACAAGATATACTGCGTTTATATCTCACCCCTGAAGGCCCTTGCGAATGACATACACAGGAACCTCGAAGTCCCTCTGGAGGAGATTTATGCCCTGGCAAAATCGAAGGGAATGAAGGTTCCCAAGATAAGGACCGCCATAAGGTCGGGAGATACAAGTCAGAGCGAGAGGCAGCGTATGGCAAGGAAACCCCCGCACATATTCATCACGACGCCGGAATCTCTATCTCTGGTCTTGACATCTCCGAAGTTCAGGGAGCGCTTCAGGGATGTCCGCTATGTGATAGTGGACGAGATACACGAAATATCGGGCTCAAAGAGGGGTTCAATGCTGTCTGTGAATCTTGAAAGGCTCCAGAACCTCTCGGGCCCGCTTATAAGAATCGGACTGTCTGCCACTCAGGCCCCTATAGAAATGATTGCGGAGTTCCTTGGAGGCTATTCGGGCTCAAAGCCAAGAAAGGTGCACATCATCGAAGTCAGGAGAAGAAAGGATATGGATCTCCGGGTCCTCTCGCCAGTTCCCGATATAACCGCAGTTCCGTATGAGATTGCAAACGAAAGGGCCTATGAGATAATAACGAAACTGATTAACGAGCACAGGACAACCATAGTATTCACCAATACAAGGAGCGCAACGGAGCATGTCGCGTACAAGCTAAAAGAAAGAGGGATTGATGCGATAGAAGCACATCATGGGAGCATGAGCAAGGAGCGGAGACTTGATGTTGAGGAAAAGCTGAAAAAAGGCGAATTGAAGGCTGTTGTAACATCCACATCACTTGAACTTGGCATAGATATAGGATATGTGGACCTCGTCATACAGATAGGCTCGCCCAAGAGCATTGCGAAGGGACTGCAGAGGATTGGAAGGTCAGGTCATGCCATAGGCGCGATTCCGAAGGGAAGGTTCATAGCATTCCAGAACGACGACCTTGTGGAATGTGCCGTGCTTGTGAAGAGCGCATACGACGGTCTCCTTGACAGGGTGGACATACCCCGGAATCCGCTGGACGTACTGGCGCAGACCATCGTCGGGATGAGCCTGGAGGAAAGATGGAATGTGGATGACGCATTCAAACTGATAAAACGCTCCTATTCCTTTCACACCCTGAAGAAGGAGGATTTTTTATCGGTTCTGAATTACCTCTCCGGAAGGAGCGAGGAGTTCTACTCAAAGATATGGTACGACCCGGACGAGAAGGTCTTCGGAAAGAAGAAAGGATCGAGGATGATATATTTCCTGAATTCCGGCACGATTCCCGAGGATGCGAACTATCAGGTCTTCAGCGAGACTGGTTCGGCCCTCGGAAAGCTTTCCGAAAAGTTCGTGGAACGCCTGTCGCCGGGGGACATATTCGTTCTCGGAGGCAGGAGCTATGAGTTCGTGAGAATAAGGGGTATGAAGGTCTATGTGAGGGATGCGAAGGGAAAGAGTCCCACGGTACCGTCATGGACAGGGGAGATGCTTCCAAGAAGCTTCGACCTCTCCCTTGAGATTGGAAAGTTCAGGGAGAAGATGGTCCGGTGGATGAAGGAGATGGAAGAGGGGGAGATTATCGCCATGCTTGTGAGCGACTACCACATGACAGACTGGGCTGCTAGGAGCATATATCGGTATTTCGCGGAACAGGACATGGCCGTTGGGATAATACCGACACACGAAAATCTGCTCATAGAGGAGTACAGGGGCGAGGGGGAGAGATGGCACTACATTTTCCACTATCCGTTCGGAAGAAGGGTAAACGATGCGCTCTCGAGGGCAATATCGTACAGAATCTCAAGGATGGAGAAGATGAGCGCCAGTGTTACCGTTACCGATGATTCCTTCATGGTCACGGTTCCGAGAAGGATGGATGCGGGGATGTTCGGGAGAATAATCAGTGCCGAGTACCTGGAAAAGACCCTGAAAGAGGCCATAAGAGCTTCGGAGCTCTTTGCCCAGAGGTTCAGGCACTGTGCGACAAGGGCCCTGGCAGTACTCAGAAACTACAGGGGAAAGGATATAAGCGTCGGCAGGCAGAGGAGAAGGGCTACAAAAATTCTTGATTATCTCGGAGATTACGACGATTTCCCGGTGATAAAGGAGACATACAACGAAATATTCAACATAGTCATGGATTTACCCCATGCAAAGCAAGTGCTGAGATGGATTGAAGAGCGCAGGGCCGTGATTGGGACCATACACTCCGAAATACCGTCACCCTTTGCGAGCAACGTACTTCTCAGCGGAATATCGGACATAGTGTCAATGGAGGACAAGAGCGCTCTCCTGCGGGAATTCCACAGAAAACTCCTGGAAAAGATACTGCCCGAGGAAGAGCTCAGGAAGTTCATGTTCGACGAGAAGGATGTGAGAAGATATTTCAGAAACAAGTTCGGAATAGAGGAGAAGGAGGATATAATCCGGGTCCTGAAGAAGCTCGGCGCCCTCAATGTCCTCAGTCAGCATTCCAGAAACATATTCGATTACTGTACGGACATAGATAAGTGCAGAGAATGGGCGGAGGAACTCATAGCCGGGGGAAAGATAGGTTCTGTGTGGGCCGGCGGACTGCTCTGGACCGTGAAGGAGTACCTGCCCGAGTATGCGGCCGCATATGCCAAGGACATCGAGATAACCGATATGCATGAGAAAATCCTGGATTTCATAAAGGACGGAAAGGGAATGAGGGAGATTGTCAACGAGTTCGGAACCGAGGGAAGAGAGGGCATAAGGGAGCTTGAAAGGGCATATATGGTCGGAAGAGCCCTCAGAGACGGAGATATGGTCTTCGTCCCCAAGAGTATAGAGAAATCGAAGAACAAAAGAATCCTGGAATCACTGGTCTACAGATATCTCGAAGGCTTCGCGCCTGCGACACTGGGAGAGATCGCCCACGCTCTGGCACTGGAAACGGATGATGTCAGGAGAGCGCTGAAACCGCTCATGGGCGAGGGAATAGTGGAAAAGGGATTCTTTGTGATAGGGGATGAAGAGCAGTACATGCTCTCTAGGGATGTTTACGCACTCAAAATGGGGAAGGAGGGAATAGGTGAGGAGCAGATACGTTCGTACAGGCTGAAGAAGTTCTTTGATCTGAATACAATAGACGATTACTTCGATATTTTCGGCGAGGCGAGCAGGACATACGATATATTCTACCATGTGAGAAACTTCGACTGGGACGAATGGAGGGAGAGAAGGGAGAGGAACGAGATAATGATGGGGAAATTCGTGAGGGGGCGGGTCAAGTACGTGAGAAGGGAAGAGGCGCCCATGTTTGTCGGCGCTTTCAGAGATGTGCGGCTCACGGAATTCGACAGGAAGGTGCTGGATGTCATAAAGAGGAAGGACGGTATCGGTGCGAAGGAACTCTCAGACATGCTCGGAAACGCCGAAGCCGTGAAGAATTCCCTGCAGAGGCTGGATTCGGGATCTTATGTGGTGAGAAAATACCTTCAGGGAGAGGGATGGCAGTCCAGGAATGTTTTCATTCCCTCGGATATAGAGCCAATGCCTGCGGAAAAGGCAAGAAAAGAGTTAATTTACAGGTTCATAGGAGCGCATGCCCCGGTTCCAATGGCTGGAATAAAGGGATACACCGGTTTTTCAGGGACCGAAATAGGGATGTATCTCAGAGAACTCATGAAGGACGGAAAGATAACGCGGATGAGCATTCAGGGTGAGCACGAGGATTTTTACATAACGCCGGAGGATTTGGCATCACTGAGAAAGGAGAAATTTCCCGAAGACAGGGTTCGCATCCTATCGCTCTTTGACCCGTATATCGCGCCGATGTGGAGCGAGATAGCCTCGAAATATGGGGAGAGGTGGATATTTCCCATAATAAAGAACGGGCTTCTGGACGGTTATGCCGAGATATGGCCCATGAGCGGTAGGGTTGAGGTGAGGGAGATAGAGACCTCCGACCTTGACGGTACCCTTAAGGCCATGGAGAAGGTCAGAAAATACTACGAAGGGGAGGGAATAGACATAATGACGATAACAAGGCTGAGAACAAGGGGGCTCGATGAAATCGGAGACGATGCAAAAATATTCAGAAGAAACGGATATGTGCGCATCCAGGACATGATGGTGAAGGGAGAGGTAAGGCCGGAGAGCTTTGAACTGGACGAGATTCTGAGATACATGCTCTACAGACAGGGGATATGCGACAGGCGTTTTTACGACATATTCCACCTGATAGACGAGAGGGGCTGGG
>JAJRTH010000084.1 GCA_024278375.1 archaeon | reverse complement strand
TCTGGAACTGGACATATATAAGAGATGTGGATGCCGCAATGGCCGAGCATGAGATCGAATGCGGTATGCCGGGAGATGTGGGTCTCGGCGCAAACTCGAGCTTTTTCGTCTACATGAGCGACTGGCAAGGAAACAGGGATACGGGAGATTCCTCGCGCTCCGATTTATCCCGGGCGCTTTCGCCTTTGTTCTATGTTGCTGAGACCACCCAAGAATATTCAAACGAGTATGGGGCGGTTCCAATACCAGAATTCTCCTCCCAATGGCTTCCGCCTCTACTAACGATTATTTTCGGGATTCTCCTCTCAAAAAATTATAAACAAACTAAGCGATAGGTTTTTATTCTATAAAATGATGGGGTAGGCAAGCACTCGAAGGAGGCCTTTAAATGGTAGGTGGATTCCTTAAAAAAACAAAGAAGATGATTCCGATAAAAAGAGAGCATGAGAGAGCATCCGCAGGGGAGTACATAGACCTGGCGGAGATGGAATTTGCGGACGAGGCCGCCGCTCTCAGCGGTGCCAGATCCGTGGTCAAAGTGGCGGAGATATCAAGGTACGAGGATCTTTCCGAGCTTACATCAGAGCTTTACAACGGAAACATACTCATACTCGACTTCACGATGATGGCTAACGATGACCTGGAACTTAAAAGAGTGATAAGTGAGCTGAAGTCCGTTGCCAGAGACACGGGCGGAGATGTGGCCGGAGTGGCGAAGAACATCCTGATGGCAACTCCGGGCGGAATAAAGATAAGCAGGAAGAAGATAAGACCCGGTTTCTAGAGCGGCGAAAATCCCGGACCTCCCTCACTCCTCATTTTTGATTCATTGAAAAATAGGAAAAATTGGGGTTTCACGGAATTTTTACAGAAATCTTTTTATCCTTCCTATGGAATGGGGTTGCGAAAAGTATGGATGCCTCCCTTGTGCTGATGATGCTGGTAGTGGTCGGGTTTCTTTTGATTACGATAGCGATACTGATGGCCCGGGCCATACGGAAGAAAAGAAGGGAGTATATCGAAAAAGGCGTTCCCGTCAGCAAGAAAAGGATGAGGGAAGAACTCGAGAGTTCCATAAGCACAACCAAAACTCTGCTTAAAATCCTTAAAGACAGAGGTGTCGATGTCAAAAAGGCGGAAATGCTGCTCCATCAGGCGGAAATCTCCATGGAAGGTCGACTGTATTCAAGGGTGGAAGAACTCCTGAAAGAGGCGAAAGAAGAGGCGCTCAAGGCAAACAAAGAACATCAGGAAGGGACCGATATTCTGAATGCACCGCCATCCACGGAAAAGGAGGAGAATCCCAAGGAAGTGTTCGGAAAATTCCCTCCGTATTATCTCCAAGCAAAGTTCGAGATGGAGAGGGCAGGAGATGCTATTGAACAGGCGGGTACCGAAGGCAGAGATATCGAACAGGCCAACGAAATCCTGAGAATTGCCAGAATCCATTTCGAGTCGGAAAACTACGAAAATGCGTTTTCCCTGGCAATCAAGGCGAGGAAGAGTGCTGAGGGGGAGGTCGTGGAGTATATAAGGCTGGATGAGATTGAGGTGGTTGGGAAAAACTACGAAAAGGCATATGAGGATATGCCCGAAGAAGGGGGGTCACAAGATATCCGAGCTGCCGATGCTATGGATATCAGACCAAGGAGTGGCGTTAAAGACGTTGAACCGCCGAAAACCTCAATTGCTGGACATAGCAGGTGTGTCAAATGCGGTGCTCTTTTAATGTAAGGTGACAGGTTCTGCAGGAAATGTGGATACGAACTCCTGAGATGCCCCAACTGTGCGGCAATCGTTCTGGAAGATGACATTTTTTGCGGAAAATGCGGCTATAAATTGATAGAAGAGGTTTTTATCTGTCCCGATTGTGGGGCCGAGATTCCGGGAGATGCGATAATCTGTCCTAATTGCGGGGCGAGATTTGAATGAGAGTGGCCATGGTTGTCGAGTGGTTCGATGCCAGAGCAGGAGGAGTTGCGGTTCATGTGAGACAGCTCACGGAGTTTCTCGGGAAATCCGGGGTCGAGGTGGAGATAATCACAGGCTCCTGGAAGCCCGAAGAGATGCCTGTGGATGTGCCTGTGCATGTTATAAAGGGGCCAAAGGACCCTTTCTTTCGCCTGAACATATCTCCATGGGCATCCAAAGAGATGAAAGAAATCATAAAGAAAGGAGATTTCGATGTGATTCACGGACACCATGCTTTTTCGAGAATGCCTCTGAGCGCTCTTAACATAGCCAGTGACCTGAAAATAAGGGCGATTCTCACCACACACACCGTGTCCTTCATGCCGGAGTATGAGTATCTCTGGAGCGCTCTCAGTTACAGCTATCCGGTCTACCGCATAATGCTCTCAAAGGCCGATGAAATCATTGCGGTTAGCGATTCCGCCAAGAGATTCATATCATATTTCACCGATGTTCCCGTGAGAGTCATACCCAACGGTGTGGATACATCCAGGTTCAGGAGGATGGACAAGATAGAGGCCAGGGAGATAATGGGGTTTGGCGAAGAACCGTTTTTTCTGTATGTGGGAAGGCTGGTGGGCAAAAAAGGGCTTTTCACCCTGCTTCTGGCGTTCAAGGATGTATCGAGGGAGATAGAGAATGTGAAACTGAGGATGGCGGGCAAGGGAAAGCTCAGACCGGTGCTGAGTTCTATGTCAAAGGCAATGGGAACGGACGGAAATGTGGAGTTCCTTGGATATGTTCCCGATGAAAGTATTAATGCGCTTTTTTCCTCCGCGGATATCTTCGTTCTCCCGTCATCCTTCGGGGAGTCATTCGGAATAGTAATACTGGAGGCCATGGCCGCCGGCACGCCCGTAATAGGCACAAAGGTCGGGGGAATAGAAGAGATACTGGACGGTGGCAGATACGGTCTGCTCGTCTCACCGTCAGACCCCAAAGAACTGGCCGGAACCATGCTCGAACTCTTAGGTGATGAGGAAAGGAGGAAAACACTGTCAAAAAGGGCGCTTAAAAGGGTGAGGAGCAACTATGATTGGAGAGCTGTCTCAAGACAGGTGATGGATGCCTATGAAAAGCCTCATGTATCGTAGCCCGAGGTTCTACGTATTCATGCTGAAAATTATACGCGGAAATGACCTTGAAAGGAGATACATGGAGATTGCGAGGATTGCCGGCAACGGAAAGGTTTTCGAGGCAGGATGTGGTCCCGCTCTTCTCGGAAGATATCTGGACAGTGAAAGATATGCCGGTATGGACCTGAACGAAAGATTCGTAAGATATGCAAGAAGGAAGGGTTATGACTGCGTGGTAGGAGACATATTCAAAGATGAGTTTCCGGAAGCTGATGTCGGCGTGGCGGTTGACATCCTGCACCACATAACGCCGAGGGAAAAGGAGCTCATAGAGAGGATGAGAGAGAATTTTGAGACCGTTATTGTTATTGAGCCCGCGAATGCCTTTAATGTGAGATTGCCCGGATTTCTCAGAAAATTCTGGGATTCCGTTTTCGGGGATGCAGATGGGATAAATCCCCTTAAGAACAGGGAGAGATGGCAGTTCACGGAGAAGGAACTGATAGAATATATGAAAGATATGGGTGCGGAGAGTGTCCATATGCTGGGAAAGGATGTTGTGGCTGTGTTCATAGGAAAGAAACGCCAATAAATATGAGTGATGCAACCAGCAGAGACCTCACGAGGCTCCCCAGAGTTACAGCAAGCCATGTCCTTTTCTCACCGAGCGCAAGTATTCTGCCGACAAGGGTCATGGTTATCGCACCTGTGCCATGGAGAGGGACGAACATCGCGGAGAATATGAAGAAGAATCCAAGATTCTCAAGGCTCTTCCTACTTTTTATAACCTCAGCGCCCTTCTCTTCGTACTTCGCTATGTACTTTCCTATTTTAGGGATTTTTTTCAGATAGTCGAAGTTCCATGCGATGAAAAGTGACATGTCGGATTCGATGAAGGCGACGAGGAGCGCAGGTATGAACGGGTTAAGTCCCAGAGCAGAACCGACTATTATGGCCGATATCTCCCCTGTCCCGAAGGCGAAGAAGAAGGTGCCAACTGTGGCCGCATAGGCTGGGAACTCACCGGAAATCAGGATAAGAAACGCAACAGGGAATGCCAGAAGTATAGGGAGAAAAAAGCGGATTAGAAGTGATTTAAAAGCCGTGCAACCCGACAAGGTATTTCTCAAATTCCCTCCACTCCGGTGCCTTGAACTGCCTTACCTTCACACCAGATTCCGCCAGAATCTGCTCGGCGAGATCATCGTGGTAGTACTCTCCGTAAACAATCTCCTTTATTCCGGCATTTATCAGTATCTTCGTACAGACGCTGCACGGGTGATTGGTGACATATATCGTGGCCCCCTCTATGCTCGTGCCGAAGACCGCCGCCTGTATGACCGCGTTCTGTTCTGCATGCAACCCCCTGCACAGTTCGTGTCTTTCTCCGGACGGGACCTGCAATTTTTCCCTCAAACAGCCCGTTTCATCGCAGTGCTTCATTCCTTTTGGCGGTCCGTTATATCCCGTGCTGAGCACCCTTTTGTCCTTGACTATCACGGCCCCGACCTTCCTCCTTATGCATGTGGAGCGCGATGCCACCAGAACAGCCATCATCATGAAGTACTCATCCAGATCAGGTCTGACTATTTTCTCTGCGACAGTCATGAATGCCCATAGATGCATGGTTTAAATTAGTTTTGGGAGGCAGGTCTGAGAGATTCCCGGAGCGGGATTTCACTTTTCAGATATTCCAGGAACTTCAGCCTGAGAAGAGCGCTCTTCCTCATATCTTCCACCGTTTCAGGGAGCTCTATGGGTATGAAATCGATTTTACTGTATCTCACATCCATCAGGAATAGCGGTTCCGGCGGTGCTATGCCGAAGATGATCTTCTCTCCTTTTATTGCTCTCTCTATGTCCTCTATGGTTCTATCTCTTTTTTCCACGGAGAGCATCGCTCCCACCATCCTCCTGACCATCTGCCAGAGAAAGCTCTCCGCCCTTATGTCTATTGCTGTGAACTCTCCTTCCGTCGATATGCTCACCGATTTCACCCTTCTTACCGGGTTCCGCCCCTCTTCCATGCGAGCGAAGGATGAGAAATCATGCTCACCCACAAAGAGGTTAGCAATCCTCCTGAAAAGCGGTATGTCGTGCTTCCCGTGCAGATTATACCTATACCAGCGCTCCTCCGCATATCTCGGATTGAATTCCAGAGGTGCCCTCGCATATCCGAAAAAATAGATGTCTTCGAGGTTTGCGTTGAGGGCAGAGCATATCTCTTCAGGTCTGAAATTGGTATCGAAGGCTATGACATTTCCGAGAGCGCTCACGGCTTTGTCGGTCCTGCTTGCGCATCTGAACCTGAGATGCCTTGCGCCTATCCTATCAAGAGCTCTGAGTATCTCTCCCTCAACAGTTTTCACTTCCAACTGTCTGGCATATCCGTGGAATTTCGTGCCGTCATAGGCGAACTTCAGAGCGATTCTCACGGGTGTTAATTGTCGGAGATATAAATCAATCGTGCAGGTAAATGTCGTCCGCTCTCTTCCATTCTATTATCTCGTAACCATCGAAAAACAGAGAAATCTCCCTTTCCGCACTCTCCAGAGAATCCGAAGCATGAACTAGGTTCATCCTTGTTATGGCGCTGTAATCTCCTCTTATCGTGCCGGCTCCGGCCTCATGCGGGTCTGTCTTCCCAACGAGCTTTCTGACGGCGTTGATAGCATTCTCTCCTTCCCATACCATGGCCAGAACAGGTCCGGAGGTTATGAACCTTATTAGAGGCTCGTAAAACGGCTTTCCCACATGCTCGGCATAGTGCTTAGAGGCCATTTCCTCATCCATCTTGATGAGCCTTGCCGCAACCATCTTGAGCCCTTTTTTTTCCAGTCTTGCGATTATCTCCCCTGCGAGTCCCCTGGAAAGGGCGTCCGGTTTAAGCATAACAAAGGTTCTTTCCTGCATCTCATTCCTTCTTCGCTTTCTTCACTTTCTTCTTTACCTTCTCGCCGCTCTTCTTTCTGACGGGCTTCTTTGCCTTCTTATCCTCTTTGTTCTCCTTTTCCTCCTTAACACCCGTTCTTATCCTCTTCTCCCTTCTGTACTGCTCAGTCCATCTTACCCTTCTGGGAACCCTTTTGAGCTTCATCGAGTTCTTAAAGCACTTGCTCGTGCAGAAAAAGAGGACCGTACCGTCCTTCTTCACGAACATTCTTCCGGTTCCAGGCTCGATTTCCTTCCCGCAGAAAGAGCATATCCTTCTTTCAACCATAGAATCACCTTGGTCTTAGTTTCTTCGCCTCTCTGGCAGTCTCTCTAAGCATCAGTATGTCACCTACCTGCACGGGTCCCATGACATTGCGTGTTATTATCCTGCCTTTGTCTCTTCCGTCCAGAACCCTCACCTTGACCTGGAGCGCCTCTCCGGTCATTCCGGTCCTTCCTATTATCTCGACGACCTCGGCGGGAATTCCCTTATCTTCGTCCAATTAAATCCCTCATTTCCTGAGCTTTTCGATCTCGCCGACAATCTCCTTCAACAGGTCCGATGCCTTACCGGGGTCCATCACAGCTATTGAAGCGGTCCCTTTCTTTATGCCGGCAGATCCACCTAACTCCGTCTTGCTGGGCACATAGCCATAGGGCACGGACTTCTCCTCGCAGAGCAGCGGGATATGGGCCAGAATCTCCGGCGGCGATACGTCCTCGGCCATCACGACGAACTTTGCATCGCCTCTCTCTATTATCTTCGTGACCTCGTTCGTTCCTTTCTTTATCCTTCCGGTGTCTCTTGCCAGTTCTACGGCTTTGTATATCTTGTCCGCGAGTTCTTTGGGTGTTTCGAATCTAACAAATATTGCAGCCATTTTATTACCTCCTGTGTGACCGTTTGCGGTCCCATCATTCACAGGTAAGGCCGCTAAATCCACGGAGTATAAAACTGTTTTCCTGAAAAGGCCCGGAGCTGCCAACATAACATTTATGGGATTAAAACCCGTCCTGGAGATGGCGAAGAGCGCCAGGATGGGTACACTATGATAGGGCAATCGGTGGAATGGTTAAGGAATGAAAAACTTTTCGTGAGAAGCAGGAAAAAGAACGAGACCGGAGCTCTGGTATATGTGGACAGAGGCCCATGGTACCCGTGGGCCCTGGAAAGATTCGGCTTTCAACGGAAACCCGGGACTTTTGGAGAGAGGTCCTATCGAAGGATGGTTCAATGTCCTGAAATCCGGAACCAAAAGATTCCGGAACAGATTCCCTGAAAATGCCAGAGTAAGGACTGTGGGATCATGGTCGGAATCCTCCATCTTGTTCTACAACTTCTGGATCTCTTAACTTGGCAGTCTCCACTTAATATGTACGAAATAAAAGTCAATATTTCCGAATGCTAAGACTTATAAAACATAAAACTTTTGTACTTATTATGCTCACATTCATAGGTCTCGGCCTCTATGATCCCAAAGAGATAAGCCTCAAAGGACTGGAAGCCATAGAGAGTGCCGATTCGGTCTATCTTGAATTCTACACATCGAATCTCATGGGGACAACGGTTGAAGAAATGGAACGGATATACGGTAAAAAAATAAAACCTCTCAGCAGACACAAGGTAGAGGTGGAAAGGAAATTTCTTGAAGAAGCGGAAGACAGAAATGTGGTCTTTCTCACAGCGGGGGATCCCATGGTCGCCACCACCCATGTCGACCTTAGAATCGAGGCGATGAAAAGAGGAATTGAGGTTAGGATAATCCATAATGCATCTATACTCACCGCAGCGCCCGGGCTCCTGGGTCTTCAGGCATACAAGTTCGGAAAGGTGGGCTCGATACCTTATCCAGGGGAGAACTTCAGACCGACCACTCCCTATGAAGTGCTGAGAGACAATCAGTCCATGGGCCTGCATACCCTGTTTCTTCTCGACATAAAAGAGGACGAGAGATACATGAATCCTTCCGAGGCTGTTGCTCTCCTGCTTGAGATGGGGAAGAGGCTCGAAGACGATACTTTCGACGAGAATTCCTTTGTATGCGCCGTATCCAGAGCAGGCTCCGACAATCCAGGAATATGGTGTGGAAAAGCATCCGAAGCGCTCCGGAGGGATTTCGGTCCTCCTCTGCACTGCATAGTTGTTCCCGGAAAACTGCATTTCATGGAGGAAGAAGCGCTCCAAATCTTCATGAATAGTACTTCAGATACAGAAGTATGATAAGGACGAGAATCCCTATTGCCATGAGAACAGTGGCCGCGAGCTGGGAGAACTTGACTAGAAGAATAAGTCTAACCTTTTTCTCCACATCCCTCTTTTTTTTCTCGGAGAGCGCTCTTCTGGTCATAATTTCACCGTGAGTGCCGCGGGCCGGGCTCGAACCGGCGACTTCCAGATCTTCAGTCTGGCACTCTCCCAACTGAGTTACCGCGGCTTCGCACGAAGATTTGAAGGCATTATTTTAAGTTTACCTTAAAGGACCTCGATCCTGTTATTCGCCTTATCTTCCACGAGCCTTCTGGCGATCTCCTCCTTTCTAAGTTTTTTACCTTTTCTCTTCTTTCTGAAGGATTTTTTTGGCGCGTATTCCTCTTCGTATATCCTCTGTATTTCGGTGTCCCCGAATCCGAAATCTGCCTTTTCGAGGTCATCGAAGCTCAGCACCCTAACGGTAGAAGAGGAGGCCGAATGATGCGGCACGGGCTCCAGAACTGGCTGGACCGGTATGCGGGAAAGGATTCTGCCCATTGCCATAAGCTTTATTTCCTCTCTTTTCTGGCTTGCTATCGTGCCGCCGATATAAGCAAAGACGAGAAGTATTGTGTATGTCTGAGGGGTGTAGCTAATCTGACCTGAGAGAATAGATACAGCAGGTGTTGTGTATGAAACGACAAAGGAGATGGCCGGAGATAGCCACGGCAGATGTGAAACCGCTGCAGTCCTTATGGAATCCTTTGTTGCCTGAAGATTGATCGGAATGTTTCCCAGAACCTCGGGACTCTGGATGACATAGAAGACGACGATTATGATTGCGGCGGCTATGCTCCCTTTGAGGGGGCTGCCCGCCCTTCTTCCGGCTATATATCCCGCTATCATGGGACCGAAGAGTGGTAGCCAGTAAAGAGAGAGGAGGAGTATGATTCCGTAAAAAACACCGAGCCATAAGCGGTAGACCTTCTTTTCGTTCGTCTTTAGAAGTTTTAGCAAGTTTTTGTCAGCAGCGTCCCCGCTATTTTTCAGGGAATAAACTCCCTGAGATAGGAGATACCTCGTTATTTCATCCGATTTCTTGTCGACTTTTCGTCTGCTCATTTTCTACCACTTCGCAGTTTTTGGTCCGACGATTGTCGGACAATTGTCAGATAATATGTGGTGCTATTTAAAGGTTTCTATCAATTTATATTCAGACAGGAAAAAGTAATACAAAAGAAATTCTTTATAAATTCCTTCCGTATCCACCGCCATGAAGGTCTTCGTAACCCGTCGGATACCGGAGAAAGGTCTGAAAATGCTAGAAGAACGCTATGATGTGGATGTAAACCCGCATGACAGGGTCCTCACCAAGGATGAGATTATCGAAGGGGTGAAGGATACAGATGCGCTCCTCTGCCTTCTCACTGACCCGATAGATAAGGAGGTCATTGATGCGGGTCCGAAGCTGAAAATAATCTCCAACTATGCGGTGGGATACAACAACATAGATGTGGAATATGCCTCTAAGAAAGGGATAATAGTCACCAACACACCGGGGGTCCTGACAGAGACCACTGCAGACCTGGCATGGGCCATACTCATGGCAGTGGCACGGAGGGTTGTCGAAGGAGACAGGTTCATGCGCGAGGGGAGATTCAGGGGATGGGAGCCCATGCTCATGGTGGGAACCGATGTTTACGGAAAAACCATAGGCATAGTGGGAATGGGAAAGATAGGACAGGCTGTGGCCCGAAGAGCCAGAGGTTTCGGGATGAAGGTGCTCTATTACAACAGGAGAAGAAGACCGGAGGTTGAGGAGGAGTTCGGTGCGGAATATGTGCCTCTCGAAGAGCTTATGAAAAGGAGCGATTACATATCCATCCATGTCCCGCTCACGCCTGAAACCAGGAACATGCTGAACAGAGAGATGTTGGAACTCATGAAACCATATGCATACCTGATAAACACAGCCAGAGGAGAGGTTGTCGATGAGCCTTATCTCATAGAGATGCTCAGAAAGAAGAGGATAAGGGGCGCTGCGCTGGATGTCTTCTGGGGAGAGCCTTTGAATGTCAATCCCGAGCTCTATGAGCTGGACAACATCGTTCTGGCTCCGCACATGGGGAGCGCTTCTCTGGAGACTAGGACGAAGATGGCTGAGATGGCTGCTCAGGCAATAATCGATGTTCTGGAGGGCAGAGAGCCGGTGAACAGGGTGAATTAAGCTGAGCAGGTTATGAAAAATTTTAAATTTGATTCTTTTAATACCGGAAAAGATGGCGGATGAGGTTCGTGCAAGGAGGAAGCTGAAGGCCATTGAAAGGGAGTTGAAATATTTCAGGAAGAGAAGGTCAAAATATATCAGATACAAAAGAAAGTTTGAAGAAAAGAACGAAAGAAAAAGGAGAATGACAAAAAAGGAAAGAATCATTCGGTCTGTCACATATTCCGCTTTGATAAGTCTGGGAATAGTAATCTTTTTTACAACAGTATTCAAGCTTGAAGGAGATGTAATCTCTGGAGTTACCGTTTGTTTCTCCTTTCCTTTTATCGCGCTGATGATTCTTATGTATTATATTCTTGAAGAAAGTTCTTACTTTCCTTTCGAAAAAGAACTCAGAGGAGTTACATGCATGATAAACAGACTTGAAAGGGAGAAAAAGCACATATACTCAGAATTTCCGCATCTGGAAAACGAAAACATAGATATAAAATATGGATGGACAGTTTATTCTTTTATAAAAAATATTATTTCAATAACAATTACGATTTACCTCGGAATTTACCTATATATTTGGGTTATGGGACTCGAAATCGTTTATTTTCCATACATTATCCCGACATGGTGGTTTCTGTTTGTTCTGCCATATTTCATAGATTATCTCGAAGAACGCTCCTGGGAAAACTGCTGGATAAGAGAAGAACTCGGTGTTGACCCGAAGAGGTTGTATAAATGAACGAGAAAGAGGCTAGGAAGAGGTTGAAGGCGATCGAAAAACAGATATGGTGGCTTAACGAGAAAAGAGCCGGATATCTAACGCTGAAGGATGCCATCGACAGAAGAAAAGAATCGAAACAACGTAGAGACTCGGTGCCGGTTCTCGTACGTGTGCTTTTTTTATTATTTATAGCATCACTTATTTACTTAATGATATTTTATCTTCCGCCACTTCCTGCCGAGCGGACGGAAACGGAAAGAATTCTTGTTTTTGGGATCCTTTTCTTTTCATTACTCATCAGTACTCTTATTCCCGATAAAGGACCTTCGTATGAATCGATATTGAAGGACATATACTGTGCCATCATAAGGCTTGAAAGGGAAAGAGAGCATATCCATGAGGAATTTCCCGATGTCATTTCCCCCGTAACAACAAAAGATTTCAGAAACAGAAGACCGAAACTTCTCACCATAAAGTTCCTTGTAACATATGGGTTGGGAGGTCTGGTTTTCCTCATGATAAAGAAACTCCGACCTGTTTATTCGGCAATAATCATTGTAATTTATTTTTTTATAGTAATGGTCTTTTTTATTGTATATCGTCAATTCGTTGTAAATCACATAAAAAAGCTATGTAAGAATGAGATTACCGGAAAGGAGCGTGGTTGATGGACGAAAGAGATACTGAAAAACGCCTTAAAGAGATAAGAAATAAGCTTAAGCGCCTTAAAGAAAGGAGGGCAGAGTACATCAGAGGCATGGAGAAGGCCGAAAAATACGGGAAAATATGGAAGAGAGGGTGGGAACAGAGCCCTGTTTTTTCTGCCCTTATCTCTGGAATTATATCCATAACTACCTATGTAATACTCGACAGGTTCTCTGCACCTGAATATGTGAAAATATCGACGATAATTCTAATGTTTTTCACTCTCATCTATGTCCTATACATATTAAACACCGCTAAAAAGGAAACTCTCAGGGAAAAATACCTGAAAACCATAGATTGCCTCATAGAGGGGCTGGAAAAGGAGGAAGAAGAGATAATAACAAAGTTTCCGGATGCGGACAGATGGGTTCCATCGGTGAAAACCACAATGGGTGAAAAATCCAGCAGTCACAGAATTACTCTCCTCCTAGAACTCCTGTTTTTTGTAATATCTCCAACCCTGGTCCGTGGGGCATATCTTCTTTTATATCTCGGAGTTCTTGGCTCTGTTTTCGCATTCACCGAAATACGCAGACACAGAGAACTTAAGAGATGGGAGAAGGAGTGCGAGGAAAGGGGAAAGATAATCTGGCTTTAGAGCATATATGCCGCTCAGCTCGCCCATCACTCATCATCATTCAGCTGATAAAGCATCATCATTGCGGCACAGCCGAATGCATCTTCTTTTTAATCTTTTTCCGCTCTTATCGAGTGCAGCCCGTCAAGCTTTTCCGTGTAAAACCTAACATTTTCAAGCTTCTGAAGAAGTTCCATGGCAGTTTTTGCATGGGAAGATATCTCGGAAGTCCTCAATTCGGAATCTCCGACCATTGCCATGTATATGAGCAGCTGGTCGGCGAGATGCGTGTCCACACCCACTCCTTTTTCGGCATATTCTCTCATCTCGGACCCGGCGTTTTTCCCCACGGCTTCCGCCCTCACCCCCCTTTCACCGAGAGCGCTCGAGCCGAATACGAAACTCCTTCCATGCGCCCACAAAGTTATACCGGTTCCTGTTGACATTCCATCCAATCTCTCGATGTTTATATGCGCTCTGAAATCTATGAGTTCCTTCAGCGCGGAGTGCTTGATTCTTTCGGGCACATGATCGGGGAGATTGGAATAATGCACATTGCCGCATATCTCGCGTGGATTTCCTCCGGTAAGTTTAATTCCTTTTATCTTAGAGTCCCTGACCTTCAGAACGACCTCTCCCCCGCCTTTTGGATAGTATCCTCTTCGGATGACCTGGATATCAGCCGTGGCACCCATTTTTCTCAGAGCCCCTAGGAATATTTTGGCCGCATAGTCGATGGGCGGAGACCATTTCACATCCGTGCCCCCTCGAAGAATAACTCTGGACTCGCCGTCTGTGTTCAGGAGAACCGGAAGTATGGCCTGAATCATGAGGGTTATGCTTCCCGCCGTTCCGCAGTCGAATATGTAATTCCCCTTTTTAGTGTCCGATGGAATGAATTCCACCTCCTTGGAGCCTATCTTTGCGCCCCTCATCTCGGCATCCGTTATCTCCTTCAGGGCAAGAAGTGCCGTTAGATGCTGGGGTTTCAATCCGGGTTTCGGTCTTTTCGCTCTTATGTTGACTACCCTGATGGGCTCTGAACGGAGAGCGCTCCACGCCAGGGCTATTCTAAGTATCTGGCCTCCGCCTTCTCCTATGGAGCCGTCTATGGTGAGCATAGAGCGCTGTAAAACGGACGATTATTCAATCTTTTCCTAATCCTTGAACAGTATGGCGGCCTGTGCGTGCGGAATTCCTTGTATGGTAATAATGTTCGCAGGGTCGACCCAGCCCGCTTCTATCGCCTTCTCTATGCACCTCCCCCCCACAAGATTGAGAATCGTAGCGCTCCGCATGTGCTCCATCAACCCCCTGTCGTCAACGAGCACTCCGGCATAGAATTCGCTGTAAACCGTTATCCGAAGCTTTCCTTCGTGAAATGACTTTTCGAGGAGTTCGCTGTCGCATGCCGCGAGTATTATGTCTCTGCCTCCGGGATGAAGTTTCACCCAAAATCTAGAATCAGACTGTTTTGTATCTTCCATGGAATTCCTCGTATATCGTGCCTTCTCTCTTCATTTTTTCCAGTATGTCTTCCGCCTCCATCTTTGTCAAACCCTCTGCCTCCGCTCTCTGTATTATCGTGCTGAAATCCGCACTTCCCTCTTCCTTGATGAGCTCCTCGACTATGTGGGTTATTATCTGTCTGGCGGTCCTCTTCTTCCTGCTCTCTTTGGTGTATGCCAGGTCCACATCATAGGACAGTACCTTGCTGAGATATCCCTCCATGATGTCTATGGCTATCTGTGCATCGTCCTCGGTCACATGCTCGCTGAGCCTTATCTTGGCACTCGCTTCCGCCATCCTCACAAGCGCCTCCAGGTGCCTTGCGGTGATGGAAATCTGCGCCTCTCCCCCCTTCTTTCTGGTGTTCAGATAGTACTTCTTTATCTTTTTGATTGCTCCGTCCGTGAGCACCGGGTTGGTCTCCTTTGCGTAGGAAACGTATTTCTTCAGGAATTCCGGTGATAAGAGGGGCTGATGGCTTACCATGTCCATCGTAGGCTCCACGCCCTTCCTCAGCTCCTCGCCTATCTTGTGTCCTTTGAGGATGTGGTCGGCAATCTCCTCGTCCCTCTTGCTCTCAGGCCTGTCCTTTATGGTGAAGATTATGTCGAAACGGGAAATCAGTGGCGCGGGAAGGTCTATCTCCTCTATAAGACTCTCCGAATCACCGGAAAACCTGCCGAACTTCGGGTTCGCTGCTCCGAGAACAGCACATCTGGACTTCATTGTTGCCGATATTCCGGCCTTGACGATGGTTATCGTCTGCTGCTCCATCGCTTCGTGCATTGAGCTCCTGTCCTCCTTGCTCATCTTGTCCATCTCGTCTATGCATGCTATGCCACCGTCAGCAAGGACCAGCGCTCCGGCTTCCAGCGTCCATCTGCCGTCGCCCGTGTCATCCTTGACAGCAGCGGCCGTGAGACCTGCAGCGGATGCCGACTTTCCCGAGGCATACTGTCCTCTTGGAGAAAGAGCGCTCATATAGCGCAGTAACTGGGATTTCGCGGTTCCCGGGTCTCCCACCAGAAGTATGTGTATATCTCCTCTTATTCTCGTTCCGTCGGGCATTTCCTTGGGAACGCCGCCGAAGAGCTGCAAGGCCAGGGCCCTCTTTTCCTCGTCCATTCCCGAAATTGTCGGGGCTATTGAGGCGGTTACGGCATCTATCGGGTTCGGACCCTTTGCGACCTTCTCTATCTCGGCAATCTCCTCCTCGCTCGGCTTTATCTCCCCGTATTCCTTGTTCTGCTTCTCTATGTAACTTATCTCCAGACGGAAGTCAAAGGTCGTGAGCCTTATGTTCCCGTAGGACCTCGGAAGGGCCTTCAGTATGCCTGTGATGATGACCCTGTCTCCAGGAGCCACCTGGCCGGTTATGTCATCCTCCCCTATGGCAACGAGCCTCTGAGGTTGCTGCCCTCCCTTGAGTTTTTCCGGCATTTCCTGGACCTCGAGCCTTTCCTCGTCTATGAACTTCGATTTTGCGGGAATGAGCTTGAACTTCGTCTCACTCCTCGTCTTTTCACAGGCTTTACAGTATATCGGTTCGGTAAGTTTCGGGCCTTCCTGTTCATAGAAAGATATTTTACCGCAGGAAGGGTGCATACACTTGAACGCTGCCTCCATCAGTTTAGGTCTCACCTCAGTGGCCTTTTTGACCAGGGCCTCTATTGCTATGAACTTGCCGACATCTTCGCTTCTAAGGTTCCTTATGGATGACAGCTCGGAAAGCCCTGCTATTCTCACATGGGATTTTCTGTCCAGCGGCTCAAAATTCCTTTCTATGTACTCTTTAAGGGCGGATTCCGCCGAGCCTATAATGTATTCCGGGTCTGTTATCAGGGCCTCGGCTATGGCGGGATCGAAGTTGGCCAGGTCGTTGTACTGTACAATAACACTTCTCTTGCCCTCTATCCCGGCCACTATGTCCGCTATCTGCGAGGCGTACTCCTCCTTCTCAAAGAAGCTTTCGAATCTTTCCACAAGCTCTTTCTGGGTATATTCCATGTTCTGACCCGTCGGGAAGGGGGAAAAGGCGGTAGAGGATATTAAGGTTTCTACCGAGGTGCTCGAGACTGCCAAGTTAAGAAATCCAGAAATTGTAGAACAGCATGAATGATTTCAGCCATGATTCCACCGTCCTTATTCTGGCATTTTCAGGGAATCTGTTCCGGAATCTTTTGGTTCTGGATTTCAATACGCTGAACCATCCCCCTCGATAGGACCTCTCGCCAAAAGTCCTGTGAATCCACTGGAAACCGAACCTTTCCAGAGCCCATGGGTACCATGGGCCTTTATCCACATACACCAGAGGTTTATTGCTGCATGCTTTTGTAACTTTTCGAAGGAAACAAAGGGTATCCAGATAAGATCTGCCTTTTGATAGATGAACAGCC
>JAJRTH010000083.1 GCA_024278375.1 archaeon | reverse complement strand
GGAGGATACGAATATTCCTATTACTACGGGTATGGAATATATGTAAATAACTCAGATTCGAAACTTATAGAAAATGACATTCACGGAAATACTCTGGGCATATACATATCTTATTCTAGAAATACTGTTGTCAAAAACAACTCCATTCCAGACAGCAAGAAGATTGGCATCAAGGTATTCCTTTCTGAGAAACTTTCCATAAAGGGCAACTACATCCGAAAAGCGGCTTATGGGATTTATGGATATTATATGAATAGCAGTACAATCTCGGATAATACGGTAGTTCCAAGAAACTGGTTCTCCATAAGAGGAAACAGATGTAACAATAACATATTCTCCAACAATACCATATCTCATAGCTATGTGGCTGGCATCCGTCTTTCTAACAGTAATGAGAATATCATAAGAGATAATCAGTTTGATAATGACGGTGGCATCTCTCTCCGTTCCCATTCGGATAGCAATTTTGTATTCAATAACACGGTCCGTGCAAGGGAATGGGGTGGTATAGAGATCTCGAATTCGAATTACAACAGGATTGAGAATAACAATGTGTGGAGTACAGATACAACAAAGATAGTATACGCTATATCTTCCGGAGGAAATGCAATGAACAACTCTATACTCAACAACACCGTGAGCAACAGCTCAATAGGCATCTATATATGGGGCGCTTCAAAAGAAACGATAAAAGGAAATAAGATAAAAGATATTACAGAACCGTCGAGACCTAGTGATTATGCCGGAATATATGTAACTGGTTCTTCAGATATCAATATAACAGATAATTCCATAGAAAACTGCGTTTTCGGAGTAAACATAGAGGACTCCACCGTTGTAGTGAAGGAAAACATCATCGAAAATAACAAGCTCTCTGGGATTGTACTGGGGACTTATAGAGAAAGAAGCGAAAAAACCGTAAGAATAGAAAACAATACGATATCTAGAAACGGATACGATACTGCTCTTATATCCAGATTGCAGGCATGGCCGAATTTTGCCAATTATCCCTTGAATTCGGGCATTGAGGTCTGGGGTGGAAATGCCACAATACTCAATAACACGATTACAGAAAACCATGGAGACGGAATACTGATCACGGGTGATGAATTCAGAGATTATTTCAGACCATATATAGCAGGCAATAACATCTCTGGAAACGGTGAATGGGGCATAGAGGCAAGATATGAAGCCCCATTGAACAATCAGACGATAGTTGAGGACAATATATGGGCTGAAGACAATGGAAATGGTAGATTTGTCCAGAAATGGAAGATAAGAGTATATGTGACTCTTAACGGAAATCCGCAGCCTGACGCTACTGTATGGGTAAAAGACAGGACAGACACAGAGGTCTGGAGAGGAAGTACGGATGAAAACGGCTATACACCACGGATTACGGTAATAGAATATTACATAGATAACAATGGATTGAAACACATAAGAACACCGCATACCATATATGCTTCATATACGGATGCCCCAGGAAGCTATTACGGTTCGACATACATTGAAATTAACAGAAACATTGACCCGATATCTGTGGAATTGAGTTTATAAGCTCCCTATCGGACCTGGCAATATGCGTCCTATAAGGACTGCATGGTGAACGAGTACATCGACCCCAGCAACCCACTTCCCTCACCGGTAACCGTCTAAAACCCTTTCTTTACCTTCTCCTCTTGTCTTTTCTATATGCTATCAGAAGGGTCTCTGCAAGCTCTCTCGTTGGTGGATTGCCATACCTGGAAATGAGTTTTATTATCTCCTTGTTCTCTTCTATAAATCTGATCTGAGATTTCTTAAGGATTCTTTTATCCATGATGATCCCCTTCTCCGTTCCATATTTAAATCTTTCCAAAAGTAAAAAAAATGTAACAAAAACATGACCTAAAATGTACCTTAATACACACCATTTTTTTACCAAAAAGGCAAATCAGAACAAAATTGAGAAATATAATTTCCAACTCATGCTCGATCAGAGCCCTTTTCTGAGAATACCTCGTACCCTCGGATCCTCAGACATCCTATAAAGCTCCCTTATCACCCTGAATATCTTCTTCAATTCCGGACCGGACGATTCCAGGAACATCTCCATGATCTCTGCCTCTGCCTTCTCCATATCCTTCGCTGTCTCCATGTCAAGAGCCATACCACATCTGTGACAGAACCTCGCACCCACTTCCAGAGCTGCGGAGCATCTCGGGCACTCTTTTAGAGGATATTTCGAGACCCTTACTTTCTCTTCCATCTTAACCCCGTATATGCCGGCATATGTCCCATCCAGATCCCTTCCGGAGAGGTGCACATAGGTGGATGGGACCCTCGAACCCTGAACCCAGCCAAACCATTCGCACAGCTGAGCTTCTGTGAACACATTTGCCAGATATGTGGCTCTGCTGTGTCTGAAATGGTGGGGATTCACGGGTTTCTCCACTCCCGCTTTTTTGGCAACCCTCTGAAGCATGTGATTCAGTGCGGCGTATCCAACCTTCTTTCCCTTCCCTTTTGTTCCCACATTCACCCACATGGGTGCCTCCGGATTATTCCTGTAAGGATGAGAGGATATCCATGCCTGCAGGTACGGAACGGAAAATATCAGCATGACCCTTCTTGCTCCGGTCTTTCCTCTAAGCACGATCTTCTTTCCGTGCTTATAGTCCTCGAAACACCTTATCCTGAGGTCTATTATCTCTCCAACCCTGGCACCCGTTTCCCAGAGCAGTGCTATGAATGCTCTGTCTCTGGCATTCTCTGCGGCCTCAAGCATCTTGACTATGTCTTCTTCCGTAAGCATCTCCTCAGGAAGCTTTTCCGTGCTCTTTTTCCTGCTCGTGTTTATCCATTTCACACACGAAGGATATTCTCCCTGCCCTATCCACCTGTAGAACCTTTTCAGAACTATCTTGTAGTCTATCTTCGTATCCTCAGCCACATCCCTCTTCATTATCCACAATACTATGTTCTCTATATCCCTTTTCTCCGCATATCTGAAGGGAACATCCATGTTTTCCGCCATCTCCATGAGATAAAGTGCATTCTTATATATTCTGCTGAGGGAATAGCCGTTGAGAGTCATCTCCCTCAAGAATTCCTTTATGGTCTCCTTGTTTTCCCGCAGGATCTGAGAATTCCTATCGAGGGCCGTCAGAGTATTCCTAATTCTTTTTTCATATATCTCATCAGGTACAGTAGGCATCGTTCACACTTCGCCCTCGTAGTATTTATTTTTTTCCTTTCGGCATTGTATTGAAATTCAAATCCCGACGGGAGCACTCCTTCGCTTTGCTCAGTCGCGCTCCGCCTTATGTTCTCCTATCGTCGAACATACCGAGGGTCATATGCTCGCTTTTCTTTTATTGCCTGTGTTATTGGCCATACTCCAGTCTTACTCGCAAAATTGCTTTGCAATTTTGCTCGCCCCGACAGTCATCTCAGTATTTTTCTATAATATTTATCTAAACGCCTAGCTCCCGCTCCCAGACCATTCATTTCGTCGATCTTTAACTTCAGAGGTTTTGCATATATGGTGTTCAGAGAAAGTCCTCGAATTCCTTTATCAGCTCCGGGTCCTTTTCGGAAATGGCTCTTAGAATGTTCTGTACATTCAGCTCGTCCATCCCTACATCTGCAAGTATCCTTATCACTCTGTTGAAGATATCATCACTTAAGGTGGTCATCTTCTCCTTCACCAGCCAGTTCCTGTAAAGACGCTCCTCCATCCTTCCTCTCCAGAGTTTCTCATATTTTTTAAGGAAATCCTCCGAGGCATCCCCTGTTTCGACGGCTTCGGCAGCCACCATTCCAGCATATTTCCCAGCTATTGCCGCATTGTAAACACCGCCTCCGCTTACGGGGTCTATCATCCTGGCGGCATCTCCCACGAGGATCACACCGTCCGTTACCGTTCTATCAAGCGGCGCAGAGATGGAGACCGCTCCGGCCACCTCTCTTATCGGCTTTCCCTTCGCAAGTTCGGGGTGTGATTCTATGAACCTGTCGAGGTACCACTTCGCGGCCGCAGGCCTGTCTATCTTGCTCATCTGTACGCCTATCCCAACATTCGCTATCCCATTGCCTTTCCAGAATACCCAGATATAACCACCAGGTGCCATAGAACCCAGATAGAAGTCGTTAAATCTCGAATCTCCCTCTATTCCCTCAAGAGTGTACTGGAAGCACGAATCTATGTCTTTTGGATTGAGAGCCGTGTTTATCCCGGCCCATCTTCCGACCTGGGATTCGTATCCGTCCGCTCCGATGACAATCTTGGCCTTTACCCTGAAATCCTCTCCCATGTGCCTCATTCTTATCCCCGCTACCTTCCCCTCCTCCTTCAGGAGTGCTGTGGCATAGCTTTTGACCATTACCTCGGCGCCAGCCTTGGCGGCCTTCATTGCGAGAATCTTGTCGAAGGTATCCCGGTTTATCACATACCCGGATTCGTCGCCCGCCTTTGATTCATCGACCTCCACATACGAACCGTCAGGCGAGATTATCCTTGCTCCGTCGATCTCATGAGATATCCAGTCCGGAGACGGGGTCAGTTCTATCTCCTCCAGCCATCTCTTCGCTATCCCCTCTCCGCACCTGACAGGACTTCCTATCTCCTGTCTCTTCTCTATCATAAGGACGCGAGCGCCTTTCTCTGCGGCATATCTTGCACTCACACTTCCTGCGGGACCTCCACCCACCACGACGACATCATACTCCAT
>JAJRTH010000082.1 GCA_024278375.1 archaeon | reverse complement strand
CATCCCGAACACGGAAGTTAAGCCCGCCTACGTACCGGCCTGTACTGTGGTGCGCGAGCCCACGGGAACGCCGGTAAGCTGTCAACCATTTCCTTAATATACCATTCTCTTTTTAGGATAACTATGCGGATAAAAGACTATATCGAGATGTTTGAGAACCTGCTGGTCACAGAGGAGGGTCTGAGCCCGGAACTGGAGATATCACAGGCGCTCCAGGGCTCCCCGAAAACACCCATGCTTTTCGAATGGAACGGAAAGAAGATTCTTGGAAATCTATGGGCGGACAGGGGGAGAATAGCCTGTGCTCTCGGGGTGGAGAAAAAGGATGTCGGGAGAGCGCTCCTCGATGCCGTGGAAAATCCAGAGCCGTTTGAAATCATTGATAAGGGCATTTTTACCGAAAAACTCGGGAGCATAGATGAGATTCCGATACTCAGATTTTTCGTGGAGGATGCCGGGAGATACGTAACCTCGGGCATAGTATCCGCAGAGTATGAAGGTATGAACAACATCTCATATCACCGCATGCTCGTCAGAGACGAACACCTGGTCGCCAGACTTGTTGAGGGAAGACATACTGACAGGATGTACAGGGAGGCCCTGAAAAACGGCGAGGAGCTGAAGATAGCGATAATAATCGGTGCCCCTTTGGAAGTGATGATTGCCGGAGCAACGTCCATAGAATACGGAAAGAGTGAGCTTGAGATAGCATCCGCTCTACACAAAAAAGTGCACGGAATCCCGTTGAAGGTCGTTTATATCGAAGGAATCCCGGTTCCTGCCGAATCGGAGTACGTTATTGTGGGGAGAATCACCGAAAGGGTCGAAGATGAAGGACCTTTTGTGGACATAACCGGAACCCTCGACCATGTCAGAAAACAACCTGTCATAGAGATGGATGAGATATATTCCGCACCCGACCCGATTTATCACACCATACTTCCGGGAAGCTACGAACACTTTCTCATGATGGGGCTTCCCCGTGAGGCAACGATTTACAGAGAGGTCTCAAAGATCGCGGACATCGCCGACCTGACGCTCACTCCCGGAGGGTGCTCGTGGCTCCACGGTGTCATTTCCATAAGGAAAAGCTCAGAAGATGACGGAAAAAAGGTAATAGAAGCGGCTTTCAGAGGACACGGATCGATGAAAAGGCTCATTGTCGTGGATGATGATATAGATATCCACAATCCAGAGGATGTGGAATGGGCGCTGGCAACGAGATTTCAGGCAAAAAGAGACATGATAGTAATGCACGAAAGAGGAAGCAGTCTGGACCCGAGCATATACGATGACGGAAAGATGGACAAATGGGGCCTGGATGCAACAAAACCTCTTGGAAAAGAGGGCTTTGACAGACTCATAGGAAGATGATTCTATTCTCTCATCGTCTCCAGAACCTCTTCCGCACCGGCATTGGTCTTTATCCCTGTAGGGGAAAAATGGGTTCTTGTCGCTTCAAAGCCCATACTTCTCAATCGCTCGATAACATGCCTTATAGGGGGTTGCGAGATGTGGAGAAATGATGACAGATGAGAGAGCTCATGGTAGCAGGGCGGCATTTTCCATTCCTCTTTCCAGATTTCCATAAATTTCCCCATTCTTCTTTTACTTCCGAAGAAATCCTCTGTTTTCATCCTCGAGAGGACCATTTCATCAAAGAGCGCTCCGAGCCACATTGGACCGGCATCTCCGCCATTTTTCCACGAAATATCATCAAATTCAAGCATTCCGAGATTCTCGAGGACAGCATCCGCTTTTCTAGCACCCTTTTCCGCCATGAGGTATGCCCTGAAATAATGGTCTGTCGAATATGCCAGCAGAGGTTTCAGAGAGACGTCATTTCTGGCCCCGATTCTTACGGCACTTCCGATGAGTATTCTCAGCCCTATCTCATGCATGCACCAGTTATGTTCCGGCCATGCCATGTACCTCCTGTAACATACCTTCGGATAAACCCCGCAGAGAGCTGCCGTATCTGTGGCGGTTATTGCAAGAATTCCACCGTTTCTTATGGCTCTGGAAGCACAATCCAGAAATTCCGCCGGACTCCCGAAAGGATCGATATCAATATAATCGAAGCTCGAATCGGAAAGCAGGGTGTTCAGATTCTTTCCTGTTATCTTCACATCAACACGGTTAAGGTCGGCGTTCTTTTCCATAAGTTTCAGGGCCTTTTTATTGCGATCGTTGAGTGTTATCTCCATTTCCCCTATCTCAAGGGCAAATCTTATGCCCCGAATACCGGAAGCAGCGAGACCGTCCAGAACCTTCATTTCTTTTCTGCGAACCGCTTTAAGCAGGGCCACAGATACATCCCGGTTCATCTCCATGGTCGGATTGTAAAAAACAGGGACCTTTGCGCTGTTCGGTCCCTTTTTCCACTCTGTTTTCGGTACGAGAATTCTTGCCTTGCCCTCTTTTATCTCAACGAAATCTACCATTTCTTCCTCTTCATCTTCTTTTTCTTTTTTCTTAAAGACATGAAGGATGCTATGGCTCCCGCGGAAAACAGGATTGCAAGGGCGAGCCACGTGCCCGTGGTATCTTTTGGAACATCGCCGAGATAGACTTCTTTTACGATTTCGGTCGCACCGTTACCGAAGAAGGTGAGATTATTTCGGTCGTCCAGAACTATCCGGAGTTTGTGAAGACCTCTCGCAAAGCCCAAGGTGTTCCACTTGAGCTCTATACTTTTGCTTTCTCCAGAGGGGATATCTGTGGTGGTCCTGTACTGGAATTTATCATCCACATACAGAGAGACGGATACGTTTTTCGCATCCACGCTTCCGCTGTTGTAAAGCTCGACCTTTACTATGTAAGGTTTGACAGCGCTGACCTTGTACTTGACTACGTGCCAGTATGTCGTGTTCCCCTCCTTTGCGGTACCGTTGACCTCTATGGTGAAATCTCCCTCGGTGGGTGGCGCTCTGATTTTGACACTGAACTCGTTGGTGCTCGAAGAGGTTCCGTTGTCCGGAATAGCGCTACCTCCACCGGTGACGTTGACGGTATAGCTCCACCTCTCCGCATCTGGAAGCCCGACGATCTTTATTGTGTATTCGTATTCCTCATCGACTATTACGCTCGTGGGTCCTTCGATGCTCGTCTGTATCTTCTCCGCAGCGGCGTTGCCATAGCTCACCGGAAGGATGAGCGACAGGAGTGCGACCATAAGCAAAGCGGAGAGAAACCTCACATTATCACCCCTTTCTTTTTCAGCACCCAGTAGCCGGCGGCGACAACAAATATGAAGCCAAGTACCCAGTAAACAGGTCCCAGATCGATGGGCTTCTCTTCCCATATCTGGGCGTTGCCTTCCAAGGTTATATCGCTTCTTATCTCAACCGACGGGAGCGGGAGTGTGAGGGTCTTCTCTTCACTGGCCTGTGTCGAATGTACAATTAACGTGAGTTTCGGGGCGTATGCCGGGACCTCTGCCATCGGAACCAGGCGCACATAGATTGTTCTTGTGGAATTCGGACCGATTTCCACCCCGTCCAGATAATCCGAGTATTCTCCGTCCATGCGGAAAGACATTTCGGCCTTCCAGCCGTTGGCAGCAAGAGATTCCCTATCTCCGACCACTATCGAGAATGTATTCTCCGTGTTGCCCGTGTTCTTTATTCCGATACCGTATATTGCGGTTCCGTTTATCCATGAAGATTCGCTTATGTCTTCGACAGAGACTCCGTGGACCTCCCTAACGTCTATTTCTACCGTCAGAACATCCGTGGTTTCGGGTGAGTTCTTGGAAACAGCTGTTATCTTCACGGGTTCATGCGCAACTTCCGCATCATCCGGCACAGCTATCCTGACGGTGACCGTCTGCTCCTCACCGGGCACTAAGGTCAATGTGGAAGGATCGAATTCAAAGGTCCAGGGACTGCCGGTGAACGAATAGGCATCTTCAACGTTCCCCGAGTTCCTTACTGTTATGTGATAAACGACGCTCTCTCCCGGATAGACGCTGGCTATTTCATCGGAATTCCAAGAGAGCTCCGGTCTGTATATCTTCACCTTTTCCATGACTATCTTCATCTGCGTACTGAAGTTGAGCGCCAGATCTTCCTGGTATATGAAGTTCGTATCCACGCCGTATTCGGGCGCCGTTCCACTTACGACGATGGAATACATACCTCTCGGGACGACGATTTCGAAGTTACCAGCATAGTCGGTTTCAAAGGTCTTCTGGACATCGGGGTTTTCAAGGCGTATGAGGGTTATGTTGGTTTTTATGCCGCTGCCATCCTCTTTGACGGTCCTTCCCGAGAAAAGAACCCCTTCGGACATATCCAGATAGACTGAAGTGTTCTGACCGATGACAAGTTCTTTCATTACCGAGTAAGGATTGTCTCCGGCATAGTTCTTAGCGTATATGATGTAAGTTCCCATAGGAACCTCGGCCGAGAACTCACCGGCAGAGTCCGTTCTGACGGCGTATCTGTCAGATGTCTCCGTGGAAATAATCTCCACCTCTATGTTGCCGGCAGGTTCTTCATCTATGCTAAGCAAACCGCTTATGTTGCCTTCAGGCACATATCTGGAGAGCACGATAGTTCTTTCCACGTCCGAGACCACATCTATCGTTTCGTCGGCGCTGTAAGTGACATTCCTGGAGATGCCCTCTATGTCCTCCAATCTCGTGTCGTTGATGAGTATCCTGTACTTACCGGCCGGAAGGTCAAGGGATATGGAACCGTCATCTCCGGAGACTGCGGTCAGAAGCGCTCCATTTTCAGAGACTATCTTTGTCGGAATGTCCGGTTTACCGGCATCCTCATATTTCAGTGTCAGGTTAACACGATAGCCGGACTCGAATCCCATAGAGACGTTTTCCGGCCCGGTAACCGTTAGAGGCTCGAAGAGAGAATAAAGCGTGCCGTTGTATACATAGCTAGAGTTAACGGTGTAATTCCCCAGCGGGAGATATATCTCAAAGCTACCGTTGACAATCTCATAGGGTATCGATGTGGAAGCTTTTGATATCCATATGGTGACAGTGCTGATGTTTCCTACAAGCATTACGTTGCCTGATATCCTTCCCCTCCTCTCTATCTCCACATACTTTCTGAAAGGCGAGTCGTCAGGCGATATGATTATGTTCTCGACATGCCGGGTCTCATATCTCTCATCGCCGTTCGAGGTTATGTTCTGTTGAACGGATATGGTGTATCTACCGGCAGGTATGACTGCGGAATAGTTCCCACCATCGTCGGAGAGCGCATTGAACGTTACGTTATAGCCTATGAACGAGATGTTTATCCCCGGAACCGGCACGGAATTTTCCAGCACTTTTCCATACACTTCGACCTCTTCCGGAGCCAGATGTATATCAAGGTCCATCGGATTGTTGGCCTCACTGGCGGTAATTTTCCTGACATCCGTTTTGTACCACTTGGAATAAACACTCATTGTGTAATTCCCGGGAACAAGATTGAAATCATAGAATCCTCTTTCGTCCGAGACAGTACTGAAAGTGCTGCCGTCCTCTCCTTCAAAGACTATTGTCGCTCCTCTCAGAGAGGAATTTGCAATGCCTTTCACATATCCTTTGACGGTAACTCCCTTCACGAGATCTATGTCGAGTTTCATGGATTTGTCGACCTCTATGTTTTCGGAGTATGCGTATGGGAAGAGAGCGAAACTGTGATCCACATATACGTGGTATTTTCCGGCTGGCAGATAGCCGCTGTAATTGCCATTCATAGAGTAACAATCCGTCCTACCACCGTCAGAGGCCACGAAAGTTATCGGGAACTGGTCTTTGTAATATGTCTTGTATTTTACATACCCCGTGACCCTGTATGCCCGTGCCATCTCGAAGGATATTGTAGAATCCTCTCGGTTCGCCAGTTTTCTGAGGACCATATATCTGGTTTCGTTGTCGATGTACGTGGCCGTTACCGTATATTCTCCCTCTGCCAATAGGACAGAATAGCGCCCATCTCTGTCACAAACAACGGTCTTCCCCATCTCTGGGAAGGTATAGTTTATGAAGTTAATCGTGGCGAAGGGTACGCCTTTTCCGTTTATGTTAAGATACCCTTCCAGTCTGTGGGCGGGATATACGGTTATATTTGCATGGGAAGTCTGATTTTCAGACACGCCGACCCTGAAGGACGAAGCGACATACGAGGAATTAACGGGTTCGAAAGAGTACACACTGGGTATTACACCGTCCACGAAGAACTCTCCGTTATCGTCCGTAACAAAGGACTTGTTTCTCGCATCCTGGACGTTTACCAGAGCAATAACGGCATCCGAAAAGGGAGAACCGTCGTTTTTCACGACCCTGCCCTTGAGCTTCCCGGTCGGTACAGGCACATCCTGTTCCTTTTCTTTGTTCGGTTCAACCGTGACGGTCATGTTAGTATCCTTTTCATATGTGCCTATCGTTATCTTTATTCCGTAATCGCCCGGGACGACATTCCCGATCTCATACGCGCCCGTGCCGTTCGATTCCGTAGTGTAGTTTATCTCTATGCTCTTCCCATACAGAAGTACAGTCCCCCTCACCCCGATCTCGACATCCTGTCGAGTTCTGTCATAGTTCAAATCCAAGAATACCGTACCTTTTACGCTACTTGTTGAGGCGACTAGGTCTTTATCCACCATATAGTCCCATTTCCCGTCACCGTCCAAGTCGACCTTCTCCCTTCTGGCCTGGTCCTTTCTTATGTTAAATCTGGTGCTGTTCAATATGTTTTTTTCCATCAATCTGATCTTGTCCAGAGAGCCGCCAGTGGATGCAACCAAGGTGACATTTCCGAACGGCGCAATCACCGAATACCTTCCGTTCTTGTCTGTGAAGACGGTCTCGTGCGGTATGCCGTATTCGTCATATACAGTCACCCTTATATTGCCGACCGGCGTACCTTCCGAGGTTTTGACGGTCCCGTTTATTATCGCTCCTTCATAGTATTCGAGGAAGGTAACTCCGTTGTACATGGTGTTCGGACTCATATCCACTACACCAATACCCTCTTTCTGGTATTTCATGGCCTCCTCAAGAGATACGGCCTTCCATGCATTGGAATGGTTTTTGTAATCCTCATAGGGATTCCAGTAGGCGGTCCTGTAAACCAGTCTGAAATGGGCCAGCCCCCAGCCGGGCATGGGCTGCATGTTCCTGAGGTTCTCGCTAAGCCCGGGAAGACCGTTCTCACTGGAACCTGCCTCTTTTGGGGAATATCCGAAATAATTCCTGTAAAGCATGGTATTGTAGAACATATCTTTGTATTCTATCACAGTGTGATCTATCTGGTCTCTGACGTCATCAGGGACGTCGTTTATCGGGTATTTTTTACCGTATTCGGTGACCGCATATATTTCATAGAAATCATAGGGCAATCTGTATCCGCCGGAACTTATTCGGTGGTCGGACAGAACGGCCGGAGCATAGAAAATCCCTGTGTTCTGGGCAGAGAAAGGTATCAATCTGGAATCTATGGCAAAATAAGAGATTCTCTTGCCGGTCATCTGCTCGAGGTCGTGCAGGAAAGAAACGAGTTCCTCTCTGTCATATTTCATCAGAACCCCTCTGGATGCTATGTATCTGGCATTGAGGTCGTTCATGACCGAATCATAGGGGCCGTATTTGTCAGGGTTGCTAAGGATTTCATCCACATAGCTCTGGGGATTCCTGTATATATCGATTATCTTTTTCACATCGCTATCTGAGATATGCCTCTTCATAAGTTCCACGGATCTTTCCGTGAATTTTCCGGTCTTTGCTCTGTATTCCGAGTCCAGAATTCTCTCGATAAGCAGGGAGATTGCATCCGTCTCGTTCTGTGCCATTATGAAATTACCGGCAATCTGGTAACCTGCCTGGAAGTTATCCGCTACTGTGGGGTGTTTTCCCTGTTGAATGCATTCGAAACCATAGTCCCACCAGCTCAGGAATCCTGGCCTATCCTCAGGAAGTTTATCGGAGTCCTGTGTGGAAAGCCAGCGCCAGGCCGATGGCCAGTACTGATCGGGGATGGGTAGAGAATAGCCAAACGCACCGAGATACCAGGTTCTGCCGCTCGACTCGTTGAAGATGGCGGGATCAGGTCGAAGGAATTCCGGCATCGCAGTGTATATCTCCCGGTCATACTTTTTCTTTTCATTAGAAGGTATCCCGGCATCCACTGCAAACCACACATTGGGAAGTATTATCATGAAGACAAGGAAAAGAGCCACCAGGACATGCTTTATTTTAACGCTTTTCTTGATGGCATAAAGTTTGTTTCCTCTAAGGCTTCTGTATGTCTTCTTTATGGAGCGGAAATCCGCTTTCCTGATTAGGTAATATATGACCCACGCTGATGCCAGTGCAAATGCCGGCGAGGCGTTGAACATGAACCTTGCCGCAGACAACGCCATGTATATCGATTCGGCACTCCATATGACAAAGAAAACGAAGTAGGGGTTCCAGTTCTTCCTCATCTTCCACATGATCCATCCGACACCGAGAAGGGCCAGGAAAAACGTGGCTATACCGAAGGAAAGCACGAGATTACTGAAATATGGGGCCTGAGCCTCTGCAATCGTTTTATACACCTTTGACCTTGTGAAATACCCTGTCTGTCTTCCTACGGTCTCTATGATGGAAGGGAAGAATATCATGGTCAGTAGGGTGAGTATTATTAGGCCGAGAATTAGAGAGGGTATGACAAGCGTCCAGGGGAGTTTCTTCGTGAGCGAGAACACTATACCCAGACCGACAGCGGTAGCGGCCATTGCAGCGGGGGCTATAAGCCAGGCAATCTGGTTTGAAAACACATAGTAAGGCAGAGATAAAAGCAGCGGGAGCACCAGGGTTATTGTTGCAATAGTCGTTATGGTGGTAGCGTCTATGTTCCTGAATCTGTTTATGAATATCTGGATAACAAAGTAGAACATCAGTATCAGGTAGATGTACGAGAAACCTTTCCATGTCAGAGCTATGGTCAGGATGGAAACCGCGCTCAGGCTGGCATATAGAAATGCAGTGCGATTTTCACGTAGCATTTCCGTAATCCCGCTCCTAAGCCCACCGAAATCCCTCCATCTGTCCACCCATTCCTTCTCTCTTAGGTTTTCGAGCGCCTGAAGAAGGAAGTATATGGAGGTAACCGAAAAGAAAAGGACAAAGGCGTCGTGGTCCGCATTTGTAAGAGGACTTCTCTGCATATGTGCGGGAAGAGTGGCTATAAGGAAGGCCGCAATTATTCCCACCTTTCTGTTGAATGCCTTTTTACCTATGAAATACACGGGAAAGACGGTAAGAGCACCCCATATGGCGGTTGAGAATATTAGGGCATAGGAAAGTGCCGAAGCCAGATCTCCGGTAAATGGAGATATGAGATAGCCCATCAGAACTATGCTCCAGGCATATGTCGGGGGTCTCGGGTTATTGGACCCTATGGGATAGTTCAGCATGGGATCCCTAAGAAGAGAATGGTGCTGATAGGCAGCGGTCTCGATTGCTCTCTCGTGATAATATGAGTCGGAACCTCCCGATACAAGAAAGGGTGCACCGTATTTGGTGGCTTCCGCAAATCCGAAATACGACCTGAGGAAGAGTGCCATTGCGAATATGAGGACCAGAGAGATGAGGACCATCCAAGTTTCTCTCTTTATCCCTGTTAATCTACTCGTCCTCAGTCTGGATAGCAATCCGTTCTCTGCCATAATTTCACCATCTGTCTGAGCCGACCCATACCGTACCCTATATATAGGTTTTTGTGGTTTTCCATTGGTGTTGAATATGGAATGTGTAAAACACGAATGTTTTAGAAAGCACTATTAAATAAAAGTAAAATCCAAATACTATGATGTTAAATAATGGGCAATGAAATTCAATGAGGCCGCTATGTCTCTGATCATAATATCGATTATTATACTAAGCGGGTGTCTGTCTCCAGAGAAAACGGAGAGCAGGGACACATCTCCGCCTGAGGTTGACCTCATATCTCCTGAAAACAACAGTTTCATAGTTCCCGGTGAAATGCTGGAATTTTCCGTAAAAGATGAGGCCCTGAACGCAGTCCTCTTCTGCGTGGACAACGATTCCTGGAATCCTTTCAACCCACCTTATCGTATAAATACCGAGGGCTGGGATGAAGGCGAGCATGTGGTCAGAATCAGGGCAAGCGACAGTAGCAATAATAATATAACATCAATTTATCTATTTAAAATAGATCTGACACCTCCATCGATATCACTTCTTTCTCCGCCGAACAATTCGGCAATGGAAAGCGGCACACAGATAGTCCTCAACATTTCAGATAGAAACCTTTTAGGGGCAAATTATTCGCTTGACGGAGGAAAACCTCAGTGTCTTCCGAGACCTTTCATAATAAGCACTGAGTGGTGGACAGAGGGAACGCACACTCTGGAGGTGAGAGCTCTCGATAAGGCCATGAACTCGGCACTTGCTGCGTTCACTTTCAAAATAGACAACAAAGAGACGAGCATAAAGCTCATATCTCCATCCTCAAGAGTAATACGTTCGGGCACACCCATAGTCTTCTCGATAGAAGAAATCACTCTCCTGAACATAAGTTATTCCATAAACGGAGGTGAGGCTGTGCCGTGGAGCGCACCGTGGACAATTCAGACAGACGGATGGAAAGACGGTACCTATTCTATAACAATCATGGCCACGGACGAGGCGGGACATGGGGTGATAAGAACATACAGGATAGATATAGACGACACCCCACCCTCGATAGACACTCCAGAATTGGAAAATATCACTGTGGATGTGTATCTCGATGTGAGAAATTACAGCTCCTGGAAGGAAAGGAATGAGATAAAAATCAATGTTTCCGATGCACACATCGAGAATGTGATGTATTCGCTCAACGGAGGGGAATTCAGACCTCTGGAGAGTCCTTATTTGATAGACCCAACGGTCTGGAGGGGCAAAATCGCGCACATAACTGTCAGGGCAGTCGATGTGGTGGGAAACGAGGCGGAAATCTCGTTCAACATCAATCTTTCGTTCAATCTGACGATATACATGGGGAAAGGATGGTCAGAGATATCGATACCCTTCTTTCTAGCGGATTATCTGTTCAGTCTGCCCCCCTCTTATGGTGAGTATCTGCCTCCGTCCAATCAGACAGATGCGCAGAACATAAGCGATGTCCTGAAAGAGGCGTTTAAGGCCCATGGAATCGTTCTGTCGAACAGTACGATAATAAAGACAATAGATATGGTATACTGGGAATACGAGATAGTGGACATAGACAACTCCACGAGATACTGGGTAGAGAATACCACCGAAAGGCTTAACATCTTCCTTTTCAACAATAGAATTCGGGAGGCGTTCGAGTGCATCAATAAAACAGAAAACGGGAGCTACTCCGTAATCTATTCGTACAATGATGCTTGGAATCCCGTAAAATTCGATGTGACGAGACCGGATAAATTCAACAGTCTGAGAACTATTCCGATGACAAAGGGGTTGGAAATAAATATAGGGTCTAATATTGCGAATTTCACCATATCTGGCATTCTTCCCTCTAACTTAACTCTCCATCTGAGAAATAACCTTTTCAATTTCGTTTCCTACCCATCCATGAATCCCATGAGGGTGGATAGGGCACTCCAGGGCATCCCGTGGTACAGGGTTCAGAGATGGGACTGGGAGACCAAGAGTTATGTGGATATGCGGGGTGATGATCTTATGCTGCCCGGACATGGCTACTGGATATATGTCAGCTATGAGTGTGACTGGCTGGTCGACTTTTAGCAATCGCCGAAAGTATATACAGCATAGAGTAAATTTATGCGAATTCTACCAAAACTTATATATATATGCTGTTGCTGAGTAGAGATAATGGAGGTTAAACCATGAAAAGTAAAAAAGCAATCATGGCTGCGCTCCTCGTATTCGCAATGGCGGCATCGGTGATGCCGCTGTACGATGCGTCAGCGCCAGCTATAGAGACGAATACGATAGATACGGACATTCTTATCAATAATGTGACGGCCAGCCCGGCCACCGTGGCCCAGGGCGGCACAGTGAACATAACCTGCGATGTAACAGCGAACGGAACCGCTGCCATTCAGTATGTCAATCTTACGGTAACGGACCCCAACAATAACACCCAGACATACACGATGATATCGAACACAACGGATGCGAACGGAAACGGAACATACTGGAACGCGACCGTGTACAGTATAGCCGGAGTTTATCACTTCACAATAAATGTCACGGATGCCAACGGAAACTGGAATTTTACTGGAGATAATACATTCACAGTTAACGATACGACAGCTCCTACGATATCCAATGTCGCTGCCACACCTTCGTCCGTTGTGGAAAGCAAACCGGTGAACATAACTGCGAGTGTCGCTGATAACGTGGGAGTGAACAGCGTGAAACTCACGGTAAAGAGGGTTACAACAGTCAACAACACCACAAACTATGAAGTTGTCGTGAACAACACGGCCATGACAGAGAACAATGGCACATACTACTATGAAGCCGCATACGGAGTCGGCTCCTATGTCTTCGAGATATATGCCGATGACGCTGCAGGAAACAGCGCTGTGGACAACAGCTCCACAAATACCTTCGAGGTAACGGCGGATACATCAGCACCCGTGATAAGCAATGTTGCAGCCAACCCCACAAGCGTAGTTCAGGGCGGCGCGGTCAACATAACGGCCGATGTAACCGATGATGGTGTCGGTGTCGATGCCGTGATGGTCAACATCACGTATCCGGACGGTACATATTACAATGAGAGCATGGCTCTCTACAACGGTACTTATTACTACGAGACAACATACGATGCGATAGGCACATACACGTTCTTCGTATGGGCCAACGACACCAACGGAAATGCCATATCCAGTGCAGAGGATACATTCGAGGTTACTGATGGAACGGCACCGGTTATCGAAACACCAATCGTTTCAGTCAATGTAACAAGAGTCACCATCACAGTAAACGTCACAGACAATTATTACAATGCTGCAAACCTAACGGTCACGATATATCTGACCCTTGATATCGGATACGGAGATGAAATAATAGAAGATAACACAGCGATGGAGCTCGTCAATGCCACAGCAGGAACCTTCGAATATGTGTCTGGGGCACTCGACTTTGGTGACTATAACTTCACGATATATGCTACAGACGGAGCAAACAATGATGCAGTGCCCGTGAATGGAGCTTTTTCGATCGTGGACACAGAAGATCCGGTCATCTCCAATGTTGCAGTTTCTCCCCAGAATCCGACGATATGGGATGATATAAACCTCACCTTCACAGCTACGGACAACATTGGAATAGATACAGTTACCGTGGTCGTTGACGGAATGACCTACTACCCGACACTCTCTGGAGGCACATACTATCTGTTAATTCCGGTCATCGAAGCGAAGGAATATACATATGTCATAACCGCCATGGATGTTTCTGGCAGAACTGCGAACTATTCAGGAACATTCACAGTAACGGAGCCACAGATAATAATAAGTTCGGATACGCCGACAAAGGCTACAGCAGGAGACAAAATAACCATCAAAGTGACACTACCCAGCTATCCGGACCTCAATGTAACTCTGATATACATCATAAACAACGACACTTCTAATGCAAAGATGATACCTATGACGCTGGTCAACGGAGAATATGTAGCTGAGATATCCATCCCGGACAATGCGGAGAGTCTTACCTATGGCATAATGGCGACCACACCCGGAAAAATGCCAATAACACAGAGCGGAACAGTGGAAATCGAGCCGGCAGCAACAGGCCTCGATCCGATGCTTCTCGCCGGAGTCGGAATCCTCATACTGGTGATAATCATAGCCGCCGCAATGATGATGAAGAAGAAAGGCGGAGCAAAACCATCCGAAGAACCGAGTGAAGAGGAATCCGAGGAAGAGTTCGGCGAGGAAGAGGAATCCGAGGAAGCTCTGGAAGAGGACGAGGAACTCTAAACCCCTTTATTTAATTATTATACCCCGCAGCTTGCTGCGGCTGGGACAGGAGATTGGATAGGCAAATAGCAATATACTCTGTGCGTGTTCTATAGCCTATGGAAATGGAACATGCACCTCACTGCACATATCGAATAAGATAT
>JAJRTH010000081.1 GCA_024278375.1 archaeon | reverse complement strand
TATACGACCGTGCCCTGACCCCCAAGGATGTATCCGCCCTGTATCTCATGGGCACCAGGGCCCCTCCCGGGAACGTCTCAGTCTTCGGTGTCCGAAATGTCGGCGGTCTGGTCGGCAAGAATACTGGCGTTATACTGGATTATTACATGGAAAAAGAGACGGTCATCGACAATACTGCCACGTCGGGGCCGGAGCCTGTGGCCCTGTGGAAGATGGATGAGCCTTGGTGGAACGGAACCTCCGGCGAGGTTAAGGATTCGGCGGGGAACGGTAATGACGGCACAGCCATGAACGGCACCAACACCACCGCTGGCAGGTACGGCCGGGCAGGGAGTTTCGACGGCGTGGACGATTATGTTTCTATACCGACATTCGGCATATTCGACGGCATCCATCCATTCACAATATCCGCCTGGATAAACGCCTCTGTTCTGCACGATGGCTTCTTTGTGATATCGGTGCAGGGCGAGAGGGACTGGAAGTTCGGCGTGAACAGCACCGGCCAGTTCTTCTTTGATGCATGGGACGGAGCCGCGCATGGCGTGTTCGCCAATTACACCGTGGGGGTATGGCAGATGTTCACTGGCGTCTATGACCCCAGGACCGGCCTGAGATTGTACCTGAACGGCACCCTTGTGTCATCCAACCCGTGGACAGGCACTCCATACGCCACAGGCCGCACCAACGCCATAGGCGGTGAACCGACAGATTTCCTCAACTATTTCAACGGGAGCATAGACGATGCGAGAATATACGATGTCGGGCTGGACGATGCCGGGGTCATGGAGTTATATAGTTCCTACAGCCAGTATGCCACTGGTGTGGCGGATTACGCGGTCTATGGCACAACAGCGGTCGGCGGTCTGGTCGGGGAGAACGCTGGCACCGTGGAGCAGACATACAGCAGGGCATCGGTGGCCGGTGATACGGGTATAGGCGGTCTTGTGGGTTGGAACACGGGCAACATCACGAACTGCTCCGCAGGTGCGGATGTTACAGGCAGAGAGAATGTTGGAGGTCTGGTTGGCTGGAACGAGGGGAACCTGATAACCGGCTCCAACAGCACGGGGACGGTGAGCGCTACCGGCTGGAACGCAGGCGGTCTTGTGGGCGTGAACTGCAACTTCGGAACGATATCGGACAGCTACAGCACCGCGGCGGTGACAGGCACGGACTTGGTGGGCGGCCTTGTTGGGTACAACTGGATAAATGGAAACATCCTCTACTCGTACAGTTCCGGCAGCGTCACCGGGAACGACTATGTGGGCGGCTTTGCGGGCAGGAACGAGAACAGCATAACGGACTGCTACAGCACGGGCTCAGTGAGGGGAGAAACTTTCAATGTGGGTGGCTTTCTGGGATATGCCAGCGCCGGCACCGTCATGAACTCTTACAGCACGGGCAATACCAGCGGCAGCGGCGGCTTTCTCGGCAGATTTGGCGGCAATGTAATCGCAGGCTGCTTCTGGGACAACGAGACCTCTGGGACAGACATCAGCGATGCCGGCAGGGGATACAACACCACCATGATGATGAACATCTCCGTATTTCTGAACGCCGGCTGGGACTTCGATAACACATGGTTCATGGTGGACGGAAGCACGAGGCCGTTCCTGAGGATGGAATGGAGGACCGCAATAGCGAACTCTCATCAGCTGCAGCTAATGCAGATGAACCTTAGCGCCGATTACACCCTGGCCGCCGACATAGACCTGAGCGACATAACCCTTCCTGCGCAGATGTGGGGGACATCCCCCGCGGCTGGAAGAGGTTTCGTGCCTGTCGGAAATCTCACCGCTCCTTTCAACGGGAGCATAAGCGGGAACGGGAATGATATAAGAGATCTGTACATCAACGATCCGGAGAGGGACTACGTTGGCCTGCTGGGGGTCATGGGCAACTCCGCTTCAGTCAGCGGCATAACGCTCCTGACGGCTGACATCACCGGCAGGTCGAATGTGGGCGGAATCGCCGGCCGGAGGGATGGAGGAACAATATTCGATGTCTCGGTTCACGGCAGCATAAGCGGCCTGGGTGACAATGTCGGAGGCATCGCCGGCTACAACATCGGTAACATAAGCTTCCTGCTGGCGGACACACATCTAAGCGGCGGCAGGTATATGGGCGTACTGGTTGGATACCATGCCAGTGGCATCATCGATAATTCCACCACACGCGGGACAATCAGCGCGGCCCGCGACAACAGCGGCGGGCTCGTAGGCTACAACGGAGGTACGGTGGTCGACAGCATAAGCACGGTGGACATCTATGCCTCTTCCACTGTTTCGGTTTCCTATGTCGGCGGGCTCGTAGGCTACAACGCAGGCACCATAGAGCGTTCCGGCAGCACCAGCGATGCCACCGCCCCTCTTAACCCTGGATCTTCCTCATACATCGGCGGCCTTGTGGGCTACAATACTGGCACCATAGTGAACTGCAGCAGCACCGGCGGTCCTTCGGGCGGAAGCTCTGTCGGCGGCCTTGTGGGCTACAATACTGGCACCATAGTGAACTGCAGCAGCACCGGCGGTCCTTCGGGCGGAAGCTCTGTCGGCGGCCTTGTGGGCTACAATACTGGCACCATAGTGAACTCATGGAGCACGGGCAGCGCCTTCGGCAATGGTGATGTCGGCGGCTTCGTGGGAGCGAACGGCGGCCGCATAGAGAACTGCAGCAGCACCGGCGATGCGCTGGTCGAGTCGTATGCCGGCGGCTTCGTGGGATCGAACACCGGCACCATAGTGGACTCATGGAGCATGGGTAGCGCCTTCGCCAATAGTTTTGCCGGCGGCTTCGTTGGGGACAACGGGGGTGTGATATTGCGCTCCTACAGCGAGGGGGCGGCCAAACAGGCCTACTCACCTTCTTTCGCGTTTGGCGGCTTCGCCGGGGCAAGCAGAGGTGACGGAGCCGTCATCAGGGACAGCTACAGCCTCGGGGATGTCTATGCGCCGGGCGCCAGCGGCGGCTGGATCGGCGGCTTCATCGGAAACGGAGGCACCAGCATAGGTGTCAGTTTGGTAGAGAACAGCTACAGCACGGGTCTTGTCACGGCCGGTGGGAGCGATATCGGCGGCTTCATCGGCAACAATTGGGGCATAACAATCATATCATGCTACTGGGACAACCAGACCTCCGGGTGGACTGCCAGCGCCGGCGGCAGAGGAAGGTACACGGCGGAGATGATGCAGCAGGCAACATTCGCCGGCTGGGACTTCAAGGATACCTGGGGCATCTTCGAGGACCGCACATATCCGTATCTGAGGGGACAGGGCCTGCCAATGGATGCTGACCTGAGGGTTTCGCTGTCCGCTTCGGTACCCGAACCATGCAACATCGGGGATACCATACAGTACACGGTCGCGCTCACGAACAGCGGCCCTGACCCCGCCTTCGACACCGTGCTGAACCTCACCCTGCCCCCTGGGACATCATGGGCCAGCGACGACAAAGAGGCTGGGCCGCCTGGGAGCCAGTATCTGGAATGGCCCGTGGGAACGCTGGATTGCGGGGAATCTGTGACATGGGTCATCAATCTGACTGCAATCTCTCCTGGTACATTCACGGTCACGGTAAATGTGAGCTCCGGCACTCCTGACCCGGATATCGTGTCCAACACCGCCACGCATGGCCTGCACATAAACGCTCCTCCTGTGGCGAACGACGACTCCGCGACGCTGTGGGAAGACGATGGGGCTCTAACCATCAATGTGCTGGCCAATGACACGGACGCTGATGGAGATTCGCTGACCATAACTGGCGCATCGCAGCCCGCTCACGGCACGGTGGCGATAACCGATTCCGGAAAGAGCGTGAGATATACGCCGGATGCGGACTTCAACGGCATTGATTCATTTAACTACACCGTTAGCGACGGCAACGGCGGAAGCGATGATGCGACGGTGAGCATTACAGTGCTGGCTGTGAACGATGCGCCTGTGATAGATACGGCCGATGTGACAGCGGCAACGCAGGACCTGCCTTACAGTGTCGATTACAACGCCACGGATGCGGACGGGGACCCGTTGACATGGTCTCTCGATACTGATGCAGCATGGCTCTCCATCGATGCGGAGGGCTGGCTGAACGGCACACCTTCCAATGCGGATGTCGGCTCCTACTGGGTCAATGTCAGTGTGAGCGATGGCAACGGCGGCATAGACTGGCACAACTTCACCCTGACAGTACTGAACACCAACGACCCGCCGAACATCATCACAACACCACCGGCAGCAGCGACACAGGATGCGCTTTATATTGCAGTCTTCTCCGCAGAGGACCCGGATAACGATACGCTCACATGGTCCATGAGCACCGATGCGGGCTGGCTGTCCATGGACGGAAGCACTCTCTTCGGCACACCTTCCAAAGCGGATGTCGGCTCGTACTGGGTTAATGTCAGCGTTAGTGACGGAAAGGGAGGAAGCGACCACTGCAACTACACGTTAAACGTCCAGAACACCAACGACCCGCCTGAGATCACGACCTCTGACATGACAGCGGCAACGCAGTATCTGCCTTACAGTATCGATTACAACGCCACAGACCCTGACGGAGACCCGCTGACATGGGGGCTTTCCACCGATGCGACATGGCTATCCATGAACGCCAGCAGCGGTTTACTGCTCGGTACGCCCACAAACGCAGATGTGGGTTCTTATTGGGTGAATGTCGGCGTTAGCGATGGCAACGGCGGCATAGACTGGCACAACTTCACCCTGACGGTGCTCAATGTGAACGACCCGCCCTCCATCGATGAGTTCACAGCACCCGAAGGTGCCATAGATGTGGAGTATTTCCTTCTCATCACTGCAAACGACCCGGACGGAGATGCCCTCACATGGTCCATGAACGGTCCGGAATGGCTGTCCATCAACGATTCCGCAGGTATTATTACAGGAACGCCGGAAAATGCGGGGAACTTCTCTATAACGGTCAATGTGTCCGATGGCAATGGAGGGTCGGACAGCAAGGATTTCACCATCCACATAACAGCGGACAGCGACGGGGACGGTGTGAACAACACGGATGATGCATATCCTTTCGACCCCACCAGATGGGAGGCACCGGTTGAGTATAACAATGAGACAGTATACCGGAATGAAACGATATATCACAACGAGACGAGGCTTCTTCCGATAGAAGAGATCTATCTGAACGATACGGACGGAGACGGAATGCCGGACAGCTGGGAGCTCCTGTACGGGCTCAATCCGAACAGCAGTGCGAATGCACAGGAGGACCCTGACGGAGATGGGATAACGAACATTCAGGAATACAGAGAAGGGACTTCACCCACGAATCCGAACATAACTCCGGAGGTCACAGCCAAAACATCGGACAATGGCATCTTCATGGCAATCCTTGCCTTCATAATAGGGATGATATTAGGGGCCCTCCTTATAGGTCTGATAAAAAGGATGAGAGGACCGGGAGATACAGCAGAACCAGAGGAAGAGACCGCAGATGAGGATACAGAAGCCGGAGCTACAGAGGATGGAGCGGACGAAGAAGGAGGCACAGATATCGCGGAGGCAGATAGAGAGGAGAATGATATCAACTAAAACCAATCAAAACCTTTAATTACTTTTTAAATTTTTAAAAATGAAATGGGTTTCAGAGAGGCGTCATATGCCGAACTCGGCACACTTTTCATCCACTTCTTTCTGTATCTCGGCAATCTTCTCCGGCATTTTAAGGAGGTGTCTGAACCTTCCCTGAAGCTTGAAGTACTCCTCGACGGGTCTTCTTTCCTTCGGTTTGTATGTAACCTTTATGTTGCCGAAATCTCCGCCTTCTAGTTCCCAAAGGACGAATATTCCGGTATCCACAGCCATTCTCGAAAGCTCGATACTAAGTTCGCTGGGAAATCTCCACCCGGTGGGACAGGGTGAGAAAATCTGGACAAAGGATGGGCCTTCCGCCTCAAGAGCCTTTTTGAGTTTTGTTTTAAGGTCTCGCGGATGTGCTATTGTCGCTGTCGCCGTATATGCAATGTCATGAGCAGCTACGATTCTGGCTATGGGCTTCTTCCTTCCCTGCTTCCCGGGTATCACCTTGCCTGCCGGAGATGTGGTCGTTGAGGCATAGGGTGGAGTGGAAGAGCATCTCTGAATTCCCGTGTTCATGTAGGCTTCGTTGTCGAATACCACATAGGTTATGTTGTGCCCCCTCTCAAGCATGCCGGAGAGCGCCTGAAATCCTATATCGAAGGTTCCGCCGTCTCCCGCGAACGCCAGTATGTTCATTCCATCTCTCTTCCCGAGTTTTTTCAGTGCGACATCGACTCCGGATGCTACGGCGGCGGCATTTTCAAAAGCAGCGTGTATCCACGGTATTTTCCATGATGTTTCCGGATATACTGTGGTCATCACTTCAAGACAGCCTGTTGCGTTCGCGACTATGGTATTCGGGCCTGCAATCTGCAGGACCATCCTCACCGCCGTGGCCATACCGCATCCAGCACAGCCTCTGTGTCCCGATACGAAGAGTTCATCGCTGGACATTTTAAGCACCTCTTTCAAGAAGTTCCTTTCTGAGATTTATCCAGTGCACCGGTTCTTCCACCTTTCCCGATTCAAGGGCCTTCATGGAGATACCGGCCATCTCGTCGAAGTCACTGAATGTTATGTCCCTGCCTCCGAGACCTATTATGAAGTTCATTAGCATGGGCCTTTCCTTTTCGTTTGCCAGAGCTCCGGAGACATCCCCGAATACCGGGCCGGCAAAGCCGTAGGAAACCGCTCTGTCGAGAACTGCCAGAACCTTCGCTTTCTTTGCGACCTCCCTTATCCTTTCGAAGGGGAATGGACGGAACACGGTTATTTTCGCCACTCCCGCCTTTATCCCTCTCTCTCTGAGCTTATCCACGGCCGCTCTGGCTGTTCCGCTGACCGAGCCCATTGTCAGGAAGATTATGTGCGCATCTTCTGTCATATACTCACTCACTTTCTCGTATTTCCTTCCGAATTTCCTTTCAAACTCGGCAAATACTTCGTCTATGACCTCTCTGGCGTTTTTTATGGCCTCCCACTGCCGGTACTTGAACTCCATGTAATGCGCCGGCGTTCCGAAGGAACCGAAGGTCATGGGCTTCTCAGGATCCAGGGTGTATATCGGCTTGTATGGCGGAAGGAACTCGTCAACCTCTTCCTGAAGAGGCACGTCGACACCTTCCATGGTGTGGGTCAGAACGAAGGCATCCAGTCCGACCATTGCTGGGAGCATGACCCGGTGGTCTTCCGCTATCTTGAATGCCATCAGCATAAGGTCGAGGGCGGCCTGGTTGTTCTCCGCATAGAACTGCATCCAGCCGGAATCCCTCTCGGCCATGGTGTCCGAGTGGTCGGCCCAGATGTTTATCGGAGCGCTGAGCGCTCTGTTTCCCACGGCAACCACTATCGGCAGCCTCATCCCGGATGCTATGAAAAGCATCTCGCTCATGAGTTTGAGACCCTGAGATGCCGTGGATGTCGCCACCCTTGCACCTGCTGCGCTCGCTCCTATGGCAGCGCTCATGGCGCTGTGCTCGGATTCTGTCAGAAGGAGCTCCGCATCCATTTCTCCGTCTGCAACATACTGCGAAATCTGCTCCGGAAATAGCGTTGACGGGGTAATCGGATAAGCAGGAACCACATCCACCCTTGCGAGCTTTGCGGCAACCGCAGTTGCGAAATTGCCCTTAACCACCTGTTTCACTCCCATGATATCACTTCTCCTCCGGAACCATTTTCAGGGCATCTCCCAGGTTGGGATTTCTGTTCGCAAGGCATTCCTGAACGCATATGCCGCAGCCCTTGCAGTAGTCGTAATCTATCACTATCGGCTTCTTCTCCTTCGGGTCCGCGGGCTCTATGGCGCTGTCAGGGCAGTATTGCCAGCACATGTTGCAGTATATGCAGTTCTCAGGCGTCAGCACCGGTCTCATGGTCCTCCATGACCCGGTCTTGTAGTTCATAGAGCTTCCGGGCGTGGTTATGATTGCACCCATTGTTATCTTTTCCATATTCATACCCCCATTACCTTATCATATGCCTCTTTCACGGCCTCAACATTCTGCTCTCTCTTGGCAGGCGATAGATCATGGACAGCCTTGACCGCCGCATCCAGGGAAACCTTGCCGGTAATCCGTACAAAGGCCCCTATTATGGCCGTGTTCACTATGGGGTTGGTTTTTGTTCCAAGGCTGTTGTTTATCGCTATTCCCGTGGCATCTATGGTATAGACCTTCGCATCGCCGAAATCGAATTCCTCCGGGCTCTTTTTGGTGTTTATAATCACCGTGCCACCGGGCTTGAGTCCGCCTCTGACATTCGCCTCCTTGACATCGAGAAGGCTCGGGTCCTGGATTATCACGGCATCAGGCTCATAGATCTGGAACTTTATGTCTATGGGCTTCTCATCTATCCTCAAAAACGCGGCCACAGGCGCTCCCCTTCTCTCCACTCCGAATATGGGAAATGCCTGGGAGTACTTCCCCTCGGAATATGCGGCAGCCGCCAGAATATTGGCTGCGGTAACGGCGCCCTGACCGCCTCGTCCATGAAATCTCGCTTCGTACATAATATGCCTCCATTGGCTTTTTAAACCCATACAAACTAATGGAAGATAAAGGTTGTGGGGAAATGGAATGAAAACCGGCATTTCATTGCCGTAATTTCCCGCATTCCTGCAGCATGGAGGCGCTCCCCGATAATTCAGGGCTTCCTGAAAACAAAGAGATGCTCGTGCGCTATCAGGAAATGAAAGAAGGTGCGGGAAACGAAAGTTTAATATAATGAACGAACGTTCAACCTATTGAACGATATGATGGAATTATTCGATAAATACGCGTACTGGAAAATCCTGCGATATTTTGCCGAGCATCCCGATTCAGAGGTTTATGTGAAACAGATATCTGGAATACTTGGGATAAGCGCCGGAACCTGCAGCAGAGCCCTGAGGGACATGGAGAAAGACGGCCTGCTGAGGAGAAAAAAGAGAGGGAAAGAACATTTTTACATGCTGGAAGACAATTATTTAACAAAAGAGCTCAAAAAACTGGCATTTCTCTTCCGTTTGAAGGAATCAGGCCTCATTGACCATATGCTTTCCCAATCTCCGGATATACAGAACATAGTGCTCTATGGGAGCCATGCGAAAGGTGATTTCACAGAGCGAAGCGATGTGGATATCCTCATAATAGGACCGAAATTGCGCATGGATTTGCAGAGATACGAGGAAAAGCTCGGAAAGGAGATAAACATGGAGGTTATGACCCCGAACATGTGGCTGAGAATGATGAAAGATAACGCTGGTTTTTACCGCTCAGTTAAGGAAAACCACATAGTTCTGTACGGCGGGGAGCTCCCATGAGATTGGACGATTGCTTTTCAGAGGGTCTGTTGAGGAAGTACCCATTCCCGCCAGAGGTTGTCCATAAAGAGGTGCAGAATGCTGAGCGGCATATGGAAAATGCAAACAGATGCATAGAAGACGGGATGTATGATCTGGCGCTGGTGTCCGTATACACTGCGATGTTCCACGCCGCGAGGGCCATTCTTTTCAGGGATGGGGTTAAGGAGAGGAGCCACATCTGTGTCATCACATACCTCAGAGAGAAATACCCGGAAATGGAGAGATATTCGAGGATAATGGATATGTACAGAAGACAGAGACATACCATGCTTTATGGAATAGATGCCGAGGCTCTGGAGGAGGATGCCAGAGAAGGGGTGGAACTGGCCATAGAATTCCTCGAAGCGGTGAGGGGCATCCTGAAAATCTAAGAGATTGATTCACCCCTTCCTGAAAACCAAAAGATGCTCAGTTAATTCATATACTCAGAAGGTCGTGCTTATATTCCATGGCTTTCTGCGGCTTCTTTATAGATATGTAAAAGGATTTCCTTTCCCCTAGGTTCCGGCAGTTTTCTCCCTTCTTTTCTTGCGGTTTCTATCCAGAGCTCCATGGCTGTTTTAATCTCTTCAAGCGCTTTCTCCTCCGTCTCTCCGAAAGCCGTGCATCCGGGGAGCTCCGGAACTATGGCTATGTATCCCTCATCCTCGTCGCTGTAGAATCTCTCTATCGCATACTTATACATCGTCCTCATCTCCAATTAAGTTATACTTCTTTATAACCTTTATCAATTGTCTGACCTGATAAGGCTTTGCCTTTCCATGAACATTCTGAAAGTTGAGTATCTCCACAACCCCCTCCCGGACATACACCCTGTGGCTGCCTTTTCCTCCCCTGTATCTGAATCCGAAAGCTTCGGCAATCCTGCACAGCCTCTCAAACCTCATGTTTTCAGATTTCTATTCAGCTCCTCGAAGAGCTTTCTTCTGTCCATCACGGCATGAACGGACAGGGAGATATATCTTTATCGCCCTTCCATTACTGCGCTCCCGATAATTCAGGGCTTCCTGAAAACAAAGAGATGCTCGTGCGCTATCAGGAGGAAATCGTATCTACCGAGGGAGCGCTTCCTCGTTTCTCTCAGATGGTGCTGAATGCGATATGGGGGAAGAGAGAGTAAAGTTATATAGTATATTGAAATGTAAGGCGTTTATCATGAGCGGCTCTAAAGAAACTAAAAAACAGAAAGCACTGGCTGAAATCTTCCATATCTGCTTAAACAGAGGAGATATGGTTTTTGATAATAAGTTAGCAGCCAAGATAGGGAAGAAATATGGCGTTGCAAATTATTTTGATATAACTAAAGTTGATTCTTCTTCAAAACTTCCTTCTGAGATGAGGGATGAAGATTACTTTCTCCTTCATTTAGGCGGCGGTAAACACATGTTCGTGAAGGGTATAAGATATGGATATCATAAATTTGAGCCCATATCTGAAGATGAGATATTCGAATGGAAATATAGAAAGAGTATATTAAATGAAATAGATACAAGCGAATCTAACATCATTTCTGTAGGTATTAACCAAAGAATCATACATGATTTTCTATACGATGATATTGTCGCAAGTCCGAAAATATATGGGGCACGGCGTACTAAAACTTCTTTTAAGTTTTATGTCGGTCATACTGTAGTAGAAACTGAAAACGTTCAGATGGAGATAGATGGGGTAGTAGAATATCTTGGAGATGTTACTACTATAGAAGGGAAAAATGGAGGCCCTATAGATTTTGCAGTTTACCAACTTTACTATCCATTCAGATACTACAACAAAATGAAGATGGACATGAATTTGCCTATTAAAAAGATAAATAGTTTGTATCTCCTTAGACAGGTTTCTGGAAATAGCTCGACTGTCAGTTTATATTTATATTCATTTGAAAGTATTGATGATATGGGATCAATAAAGCTTTTAAAGAAGGCGAGATATAGGTTGATTAGACGATAACATGAAGCAATATAAGAAAAACTCTATTGAACATTACGTTAACAAGGTCTTTAATATGGACGTGTTCGATCTGCTTGATGAACTGCCAGCTGAAAGTGTAGATCTAGTTTATGGAGATCCTGATTATAATGTGGGGGTGAGATATAATAATAAGACATATACAAAAAGTTTTGATGAATATATCGATTGGTATATTGAACTCGCTAAAAGGAGCCTGCGCGTATTAAAAAAAGACGGCAACATGTTTCTAATAAATTATTCTAGACAAAATGCATATCTATGGGTAAAATACCTAGATAACGCATGTTATGATGTAAGAGAGTATGTTTGGATATACAACACAAATATTGGCCATTCTAAACATAGATTTACCACAGCGCATAGAACAATTTTACATTGCAGAAAATCAAAAAATAACAAATTCTATAAGGATAACGTCGCAATGCCTTATGAAAACCCAGAAGACAAAAGGATAAAAAAACTAATGGCACAAGGAAGCAAGGGAAAGATGCCCTATTCTTGGTTTTATTTCGATTTAGTAAAAAATGTTTCTAGAGAAAAAACCTATCATCCATGCCAGATACCTCAGAAACTTGTAGAAATGTTATTTAAAGCTGCTACAAAAGAGGGAGATATTATTTTTGTGTTGTTTGGTGGAAGTGGATCTGAAATAGAAATAGCTAGAAATTTAAACCGTAATTACATATCTGCAGAAATTGATAGAGATTACTATGAGATGATATTAGACAGGCTTGAAAAAGGAAAAATCGATGATAAATATAGGATGTTAACCAGAATAAAAGCGAAAAAGAAAGAAAAACCTTATGCAGAAACCGTAGTATAAATACAGAATATAACAAATACTCCACATTCCAGCCAAATTCAGAGAGCGCAGAGCCGGATGTCGAAAATCTTCAGGTAATTGGTTTTTCCAAGGGAAATGATGAAAAGGATGCCTTCGAGAACCTCATCCGTGAGAATTCATATCTGCTTGGAACAGCTTTTGATGAGCTCATCTGCACTGAGGTTAAAGGTGGGCTGGAGATCGCTCTCCGTTTCTATATATCGGAAAAGAGGGGTGAAAAATGAGGAAAATCCTCCAAGAATTCATCTAAGGTGTGGTATTTTCTGGAGCATTTGCTTACAGCAATGGGAATCCATCTCCCGAGATGCAGAGAATTAATCCATATCATCCCATCCGAAAAATAGCTCCAGTTTGGGTGCTTCCATTCCACCGCAACGACCGTAAATGTCCCAATATCTTCTCTCTCGGCCCTTATCTGATATCCGTTCTCATCTTCAATAGTGAGTTTCATGTCTTCCCGATGGAGTGGAAATATTTATAATCTACTAATGGATCTAAAAAATCGAATAGAAATATACTTCTTTTTGATCACATCTTGCAAGAATATTTTCCTCACCACCGAAGGCCGCACCTTTTCCCCTAATTCAGAGAGCGCAGAGCCGGATATTGAAAATCTTCAGGTCATCGGCTTCTCGGATGGAAACGATGAAAAAGAGGCTTTTGATGGCCTGATTCATGAGAATCCGTATCTCCTTGGAACAGCTTTTGATGAGCTTATCTGCATTGAGGTTAAAGGTGGGCTGGAGAGCGCTCCCCGTTTCCATATATCGGAAAAGAGGGGTTTTGCTTCAGGATTTCATTAATGAAGCGTATGGAGGCCCCGTTCCATATATCGGAAAAGAGGGTGAAAATTGGAGAGCACCCTGGGATAGGCGCGCAACGAGATTTTCCTTCGAACAGGTCCGCCTGCAATATTTTTCCTGTCGATTCGGACAGTGAGAGTGTCAAAGCTAAGAAATGTTTATATAGCACCTGATTCTAAGAGAAAAATGTAGGTGGTCCCACACCGGCATCATCTACCACAGTTGCTTAATATGCGCATATATGTTCTTAACCCTCTAACTTTTTTCTCAGATCCTTTGCACGGATTATCACGATATCATAGGCATCAGAGAGGGTTTTTGCAATCTTTTTACTGTTGTCTCCCATGAACACTATCACATCCCCATCCCTAACCATATCAGCATCCTGATATGGGTCATAGAATTGTATGCTTCCTCCAAGTTGATAAGCGTATTTTGTCGCCGCTCTGAAAGCAGGAAAATTTCGGAGCTGACGGTTAAATCTCCTTTCAGGAGGGATGTTCTCTTTAGCAGGAGCTTCTGGCAATCTCAGAACATCCAAGTTCTCTATTCTGTCTGCAAGGAAAAACACGATTGGTCTTTTTATGTATGGCTTCACATCTATCAATTCATCTCGATGCCAAGCAAACAGCCCTATGCCTCTTTTATCGAGAAACCACACATCTGTAGGAAAAGAGTAGTCATCCCAAGCTTCTTTTATCCCATCTGGAGTTAATCTCCTATATCGCACATCGTTTTTCCCAAGTCTGTAGAGTTTGACATCTGTAAGAAATGCCAGTATGTCTGCCAGAGCTATGAAAGGATTGCACTCATCCCCGTGAGGATAGATTTCAGGCTTTGTTTTTCTTATTAGCTGGTCCCATGCAGTCATTTTCTTGTATCTGAATGAGTCGATCATTATTTTCGTATCAGAAAGGTCATGCTTGCTGGCAAAAGCCCACGCGCTCAACGCAGAGAATGCCGGGGCACAACTCCTCAAAAACCTATACGTTTCAATCTCTTTTTTGGGTGATTTCTCCCCTCCAACAGTGATAAAAGGAATCTCAGATGGAGGAAGAACCATATATGTGAAAAAGGCATGTTCCAGATAATCCTGGACCTTTTTAACGAGCTGATCTGCGAAGGCTATTGTTTTTGACATATCTTTGTTCAGATATGTCTTAATTTCATGAGAGCCCAAGAATGGGGCTCCAGATGAAAACCCGAAACTGCTCTCGAGTTCCTTGAATGATTCTTTTATCATCTCTTCGAGAACCTCTGGATACTTGCTAACTATTCCGGATCCGAGAGGGCTGTAAAACCCCGAAATCTTTTTGATGGTCTTCTCCGGGTTTTCGGGATCGGGTATTTCTCTGTATCTAATTCTGTTGAATTCCTTAGCATCGAAAGCCGCTATGCGGACCATGGGTAAAGAGAGGCAGATGAGTATTTAATATTTAGGAAAAATGAGAATTTCATAAGTTATTGCGTTCGAGGGGACTTCATTAGGAGAGGTCATGTAGAAATATACTTCTTTTTGATCACATCTTGCAAGAATATTTTCCTCACCCCCGAAGGCCGCACCTTTTCCCCTCATTCAGAGAGCGCAGAGCCGGATATTGAAAATCTTCAGGTCATCGGCTTTTCAGAGGGAAATGATGGAAATGGAGCTTTTGAGAACCTGATTCATGAGAATCCATACCTGCTGGAAACAGCTTTTTATGAGCTCATCTGCACTGAGGTTAAAGGTGGGCTGGAGATCGCTCTCCGTTTCTATATATCGGAAAAGAGGGGTGGGAATTGAGGGAAGTCATCTAGAAATATACTTCCTTTTGATCAGGTACGCACCGTGTATTTTCTACAGTCCGGCATGGAAGGGGAGCGCCTGAGAAATCTTTCCTCTTTTCAGGGAAACTTTTTTAAAATCCACACATGTTGAAGATGTGCCCTAGTTATTTACTACTCATATTTGTCCAATAAGTATATGTATACGTTCCCTGATTTCATACCGATAACATGTCGGAACTACTTCAGGATACGGAGGCCGTGAAGAACGAAATAAAGCGGATATTGAAAGATCTCCAGAGCGGAGAGAACATGGATGAGGCCAAGGCGAAGCTCAAAAAGATACTCGGCGATCTCAACCCGATAATGATACCGATTGTGGAGCAGGAACTGGTTAAGGAGGGCATAAGCCCGAAGGAAATAGTGAAGATGTGCGATGTCCACACCGAACTATTCAGAGAGGTCCTGCAGGAGCGGAAAGACTATGATTTCCCACAGGGACACCCGCTCACGACTCTGCAGATGGAAAACGAGGTAATAGCCCGCGATGCGGAACTCCTCACACTCTATGCCAACAGCCTGTCATCCGCAAAGGACGATAATGTCAGGAAAAACATCCTCGAAACCCTGAGGGAGATGGCCAGAGGTCTGAGAGGCGTGGGATACCACTACGAAAGGGAGGAGATGCTTCTTTTTCCGTATATGGAGCGCAGGGGAATAACCGCTGTTCCAACAGTCCTGTGGACGAAGCACGACGAGATACGGGCCAAGATAAGGAAGTTCGAGAGACTCGTTTCCAAGGAACCGGAGAACTGGGAGGAATTTTCAAAGGATGTGCAGGATATGGCAAGAGAACTCTCGGGAGCTCTCATGGATATGACATACAGGGAGAACAACATCCTGTATCCAACCGTGAAGATTCTGCTTTCTGAGGGTGAATGGAGGGCTATAAAGGAGCAGGAGAGCGGATTCCACTTCTATAAAGTAAAACCCGGAGACAAATGGAAACCGGAGGCGAAACCGCTGCATCCCCATGAGATAGAGACGGAGATAAGCGAGGACGATATGCTGAACCTTCCTCCGCCAATAAAAGTCATGCTCGGCGGAACACAAGCCGACCGGTATGAACTCATAAGGGAAGACGACATAGAGCTTGATACCGGGTACATGCTCCCAGAGGAAATAAAGTACATGCTGAACACCCTGCCATTCGACATGACCTTCATAGACGCGGATGACAGGGTAAGGTTCTTCAGCAACGGAAAGGAGAGAATATTCCCGCGAAGCCCCAGCATACTCGGAAGGCCTGTGCAGTTATGTCATCCTCCGAAAAGCGTTGGCATAGTCAACAAAATACTGGAAGAGTTCAAAGCCGGCCGCAGGGAAAAGGCGGAGTTCTGGATACAGATGATGGGAAAGTTCATCCACATTCAGTATTTCCCGATATGGAGCGAAGAAGGGAAATATCTGGGCACGCTCGAGGTCACCCAGGATGCCACCCATGTGCGCTCCCTGGAAGGCCAGAAAAGGCTGCTGGACTGGAGTTAATCGCCCGCGGGCCCTAAACGCTCACCACTCGACGCTCCATACGGCATCCGCGGTCACGTGTATCCAGTATCCATTGCCGGGTTTCATGGTCTCCGTCGCCGCAAGGGTAGTTATCGCTCCCGTTGTGGCATTATAAACCTGAATATAATCATAGGGTATTCCCGAAAGAGCCGCTGTAATATTTCTCACTGTGTTGCTCGGATAACCCACCAGATTCCATCCCTTATGCAGGATTATACTGGTCTTACCGATATTGTCAGCAGGGCCCATGAGCGTACCGTTTGCCGTGGCGTGCACCCAGATACCCATCGTGTTGTCCACATCCGGAAATCCGAGGTTGTACTTTGCCAGTCTTGCCGTGTTATATGTGTACCATACTCCGTTCTGATACACCATGGCTCTGTCCCATGAAATGCCGGAAAGTGCATCGTTTATGCCCGCGGATACGTTCTGCCAGGGCAGAGAGATGAGGTTCCAGCCCACCCGGAAGTGTACATTCATGCATATGATATCCAGCCGTATCTGGGAGACATATCTGCTCGCCTTCGTGCTGTTCCATCCCTTATATCCGCTCTGTGTGATGCTCGCGTTTATCAGATCTCCTTCCATAAAGCCCATGGGTGAGAGATCGATTTCATATCCGCCATACTCGTTCGTTGTTATGTTAATACTGAAAGAATTGTTCTCGTCGAGTATCCGGAGTGAGGAGGAGCGGAGAGATTCTCCGTTGATTATCACCTTTCCGTGAAGTATCGTATCGTTATAGACGAATATCTTGAACTCGGTTATGTGATACCACTGATTTGCGGAGTTATAGGTGCCTGTTATTCTTATGTACCTCGCAGTCAGATTTCCTTCCGCAAAGCCGATCCACTGCCAGCTTCTCCACTCACCTGATGTCCTGTTCACGACTTCCGTCCATGTGGAATTGTCCCTTGAGACCTCTATCCTGTACTGATAGTATCTGCCATCACCGTCCCACAGGCGGAATTTGAAGGCCTGTATGGAATAGTTGCACGGAAGCCCTATGTAAAGCGGGCTGTTGAGGTCATTGGATGCGAAACCGGAATAATAATCGATATAGTCCTCATCGTCTATAAGATTGTAAGCATCGGAGGAGCCCCAGGCATTCCCTTCGAGAGCTATGTTCCTTTTAACGATATAGCTGTAGTTCATGTAGTCCACCTGAAAGCTGTTGTTCGCCCTTATCTCAAGGGTGTATTCACCGGGAAGAAGTCTGTTGGTGTCCCAGATAATGTGAAACACGGACTGATATCCTCTGTAAGCCTTCCCTCCGACATAAATCGTTTCGCTGTGCAGGTCGATATCCGGGGTCGCTTTCTGCCAGTCTCCCCCTGGCACTCTGTAGTAAAGCTCACTTATCCCGCCGTATGCAAGTACTGTGGCGTTTACTGTTCCGCCGATTATGGAGCCCGGGGAGGGATATACAATATCCAGCGAAAAATTGCCTATCTTTTCCCCTATCGCCTTCCATATTTCCGTGGTGCTCTTATCGTAGCCGAGGGCCCATGTGCCTGCACCTCCGAGGTCGAACCTGTTTATGAGCTCGTATTTGTATTTGATGGATGTCTCGTTATCAAACCAGACCTGCCTGTAGACCGAATTCACCGAATCGTAATACCAGAACCAGGGGCTCTTCGAGCTTTCGTTCCAGTTCAGGACCGCACCTGTGGATGATAACTTGGACATGGCACTGTCGTAGGTCCTCGATGAACCGGTCCCTGTCGTGCTCGCTCCCGGCACATTGTATTCCGTGCTGCTCACCGGCCAGTCATATCCGTAATAGGGGACGCCATAGATGAATTTCGAGCTCGTTGCTCCATAGCCGAGATACTTCAGTATCGCATGATACGCGTCTATGTTGCTGCTCCAGAAGAGCGCTCCGCATGGCCCTGTGGTGCTGCTTCCGCTCCAGTGATAGTCATAACCCATGAGGAAATAGTAATCGGCATAGATGTTCAAATCCTGGAACAGACCAGCATCCCCCCATATCTGCGAACTCCACGGGTACGGCGAGAGGCATATGGCCAGCTCATAGGAGGGATCCTGAGAGGTGAGGTTCTCCTTCAATTCTTTCATGAACAGCGTCAGATTCGCTCCGTCCCCGCTGGAAGGTGTCTCGAAGTCTATCACCGCACCGTCCGCATTTCCGCTCACAACAGCGTTTACGATGCTGTTTATCGCAGTCGCTCTGTAAGATGGAGTTGAGATAAGGGTGTGAATGCTCGTTGAGCCGAACAGGGTGAATGTCACCAGAACCTTCGTGTTGTTCGCATGCGCATCGCTGACCAGACCGGTCCATCCGGAAGGCCAGTTGTTCGCATTAGATACCGTGCCGTTGGAATTCAGCGATATGTCAAACCATGCGAGGTGGGATATGTAATCCCATTCCATGAAGGAATCGTTCGTACCCAGCCAGTAGGGGTAGAATCCCATGAAGACCCTGGTCAGGTTCTTTTTCGGATGAACATCGATGTAATTGTAAAGTTCCATGTATTTTCCGGAACTCCAGACCTCCTGGCCTCCCCAATAGTATTTTACCCAGATGCTACCGGAGGAATTGAAGGTCTGAATCGAATAGAATCTCATGCCCGGATACACCTCCCCGATATCGGTGTAGCTTATGCCAGGCCCGGTTCTCACATTCAGATAGCGTGAAACATCGACCTCTAGATATCTCTCTCTGGAAATGGGCGAGGCATAGACATTTCCCGAGTAATCCGCAGCACACCATGCGGCCCTGTCATCGAACCAGAAGTGGTACCAGAGGTTTCCCGAGGCATCGTATGCCTTTCCTATGGCCATATACATCTCTCCGGCATGAATGTCGCCGATGTCCTGATATAGAGAGCCTGTGCCGCTTATTCCGGGTCCCACCCTCACGTTCAGCGTGGATGCTCTGACCTCGAAAAGAAATTCCTCACCCGCGTATCCGGAATCCCTTATATGGTAGAAGTTCGCAAGACCGAAGTAGTTTAGCTCGGTCCAGAAAGAGGCGTTCCATGTGTCCGTGGTGTGGGCGGCAAGCCCGAGGTCGTCGGTGCCTTTCCATACGACAATCATGGCATGTTGCCAGTAATCCGTGGTGTTGCCGAATATGATGACATCTCCGGGCTCTATCCATGAGGGTATGCTGGCATTTGCGGTCGTGACATAGGCATAGTCCACCGGCTGGTAATTCACAAGGTGCTGGTGCAGATAATCGCAGTAAGGTATGGTCCCGTTGCTGTATGTCGTCGGCCTGTCCGCATCCGGATAAACCCCGTATCCGCTTCCGTCCGTGCCGTTGTGCAGCGAGAGACCTCCGGCTATGAGACACTGGGACACGAAGTTCGCACAGTCCCCTCCGCTGGATGTGAAGTCGTGGTAATGCGGATTCCGGTCGTTGTACCAGCGATATGCATAGCCCACAGATGCATTTCTGCTGTAAAAGACGGAATCGCCCGTATAGGCATCGACGGAATCCGAAGGTATGGCGGAATCGGAAAGAGGAATAGATATTTGTATAACGGACATGGCCAAAAGTACGAAGATTATCGCGGCCGCCTTTCCATGACGGGTTTCCATGCCGGACTATTGGGAAAGAGATTATTTAAACTTTGAGACTCCCAAACCTATCCGCGCTTTCCCAGCATGTACGCAAGAACTCCCATTGCTGTGCATGTCTCCAGGGATGCACCCTTTCCGGTGAATTCCAGATGAAAATCCGCTCTTCTCATAACAGAGGCAGGAAGGCCCTGATGCCCCAGGCCGAGCACGAAGGTGGTTTTTCCGGTGATATCCCCGGGCTTTATTCTCTTCTCGGGGTCCGGATGCGAACTAGTGGCCACGATCTTTTCCCCTATCGAATCGATGTTCGGGTAAAGAACGAGCCTCCCGGCCCTTTCCAGCTCTCGCAGGTATTCTCCGCCTTTTCCTACCCTGGTGTTCTTAACGGCTCTCTCGACGCATTCTTCCGCATCCTCGAAAGGGAAGCCTATGAGCGCAAGTTTCAGATCGAACGCATAGCAAAGAGCCGCAGCCCTCGCAATGTTTCTGTAGTGGTTCTCGTCCGCCTTTCCTTTGTATGTGTTGTAAAGAGCCATTGTGAATGCGGGCTCGGGGCCTTTGAGCGGCTCTACATGGGACAGTCCCTCCCTTTTCTCCCGTTTTCTGTCTTTCCTGTTGCCTCTTCCCCTGCGCATGTATTCCCTGAGGAGTTCCTTTTTCTCATCGCCGAGATTTTCCATGAATTTTTCTGCAAGAGGGTCGGAAAGTCCGTGATGCACAAGTATCCGCAGTATCTCGTATCTTTTCGAATCCTCGCTTTCCTCGGACCTTTCCCACAGCTTTGCCAGATGCCCGTCATCTCCTCTGCCAAGCCTAGCAATCTTTGAGACCAGCTTCATCCTCATGCCCTTTTCGTTAAGCATCGAGGGAAGGGAGAATATGTCTGCGGAGCATCTGTGACCGATGGACGCAAGTTTTTCGAGCATTTCTTCCCTCTTCCACTCAGGTTCTATCTCCTCTGCGCTCCTCACGGCCTTTTCCCAGACATCCTCGTACTTCATCCCTTTTCCATGCAGTCTGAGCGCAATTTCCGAGAGCGCATAGGTCCTGTAATACGGCTCTGGGACGGAGAGCGCAAGCCTGATTTCCTCCTCCGGATATCTGCCCTCTTCCAGGGATTTTTCGGCGTTTTTCCTAAGCCTTCTGGCATAGGACGGCCAGTGTGCCCTTTCCTTTTTCACAGCCTGCCCATGGCTTCGGGCTATTAAAACTTGGCTGTGGGTTATCGAGAGTTTGGAAACTCATTACAGTATTAGGGGAGAGATGTAGTCCCCGTACTTTTCCTTCGCCCCGGTAAGCCTCCTTCTCTCCGCCTCAAGCTCGTCGAACAGTTCCCGAGGTGTATCTTCAATCTCCCTGTAAACCTTCTCTATCCTGTCTATTTTGGCCAGAAGTTCAGGAATCCTTATGGTAAATTGCTTCTCGTAATCATCCTTCGAGTAATCCTTTCCGAGAACCTCTGAAAACAGCCTTTTCAGGTCCTCGTATCTGGGAATATAGCCTATCGGTGTCTCTATGGCATCCACATCCCCATTTGCACGGAGCTCCATCCACTTCAGCCACACCGCCTTATCCGTCTTATTGTTCAGGAACCTTCCGGCTTTATCCCTTAGGAAGTAGTTAACGGCGAATATCTTCGGCGGATTTTCGAAACGCTCTCCGAATTCCAGGTAGTTCTCCAGGTATCTGCCGAGGGGTATCGACATGAAGTCAAGAATCGCCATGGGATTGAACTTCCTCACGCCCTCTTTTCCCAGAGTGGCTGCGGTGGTCTCGGATTCCAGAGATGCACCTTTGGTTATTATCCCGTGCTTCCAGCCGAAGGATTCGCACACCGGCGGCCATGTGTCCGCATCCCTTCCTCCGAATATCATTCCGCTGACCCCCACACCATCCGGAGCATCCAGAGCCTCGGAATCAAGGTTACTGAAGGAGGAAAGCCTCACGGTGAACCTAGCATTCTTATGGCTCGGCGAAATCTCGTTGCCCTCAGAATCCTTCTTTCCCTTCCACCATTCTCCGCTGTGATTCTCTCCTCTGTCGGGCATGTCTCCGTCCATACCGGTCCAGTACGGGAGGCCATCGCTCACGAGGATGTTGGAGAATATGACCTCCTCGTCGCTGTGCAGCACCTCCCATATCTCCGGGTCATCCTTCGAATTTATGCCCTGTATTATGCCGAAGACTCCGTTTTCCACATTAACGGCTCTCGCCTCTCCGTTTATGTACTTTATGAACGAGAGGTCATCGCCCACAAGCCTCTCGCCCTTAACCATACAGGTGGATGTCTTTCCGCACATCGAAGGGAATGCGCCGGTGAAATAGCTCACCCTTCCGTTCGGCCCGTTCACCCCCATGAGGAACATGTGCTCGGATAGCCAGCCCTCTCTGGCGGCCTTTGCTATGGTCAGCCTGAAAGCCAGCTTCTTCAGGCCTATGGTGTTGCCTCCGTACTGGGTGTTCGCAGAATAGACCGTCTCATCCTTCAGGTCTATGTATATCCTCCTATTCTCGATGTTCCTGCTGGTCTTTCTCTCGTCCAGCTCTCCCGCTGAATGCACGAATTTGAAGAACTTCGCATTACTTCCCAGCCTTTTGAACTCCTCGTAGGCTGTTCTGTAAAGTATGTGCTCGCTGTGTGCCACATAGGCAGACTCAGTCAGCTGCAGACCGAGGATGCTGAACGGAGAGTTTCTCGGGCCAAGCGAGAAAAAGCAGACGAACAACTCCTTTCCCCTCATTATCCCCCTCATTATCTCATGTATCTCGCTCAGTCCAGCCTCCCTTTCCATGGTGTTTATGAACGGTATCTTCTCCCCTTTCTCCACAAGGATTGCGGTGTGCTCCTTGTCCCTTGCCTGATCATAATAGTTGTCGAAATGGACGGTGTGGTTCCTGTAATCCTCAAGCTCCCTCTCCTCACCGTAGTGGAGCGCTCTATTTCTTATGTGTT
>JAJRTH010000080.1 GCA_024278375.1 archaeon | reverse complement strand
TAAAAGCGAAAAGTTTAAAAACCCCCTTGTAATAGGGGTGGCGGTGACAAAAATGATCATCAAGAAGTCCGAAGTCAAAGCACTGGTCGGGGACGAGTACAGAATCTCCCAGGATTTCTATGACAGGCTCAGCGACTCCGTCGAGGGACTTGTCAAGGATGCCATGGCGAGAGCCAAGGAAAATGGGAGAAAGACACTCAAACCCTACGACCTCTAAAACCATTTATTTTTAATTCTTATTTTATTTTGCTGTTTCCACACCAACACTACACATGAAAGCATATATAATAGTAGGGGATAGGGGGCTTAGGTTTCGATGAACGGCGGTGGCTCTAAAAAAAGAAAATGTCCCCTTTGCGGGGAGGAAATACCCGCTGATACGGAGATGTGTCCGGAATGCGGGGCCCATCTCGACCTCTTCGAACTGGAAGAAGAATTCGAACTGGAGGAGGATCTAACCCCGCTGGAGAGTTTTCTGGATTCCATAGGCGATACGGAGGATGTGGATCCGGAAAAACTGATAGAGGAGATGAAAAGGATTGTCGGCGGTGGAGAGGAGGAATTTACTGAGGAATCGGAGGAGACGCCGGAACCAGGAGGGACACCCGGGGAGCCGGAAGAGGCCGCCGATGAGATCGAAGAAACGGATGAGGAATATGTGGAAGAGGAGGTTGAATATGTGTGTCCGGCCTGCGGTGGTGTGGTTGGTCCGGAGGATGATGTCTGTCCACACTGCGGTGCGGTCTTCGCTGAGGAGGAGGTGGAGGAAGAGGACATAGATTACGAGAAGCTCCTGGAGGAAACACTTGAAGAAGCGAAATCGCTTATAAAAACGCTTAGGGCCAGGAAGGTCGATGTCTCCCAGATAACCCCGTTCCTGAAAAACGCCAACATATCCCGCAGAAAAGGAAATCTGGAAGAGGCCCTGAAAAACGCGGAAGAATGCGTTAAAAGGGCCAGAGAAAGGCTTTAGACCCCTTCGAACTCCTCGTAAAGATCCTCGTACAACTGTTGCATGAGACTTTCAAAATCAGAGTTTCTGTACTCCATATATCTTCCGAAGCTCGTTTGCACCTTGGCCATGTATCCTTCTTCATATCTCAGTATTTCTATCGTGCAGAGGGTGTCCTCCATGAATTCACCTCTTGTTATCCGCCCCAACCCGATGCTCTATTTATAGTTTTCCTGCCTCAGAGGGACAGAGTCGTGCATATTTTTATATCCTGTACCATTGCGGGACGGTGATACGTTGAAAATCCTCATGATACACTCCGATTACATCGAATATGAGGTCAAAAAGCCCGCTAAGGGAGCGGAGGAGATTCCCAACGAGAGAAAGAGTGGGAGGATGGACGAGGCTCTCGTGGTTTTTACCGCAATAGAGAGAGATGATGGGGATAAGGACATTTCTATTGCCACCGAAGAGATAATCAGAATGGCGGAAACCGTAAAGGCCGAACGGATAATGGTGTATCCCTATGCTCACCTAAGCAGTTTTCTAGCGCCGCCTAACACAGCGGTCAAACTTCTCAAAGACCTCGAGAGCACCCTTAGAGAATCCTTCGACGGCGAGGTATCCAGAGCGCCTTTCGGATGGTATAAGGCCTTCAAAATCTCGTGCAAAGGCCATCCTCTGAGCGAACTTTCCAGAGAGATAAAGGCAAAATCGGATGCGACTAAACCGAAGGGTGAGGACCGGTTCATTATACTAAATTTCGACGGCAGCGAGCTCCAAGTTGAGGATGCGGTGCTTGGTGATGACGCGTTCTCGATAATGGTTAAAAAGGAGGCTCTGAGGGCTGAGAGTGGGAAATCTGAGCCGGCCTATGCCAGACTATGCCACAAGTTCGGAATCGAATGGGAAGAGATGAGCGATGCCGGACACATGAGGTACGGCCCGAAAGGAGCGCTCATGTTCGACCTTCTTTCCGATTATTCGTGGAAGATCGTTAACGATATGGGGCTCCCGGTCATGACCGTCAAAGGCACCAATATGTTCAATGCGGCCGAACCCGCCGTGAAAGAGCACGCGGACCTCTTCGGTGACAGGCTCTATTTCATAGATACCGGAGACAAGAGGCTCGTTCTGAGATATGCGGCATGCCATCAGCAGTTCGCTATGATGCGGGACTGGACCATAAGCTACAGGCAGCTACCTTTCGGAGCCTTCGAGGTTGCAGATGCTTACAGGCTCGAGCAGTCTGGAGAGACCATGCTGTGCTTCAGGACGAGAAGGATGAACATGCCCGACCTCCATGTTGTCTGCAAAGACGAGAGCGAAGCAAGAGAATGGTTTGCGAGAATCCATGAGCGCATATTCGAGGAAATAGAGAAGCTCGGCAGGGACTATGAGATGCTCATAAACTTCTCATCCAGAAAGGCATATGAAGAATCAAAGGAATGGCTTCTCACGCTTCTTGAGCCCAGAAAGAAGAAAGCTCTCCTCCACTTCTACCCCGAGGGAATAAACTACTACTGGACAATAAACATAGAGCACCACATAAAGGACTACAATAACCGTATGAGAGAGATAGGTACGGTGCAGATGGATGTCGGAAACGCAAAGCGCTTCGGAATAAGATACACGGATGCCGATGGAAAAGAGAGGTACCCGATAATACTGCATACTGCGGTTATAGGGACCTTGGAGCGCTATCTCTACACGCTTTTCGATGTGGCGGTCATCCGGGAAAGAGAGGGAAAGGTTGGCATAATACCTCTCTGGCTCAACCCCGAGCAGGTTAGGTTCGTACCCGTGAAAGAGCGGCACCTCTCAAAGGCGAAGGAGCTTGCCGAGTTGCTCACCCGGAACGGAATAAGGGCAGGATACGATTACAGGGATATGAGCGTAGGAAAGAAGGTCAGAAATGCGAAGCAGGACTGGGTGGGATATGTGATAGTAATCGGCGACAGAGAGATGGAATCGGATACCCTGAATGTCTATATCAGGGAAGAAAACGCAAACAGAGAGATGCTCACAGACGACCTCATCGGCGAGATAAAGGAGAAAACCAAGGGAATGCCCTGGAGACCCATGTATTTCCCGAGGGAAGTATCTAAGAGGGTGTTCGGGTAGGGCTCTATATCCCTATGTTCACGAATATCCATGTCATAATGCTGAGCACCGCAGTTATCAGGAGAACGATGGCGGCGTTCTTCCTCATAATCCGAGATTCCAGCTCTCCCCCGCCTCCTATTGTCGCAACAGCGTTGTTTATCTTGCTCGGAGTTATCGCGCTCGCTATCCCACCTGCATTTGCATGCGCTCCGTATATGGTCATGAACTGCTTGTCATTAAGGCCGATGTCTTTACTCGCCTGCTGCTGGATTTTGTAGAACATAACATTTGAACCTGTTTCGGAACCGCCTACAACAGCACCGAAGAGACCCAGAAGCGAGGCCACGAGAACATACGCTGGTCCAAGGGAAGCAAGAGAAGAGCCTATGGCCACGTTCATGTTCAGGTCATTGAAATAATTCGATGGCGCAAGGCCCCAGTCCTGCACCACCATGGCCGAATAGGCCATTATGAAGGATATCGAGAAGAAGAGAGAATATGCTATGAAAGGCGGCCATATTCTTCTAACCCATATCTTCGCAGCGTTTCTGAGGTGCTCCTTCGTTGGTTTCAGTATTGGCAGCGAAAGGAGATACGCCACCAGTATCCAGAAATATACGCTCGCCATGAAATCGAGGTCCACTGTCTTATAGGCCGTGGCCCATCCGAGACTCCATCCCCCATCCACGCCTTTCAGAATCTCCGTAACGGCGGGGACGCTGACCACCGAAGCCAGAGCTATCAGGATTATCCAGGGCGAGAGGGCCGTTAACAGCGGCCTCCACTCGAGAGGCTCACTCCTTTCAAGGGCTCTGTTCTCAAACTTCTGGTAGATGTAGAGCACGATCATTGTCAAAATGCCCGCCATAACCCCTATTATCATTATCGGAGCCCTAAGTATGACGAGCATCAGAGCGCTCACCCCTATCACTAGCCCGGAGATTATCGCAGGCACAAATCCTTTTTTAAGGGATTCTTTCCCTCCTATGACCCATAGCATTGCGATGGAAATCAGGGTGGAAATCACCGGAAGGAATATGCTTATTTTGAACGCAAAATCGAAAGCATCGAGACCGTAGATATCCGCAGGCAGGGTTATAGGTATGGATAAAAGAGCGAAGGATGTGGAGGCGTTGTACCCGATTACGGCTATGGCAACCGATGCTGCCGGACCGAAACCGAGCGCCATGAGCAGCGGCGGGAAAAGGGCAGGCGTAACGACACCCAGGGAGGTTACGAAGGTTCCGAACCCGATTCCTATGAAAAGGGCCTGCTGCTCCTTCGTTCTGGCAACCCGCTTTATTCCGTCGGAGATTACGGAGAGCGCTCCCACTTCTTTCATTGTGAATATCATCAGCATCGTGAAAACAACGGCTATGGTTATTCCGAAGGCCTTGATTATCCCGTAAATGCTCGCCCCGAGAACGATATCAACCGATGTTCTGAAGTATGTGGCGGCTTCAAGGGCAGCGAGAGCCCAGCCTATTATCGCCATGAGCGCTCCCGAGAGCCTGAACACTATTATCCCTATGAAAACAACTATGAGCGGAAGCAGAGCCAGTCCTACGGTGAGAGCGGATGCCATGGAAATGCGGAAAATGAACGGAGATAAAAAGGTTGGCTTCCGTCGAGGTCCGTACCCAGCTCTCTTAAACTCCTTTCTTCTCTCCCCAGATTATTTTATGTAGTTGCGGCAGAACCATGACATCCATTTTATCCTCCAGAACCCTTTCGGCAAGCCATTTTATGTTAAGGCCTCCGAGAGGCTGAAATATTGTCTCGCATCTGGCATCATGCTTTCGCAGGAAGGAGAGCGCATATTCGTAGTCTTCCTCATCTGCTATGACAAATTTAAGCTGGTCCTTTTCTTCGAGGTATTTCAGGTTTTCCTTCCGCATTTTTTCTGTTTCACCGGATGATGGGGTTTTCCAGTCCATGCTTATCACCGCCTTTTTGTTAATTCCCTCTATTGGGAGAGCGCCATTGGTCTCTATGGAAACCTCATAGCCCTCCTCTATGAGCCTGTCAGTCAAGTCCAGACTCTCTTTCTGAAGCAGCGGTTCTCCTCCGGTTATGCAAACTCTCCCGATTCCGTATTTCTCCACTTCTTTCATAATTTCCCGAATGCTCATATCTTTTCCTTCGTAGAACGCATACCCGGTATCGCACCATGTGCACCTAAGGTTGCAGCCCGTCAGCCTAACGAAAACGGTTGGCTTACCAATATCCTTTCCCTCACCCTGTATGCTGAGAAATATCTCATTGACGATCATATCTTCAGCCTTCCGTATATCATCTCGATGATTTCCTCGGCCGGAAGTTCGGATGTTATTCTCTTGGTTCTCCCTTTTTCCGCCACTACCTCCGTGCTTATGAGTCCGTTCAGCTCAAGGGAATTGAGATATTTCCAGAACTGTGTGTGAGCCCGGGGCTCCTCTCCGAACTCCTCGCATACCGCCCTGTATTCCTCCTCCGCATCTCCGGTGCTGGTTTCTCCCTTTTTTCTAAGAATTCTCATGATTGCCAGGAGGACCAGGGATTCGTGTTTCGAAAGAGATTCCAGCACCTCCGCATCAATGGACACTCCGATGTCCGAAAGGGCTTTGCGCACATGCTCTGCCGTAAGTTCCTTCGCGTCCTCGCTTTCTGCGATAAGCCCGGATTTTTCAAGCAATTCTATGGCATGTCTGGCATCACCTTCTCTTCCCGAAACCTCCGCGATGAGCTTTGTCGCATCCGTGGAAACCGCACCCGTATAGAATGCGAGCTCAACCCTCTGCTTCAGAATGTCCATGAGCTCTGCCGCATTGTACGGCGGATATCGTATTATGTTGGAGCGTTTGAAAGTGCTTCTCGAAGCTCCGTCCATAAGAATAAGGGGGTCTCTCTGTGATATTCCGATTATCGAGATATTCTGCCCTTTCCCGGTGTATTCCGAGAATCTCGTGAGTTTGTAAATCAATTCTGAGCCGGAGCGCTGAAGAAGGTAATCGAGCTCGTCGAGAATCACGACGAGATGGGATTTCTCGGCTTCCATCTTCCCCTGAATCGTATTCAGCATCTCATCCTCGGAAAAACCTCTTCCCGGAAATCTTCTGTCAAAGGATGAGGTTATCTGGTACAGGACAGCATGAGAGCTGCTCCTGCTCCTGCAGTTGACATGGACATATCTGAGCATTTTCCCTTTTTTTGCCATCTCTTCCGAGAGTTTCTCGCAGAAAAGCCTTGCCGATACGGTCTTTCCGGTACCCACCCTTCCCTGAAGAATCACATTCTGGGCACCGCCCCCCAAAACCTTTGCAAAAAGGGCTTTCAGGTTGTTGAGCTGTCTTTCCCTATGCGGGAGTTCAGGTGGGAGGTAATCGAAGGAGAGCGCTCCTATGTCTTTTATCAATCTCACAGATGCAGATATGCTTTTGATTAAAAAATGTATTGATTAAAGTTCGAAATCTTCGCCTTCCTCCGGAAGATATATCTCGAATTCAGAGGACAGGTCGGCTGCGAGAGCCTCCCTGTTGTCGCCGTGCATGAGAACTATGGTTTCGGGCTCGCATGCTCTGGCAAACTCTATGAGATCGGAATGGCTGGCATGTGCAGAGAAGTCGTACTGTCTGACCTCCGCCTCTATCTTTTCCACGACACCGTAGAAATCCAGTTCTCCTGTCTCAACAAGCCTTCTGCCGTTGGTGCCCTCCACCTGATAACCGGTTATCAGAATGGCACTGTCCGCCCTATTTCTGATTCTTTCGGCATACATGAGTACCGGCCCTCCGTCCATCATTCCGCTTGTGGTTATTATTATGTCGGCGTTCTTGGATGCAAGCTCTCTATCCCTTTTCCCCCGCACCATATTGACGCCTTTTATAGCCTTTTTAAGCTTGTTTGCCGACCTTATGTAATTGGGATAGTCCAGATAGATATACGATATTCCTTTACCCATCCCGTCGACCCAGATTTCATAACCTCTTCCTGCGAGAAGGAGAATCATCTCCTGCGTTCTGCCCACCCCGAAGGACGGTACGATGACCTGCCCCCCTCTTGAGACTATCTCCTCCACATCGTTCAGGAATTCGGTTTCATGCTCTCTCCTGTCGGGATGTTCTCTCCCGGCATAGGTGGACTCCATGATGAGAACATCCGTCTTAACGGGATGGGTCGCCCACACCAGCCTCGTGTTTATCGTGTTTATGTCTCCGGTGAAAAGATAGCTTTTCCTGCCCAGAACCTCATACATCGTCGCTCCCGGTATGTGGCCGGCCGAATGTGCCGTTATCTCCAGCCCCCCCGCATCTATCGAATCTCCGAAGTCCATATATCTGAACGCATGTTTGGTCTCCTTAACATCTCTTTTGTAATACGGACTCGGATAGCCCTCATAGTCACTCACCTTCAAAATATCCTCCATAAGAACCTCGGCAACCATGGCTGTGACCTCAGTGGCAATCACATCGACATCATAGCGGGAGACTACCCAGGGGACCATTCCTGAGTGATCCACATGGGCGTGGCTTAGGAACAGCATATCCACTTCAGGTGCAGGTGCCGGGAATTCCGGGGGTGAGGTCGGCGTCATGCCGTAGTCGAAGAGGAGCCTCAAACCGTTTTCCTCGGCAAGCAGCCCGAGACTGCCTACCTTGCTGGCTCCTCCTAGAAACCTGAACTTCATATCGCTCCATTGGCAGCCAATATATAATTCTTGGCATCCCTTCATTTCTCTATCTCGAATCTGTCGGGGGATATTGGTCGCAAAGTCTCATAAACGCGAATTTTGTCACTCTTTCTTGCGGAAAATAGCATCAATGCTGCGAAGACGACGAGAGCTGAGAGGTATATGACATACGAGTGTTCGGACATACGCTTCTCCTCCGCAGGAACGGCTTCTCCGTATTCCACGGAAGGTCTCATCACGGTGACGGAGGAAACTCCCATCTTATTTCCTGCGGAAACTTTCGCCTCTATTTTCAGCGAATTTTCGAATTCAGGGACCTTCAGCGTCATGGAATACAGGCCTTCACCCGTCCTTTTGGGAGGGAACATGGGTTTTCCTCCTATGGTCAGGTCGATAGTGGCGTTGTTGACCGGCTTTCCGGAATCATATATCTCGAGGGTTATGTTTATAGTATCGCCAGGAACAAGCTCTTTTTTGTCCGTGCTCAGGGAAACATCAAGACCGGGAGCCTTTTCCCTGAAAACAATGCTCCTGCTTTCCCACGAGTAGAACCGTATGGGATTCTCTTCGAAAGAGCGGTCAGATTCGGCCTCGACCTCGCACCAGGAATATCTCTTTCCGTCCGCCGTGTGAACAGCATAAGGGGCCAGAAATCCGGCCGTCCCATCCCTGTAAGTCACTCCTTTCGATATTTCATCACCCAAAAAACTCAGTTTTAGTCGTACCCAGTTTATTGGCTTGTCTTCGTAATCCATGGCACTCACTCTGACCCATGTCGTGAGGTACAGTTTGGAGGTACCATATATCAAATACCTGTCCGAATACATATGGCCGCCGAAAATGGCGACGGAATCCTTCATGTATATGTTTTTGGTCACATTATCGAATTCCACTCCGCTGATTATCGTCCTGTTGGACGAATATAACATTATACCGTATCTCTCGACATCCTCGAATCTCCCGAACAAAATGCGATTCAAGAAAGAGGAGGAAAGCTTCATACCGATGGATGAAGACACCAGATTGCCATTCAATATGTTAAAATCGGACTTTTGTAGCAGGATGCTCAGATAGGAGCCGCTGAGATTGTTCTTTTTCACGGTATTGTTCGAGGTTTCGTAAAGATGTATTCCGGCCACACCGTTGATAATAAAGGTATTGTTCAGCACGGTATTTCTCTGAGCGACCCTTCCGGTGATGAATACGCCCTCTCTGCTCGTGCGAAGTATCCTGTTCTCCGAAATCAGATCTCCGCTCTCGTTCTCTATCCTTATCCCCTGTGCGATGGAATTATGGGACGGGAGATATATCCCATTTATGAAACTCTTCGTTATGATATTTCCCTCTCCCCCTTCCATCCATATGCCGTTTCTGTAATTCTCGGTTATGTTCGCACCTATCACGGAGACATTCCTGCATTCAAGAAAGCGCATCCCCCAAGAGTTCCTGTAAAGCGTTATGTTGCGCAGGGTCGTGTCTTTCAGCTTCCACACCCAGAGCGGGCAGTAGTTCCATCGAAACGTCGTATTTTCGATCTCGAGTTTCCCGAGAACATACACCCCGCTTCTCTCACCGTCCTGATATCCGGAATATTCTATCACGGAATCTTCGGCCGATAAAGTGCCTCCGGCACCTATGGTGATGTAATATCTGTTTTCCGGGTCATCCGCCGTTATTCTGGAACCGATTATTCTGATATATCCCTCCTTCACTTCTATTCTGAACTGCCCGTCCGCATAGCACCTCAAAATGACCGTCGAGTTTATAAGTTCCAGCCCTCCTCCTCTTATGAGGAGATTTCCCTGCAGGACCACGGTTCTGTTGATGACGGTGGTGTTTTCGGTGATTATCCAGTCGCCGATGATTTCTTCGACGGCATCGATATAGGGGTATTCGGCGGCCCGGCCTGACATTGCGGTGGGAACGGATATAACAATAAGAACAAATATCGCAATCGGAACCGAAGATCTCACATATACCCATTCACAACATGGTTAATGTATTTTTTGGTCTGTTGAATTTGTGTGTAGTATCCCGAATTCATTTTACATTTCAAGTAACCACCTCTCATATTCGAATATCTTTTCCTCCGGAAGCTTTCTCCAGAAAGCTTCTTCGGGAGTCTCAGCGTTATCAAAGTTCAGACTCATATGT
>JAJRTH010000079.1 GCA_024278375.1 archaeon | reverse complement strand
TTGCCCTGACGAAAACTTTTTTACTCCTTAACCATTCAACCAATTGCTCTATCATAGGGCACCCGTCCTAGCGCTTTTTGCTATATCTAGGACGGGTTTTAATCTTATAAATGTTATGTTGGCAGTCCCCCAAAGCACGATAGATAACCAATGATTCATCAAAAACTCTAACTACTCAACCCCATTTCCGACCATGCGCCCGCTGAGTCACAGTTCGATAAGCACCTATGAGCAGTGCCCTCTCAAATGGAAATTGCACTATATCGATAAGATTCCGGAGGAGCCGAAACCCTACTTTACCTTCGGGAGCGTGATGCACGATGTAATGGAGTACTTCTATGTGGAGAAGGAGAACGGAAAGATAAAAGGTCCGAGGTTCAGCGCTCCTCCTGTGAACGAACTCCTCGCATACTACGATTCGATATGGTCATCCGAGGGATATGAGAGTCCGGAGCAGGAAGAGAACTATAGACAGCTTGGGGAGAAGATAATCAAGGAATACCATGAACAGCACGCCCGGAACTTCACAATGCCCATAGCAACGGAGCATTATTTCATTATTGATATCGATGGAGTTAAGGTGAGAGGGTATATTGACAGGGTTGACAAGCTCAGTCCCGATTCCGTGAGAATACTGGACTACAAGACCACTAGGGATCCGTTCCGCATACCCTATGTGAAGAAAGATGAACAGCTCGCCCTCTATCAGATGGCCTTCGAGGAACTGCACAACAAGAGGGTGGAAAGGCTGAGCCTCTACCATCTCAGGAGCAATATGGACTTCTCCGTGGGAAGAAGACCGGAGAGGATGATCCGTGCTCTTCGCAAAAAGATACTCAGGGTTGCCGATGCGATAGAAAAGGAGGAGTTCGAACCGAAAAAGAGCAATCTTTGCCCCTACTGTGACTACCAGCACCTGTGTCCCTATTTCATGGACCTATATGCCGAGAAGACCAAAGAAAAGATCTCCGTTGAGGATATGGTGGAGGAATATGCGCAGATATCCCTGGAGATGAGCAGGCTGAAGAAGAGAAGGGACGGACTTTCGGCGATTCTCAGGGAGTACGCCGAAGAGAAGGGAATGCTCACGATATACGGGAAAAGGAGCGCTCTCACGGTTTCATCGTACGAGAGGGTGGATTTTGATGACGGGGTCAGGCCGTTGCTGGAAAGCGCAGGTCTATGGACGCAGGTCTCGAAACTTGACAGCAAAAGATTGAAGGAACTGGTGGACGGGGGAGCCATATCCCAAGAGCTGATGGAACAGATAGAAAGATACAGAACAATAAAGAAAATCACCACCCTGAGAAGGAGGAAGATGAAGGACGAGGAGATGGACGTGAGCTAAAATCTTTAAATCCGATGTCCATGTGCTCCCATGAACCTCAAGCAGATTGCAGGGGAAAAGGCCGCAGAGTATGTGAAGGATGGCATGGTCGTTGGCCTTGGCACCGGAAGCACCGTGTATTATACGATAGTGAAAATCGGAGAACTGGTGAAGGACGGGCTCGAGGTTACGGGAATTCCGACATCAGTACAGACCGAAAGACTGGCCAGAGAACTCGGAATAAGGCTCTCGACCCTTGACGAGCACCCGGAAATAGACCTGACCATAGACGGAGCTGACGAGATAGACCCTGATTTAAACCTCATAAAAGGAGGGGGCGGAGCGCTCCTCAGAGAAAAGATAGTGGCATCGGCATCCAGAACAGAGATAATAGTGGCGGATGAGAGCAAACCTGTTCGATCACTCGGTGAGAGATTTCGTCTGCCGGTAGAGGTGGTACCGTTCTCATATCCCGTTGTCCTGAAAAAGCTGTACTCGATGGGACTGGACCCTGAACTCAGAAATAAGGACTCGGATGTATATGTGACCGACAACGGCAACTATATCCTGGACTGCCATACGGGAAGAATAGAAAGCCCGGAAAAACTTGAGATGGAGCTGAACCTGATACCCGGCGTGGTGGAAAACGGACTGTTCATAAATCTGGCAGATATCGCAATAATAGGAACAAAAAAAGGAATTAAAGAGATTAGGCGTATTTCTTGAGCTTCGCTAGGTTCTCTTCGAGCTCATTTATCATCTTCTTTCTATCGCTCTCTATCTCGCCAACTATCTTGGAAAGCGGATGGGCAAGCCGATACGCATGAACAGGTCTTCCTTTGCCCTGTTTCTTTATGTCTCTCTTCTTGACCCAGCCTTTCTTCCTGAGGAACTGTATCGCAATGGAAACCTCAGGCTGTCTGAGGCCTGTATCCCTTTCTATTTCTATCGACTTTACCTCCTCCTTTCCGTGCAGGTAGGCAAGCGTTTTCGCTATTTTTGGCTTTATTCCGTTCTTGACCAAGAGGTCAACAAGCTTCTGGTCGTATGGTGTTTTTGCTGCCATTGTATCACCTATTACCACTATTAAATATATGACTATATATAGGTTTCGGTCACCACTGCCCACTATGATAATATGCGTCTTATAACATGGATTGGTTGCACAATATACCAAACTCGGGGTTTATACCCTATAAAATATTTCTTATGTGGTAAGCTCAAAGATACTTTGTATTATTGTATGCATATATGGCACTCCTGTCGCCATCAAGAGCCAGATCGAAACGCTCCTTCGCACCGTTCACATCTCCCTTAACTGCGAGGATCACACCGATGTTGTTATTGGCCGGAGCGTAATGCAGATTCTCGCCCAAAGAGCGCTCCAAGGCCTCTGTCGCCTCGTCCATTCTTCCGGTGATGTATAGCATGGCTCCGTAGTTGTTCCATAGGAGATAATCCCTTTCATCAACGCTTATTCCGTTCTCAAACGCGTTAAGAGCATCATCATATTCCTCTATCTCGCTCAGACTTATTCCCATGGCGTTCCAGACTCTTATCAGGTCCTTATCCACCTCCAGGGCCTTGGTATAGGATTGAACGCTAGCTCCCTCTCTTTCCATATCTCTGAGTATCTTCCCACGCCTTATCCAAAGAAGAGCGTTCTCCCTTTCGTTCTTGACTAAGGAGTTTATTATTTCAAGGGCCTTGTGGCTGCTGCCGGTCATCCTGTAGACCTCAGCCAGATTTAGGAGCGCCTCCTCATATTTTTCGTCCAGCTCCAGCGCTTTCTCGAATGCATTTTGAGCCCCCTCATATCGCTCCAGAAGGAAAAGCGCGGAACCATACATGTTCCATATCTCCTTCGAGCCCGGCTTCGCCTCGGTCAGCGCTCTGTAGCATTCGGCAGCCTCCTCGAACTCTCCCATTTTGTAATACAGATCTCCTCGCGTCATAAGCTGGCTAAGTGCCGTTATTCCCGTGAGTATACCTCCTTTAACTTCACCGGTCTCTTCTTTTTCTTCCGTCTCTTCCCCCCGCTCTTCAATCTCCGACTCTTCGGTGCTCTCCTCGAACACCTCTTCTATGGTCTGTATTTCTCCTCTTATGTCCATGTTTTCCAGCTCTTTTTCCTCGGAAACGATGCTTTTGTATATCTCGTCCTCAATCATCTCTTCTATATTCTCTCCCTTCTCTTCCCCCGCTTCTTGCACCCCCTCACTCACCGCGTCCACAGGAGATTCACCGCCTTTACCCTCATCCAAGGCGGTTCCGCTCCCGACATCCTCCTTGAATTCTTCCTCTCCAATCTCCCTTATGTCTCTGATTTCGGTATCCTCCGAAACCTCCTCCTTTATCGCACTTACGAAGGCGGCCAGACCCGCCAGCCCAGGGCTCTTTTTCTCGATCTCTTCCGATTCTGGAGAAGTTTCTTCGACCCCCATGATTTCCTCGAATTCGGGTATTTCCTCTCCAACCCAAGGTTTATCGACCTTTTCTTCTGTCTCATCCGCCTCAGGTTGCGGCTCCTCTTCCTCTGGCAGAACTTCCGTGCTCGCTTCCCCGGCCTCTTCCAGAACCTCTTTATCCTCATGTCCTCCCAGTTTTTCCAGTTCTTTTCTGCAAGGCAGCAGGTCCGGAGAGATTTCCAGAGCCTGTTCAAAGCAATCCTTCGCCTCTTCCAATCTGCCCATCTCTTCCAGAACAAAGCCTTTCTGGCATATTATCCGGGGATCATTTGTCACTTTTATTATGTGATTATAGACAGACAGCGCTTCGGGAAGAGCACCCCTTTCATGCAACAGGAGTGCCTTGTTAAGTAACGCATCCACGAAACCATTGTCTATACCTATCGCCCTGTTGAATGAATTAACCGCATCCTCGAATCGCCCAAGTCTTTTCAGGGCCAGGCCTCTGTCGTTCCATGCCTCTTTTCCGCCGGGATTTATTTCTACGGCCTTCGTGAAACAAAGCAAAGCCTCTTCATACATCTCTTTCTCGTAAAGAATCAACCCTTTGTCGAGCCAGAGCTCATAGTTTCTCGGGCTTAATTCGGTGGCCCGGTCCATGGCCATTACGGCCTCATTTAGTTTGCCTTCCTCTTTAAGGACCTCGGACAATGATAACCATGATTCGGCATCCCTGCTGTCCAGGGTCACTGCCTTTCTGTACCAGTTCTCCGCCTCTTCCAACCTTCCCATCCGATAAAGTATGTCTCCTTTAAGCCTTAGAAGTCTCGGATATTCAGGTTTAATCCTCAGGGCTCTGTTAGCATATTCCATGGCCTTTTTGACATTTCCCTCATCCAGAAAGTCTCTTGCCCAGTTCTCGAGCGCATCGACCTCCCCAACACTGGGCAGATAAGCCTCTTTCTCCGGCTCTCTTTCCAGTTCCCTTAGGATTCCATACTTTTCCAGGAGCTGCATGACCCTGTCCCACTCAGCCAGTTCCACACCTTTTTCCGTGCAGAATCTTCTTGTCTCGTCATCACTCTCTTCTGTCGTCATATAAAGGATTTTTACAAACGGGTTGTTCACCCTCTCTATGATTTCCGCGACCTCTAGTTTGTTCGGAGCGTCTCTTGAGAGTATGATTAGATAATGGAGCGTCTCACCTGCGGGCAGATGGAGGTATGCATCCATCTCCACCCTGCCCTCTCCTACCTTGGTCCCGCGTATTTCAAAGCCCAGTTCCTTCCCTATCCTGAGAGCCAGTTTTTCAAGTTCCCTGCCGTTCATCCGCTTTATCCGCTCAAGAGCGCTCACGACCATTACCGAGACATTGCCCTTTTAGTACTTTTATTTTACCCATGGAGACAACAGATACATAAACGAATGATTTAATTATTATACCCCGCAGCTTGCTGCGGCTGGGACAGGAGATTGGATAGGCAAATAGCAATATACTCTGTGCGTGTTCTATAGCCTATGGAAATGGAACATGCACCTCACTGCACATATCGAATAAGATATCACA
>JAJRTH010000078.1 GCA_024278375.1 archaeon | reverse complement strand
TAAAAGCGAAAAGTTTAAAAACCCCCTTGTAATAGGGGTGGCGGTGACAAAAATGATCATCAAGAAGTCCGAAGTCAAAGCACTGGTCGGGGACGAGTACAGAATCTCCCAGGATTTCTATGACAGGCTCAGCGACTCCGTTGAGGGGCTTGTCAAGGATGCCATGGCGAGAGCCAAGGAAAATGGGAGAAAGACACTCACACCCTACGACCTCTAAACCATTTATTTTTAATTCTTATTTTATTTTGCTGTTTCTCCACCAACACTACACATGAAAGCATATATAATAGTAGGGGATAGGGGGCTTAGGTTTCGATGAACGGCGGTGGCTCGAAAAAAAGAAAGTGTCCCCTTTGCGGGGAAGAAATACCCGCTGATACGGAGATGTGTCCTGAATGCGGAGCCCATCTCGATCTCTTCGAACTGGAGGAGGAATTCGATTTGGAAGAGTACCTCACTCCGCTTGAGAGTTTTCTGGATTCCATCGGTGACACAGAGGATGTGGACCCGGAAAAGTTGATAGAAGAGATGAAAAGGATCGTGGGGGGCACGGATGAGGAGATTGTGGAAGAGCCAGAGGGAGTGCCGGAAACGGAGACGCCGGAGGAACAGACAGAGCCGGAAGAGCCAGAAGCCGAGGAGGAATATGTTGAGGAGGAAGTGGAGTACGTATGTCCTGCGTGCGGAGGAGTCGTGGGTCCGGAGGATGACGTATGTCCGCACTGCGGAGCGGTGTTTGCCGAGGCTGAAGAGGAAGTGGAGGAAGAAGAGGACATAGACTACGAGAAACTACTGGAAGAAACCCTCGAAGAGGCAAAATCACTTATAAAAACACTCAGGGCCAGAAAGGTCGATGTCTCCGAGATAACCCCCTTCCTGAAAAACGCCAACATATCCCGCAGAAAGGGGAATCTGGAAGAGGCCCTGAAAAACGCGGAAGAATGTGTCCGAAGGGCGAAAGAAAGGCTTTAGACCCCCTCGAACTCCTCGTAAAGGTCCTCGTACAGTTGTTGCATGAGACTTTCAAAATCGGAGTTCCTGTATTCCATATATCTTCCGAAGCTCGTTTGTACCTTGGCCATGTATCCTTCTTCATATCTCAGTATTTCTATCGTGCAGAGGGTGTCCTCCATGAATTCACCTCTTGTTATCCGCCCCAACCCGATGCTCTATTTATAGTTTTCCTGCGACGAAGATGGGTCGTGCATATTTTTATATCCTTCACCATTGCGGGACGGTGATACGTTGAGAATCCTCATGATACACTCGGATTATATCGAATATGAGGTCAAAAAGCCTGCAAAGGGAGCGGAGGAGATTCCCGAGGACAGGAAGAGCGGGAGGATGGATGAGGCTCTCGTTGTTTTTACTGCCATAGAAAGGGATGACGGAGAGAAGGACGTTTCTATCGCCACCGAAGAGATAATCAGAACAGCGGAAACCGTGAAGGCCGCGCGGATAATGGTGTATCCCTATGCTCACCTAAGCAGTTTTCTCGCGCCGCCTAACACAGCGGTCAAACTTCTCAAAGATCTCGAAACCACTCTGAGAGAATCCTTCGAGGGTGAGGTATCCAGGGCTCCCTTCGGGTGGTATAAGGCCTTCAAAATCTCATGCAAAGGCCATCCTCTGAGCGAACTTTCCAGAGAGATAAAGGCAAAATCGGATGCGACCAAACTGAAGGGTGAGGAGAGATTCCTGATATTGAATTCCGACGGCAGCGAGCTCCAAGTTGAGGATGCGGTGCTTGGTGATGATGCTTTCTCGATAATGGTGAAAAAGGAGGCTCTGAGGGCTGAGAGTGGAAAATCTGAACCGGTCTATGCTAGACTATGCCAAAAGTTCGGAATCGAATGGGAAGAGATGAGCGATGCCGGACACATGAGGTACGGTCCGAAGGGAGCGCTCATGTTCGACCTTCTTTCCGATTACTCGTGGAAGGTCGTTAACGACATGGGGCTTCCGGTCATGACCGTCAAAGGCACCAATATGTTCAATGTGGCCGAGCCAGCCGTTAAGGAGCATGCGGACCTCTTCGGTGACAGGCTCTATTTCATAGATACCGGAGACAAGAGACTAGTTCTGAGATATGCGGCATGCCATCAGCAGTTCGCGATGATGCGGGACTGGACCATAAGCTACAGGCAGCTCCCCTTCGGAGCCTTCGAGGTTGCCGACGCGTACAGGCTCGAACAGTCCGGGGAAACCATGCTGTGCTTCAGGACGAGGCGGATGAACATGCCAGACCTGCATGTTGTCTGCAAAGATGAGAGCGAAGCAAGGGAATGGTTCGCGAAAATTCACGAGCGGATATTTCAGGAAATGGAGAAAATGGGCAGGGGTTACGAGGTACTCATAAACTTCTCATCCAGAAGGGCATACGAAGAGTCAAAGGAATGGCTCCTCACGCTTCTTGAGCCCAGAAAGAAGAAAGCTCTCCTCCACTTCTACCCCGAGGGCATAAACTACTACTGGACCATAAATATAGAGTATCACATAAAGGACTACAATAACCGTATGAGAGAGATAGGTACGGTGCAGATGGATGTCGGAAACGCAAAGCGTTTCGGAATAAGATATGTGGATGCTGATGGGAAAGAGAGGTACCCGATAATACTGCATACTGCGGTCATAGGGACCTTGGAGCGCTATCTGTACACTCTGTTCGATGCCGCGGTCATCCGGGAAAGAGAGGGAAAAGTCGGCACCATGCCTCTCTGGCTCAACCCTGAGCAGGTGAGGTTCGTACCCGTGAGAGAAGAGCACATTCCAAAAGCAAGGGAATTGGCAGAAATGCTCACGAAAAACCAGATAAGGGCTGGCTATGACGACAGGGACATGAGTGTCGGAAAGAAGGTCAGAAACGCGAAGCAGGACTGGGTAGGGTATGTGATAGTTATCGGTAACAAGGAGATGGAATCTGACACCCTGAATGTCTATGTCCGGGAAGAAAACGCAAACAGGGAGATGACGATAGGAGCGCTCCTTGACGAGATAATGGCGAAAACCAAGGGAATGCCCTACAGGCCCATGTACTTCCCGATGGCGGTATCGAGGAGAGTATTCGAGTAGGGTCTATATTCCCATGTTCACGAATATCCAGGTCATTATGCTGAGCACCGCTGTTATCAGGAGAACGATGGCCGTGTTCTTTCTCATTATCTGAGATTCCAGCTCTCCTCCGCCGCCTATTGTCGCAACGGCATTGTTTATCTTGCTCGGGGTTATCGCACTCGCAATCCCGCCTGCATTCGCATGCGCTCCATATATGGTCATTAACTGCTTGTCGCTTAGACCCACATCTTGACTGGCCTGCTGCTGAATTTTGTAGAACATAACGTTGGACCCGGTCTCCGAACCACCGACAACGGCACCGAAAAGACCCAGAAGTGAGGCCACAAGAACATAAGCAGGTCCAAGCGAAGCGAGAGAGGAGCCTATTGCCACGTTCATGTTCAGGTCATTGAAATGGCCCGATGGCGCAAGGGCTCCGTTCTGCACCACCATGGCGGAATATGCCATTATGAAGGATATCGAGAAGAAGAGCGAATACGCTATGAAAGGGGGCCATATTCTCCTTATCCAAACTTTCGTTGCGTTTCTGAGATGTTCTTTTGTCGGTTTCAATATGGGCAGGGAAAGCAGATATGCTACCAGTATCCAGAAATATACGCTTGCCATGAAGTCAAGGTCCACGGTCGTATATGCGGTGGCCCATCCGAGGCTCCATCCACCATCCACGCCTTTCAGAATCTCCGTAACCGCAGGAATGCTGACAACCGAGGCCAGGCCTATCAGGATTATCCAGGGTGAAAGGGCCGTTAACAGCGGCCTCCACTCGAGAGGTTCGTTCTTCTCCAGACCTCTGTTCTCGAGCTTCTGATATGCATATAGCACGAGCATGGTGAAAATGCCGGCCATAACCCCTATTATCATTATCGGAGCCCTGAGTATGACGAGTACCAGAGCGCTCACCCCTATCACGAGCCCGGAGATTATCGCAGGAATCAATCCTTTTTTAAGTGATTCCTTCCCACCTATGACCCACAGCATGGCAATTGAAATCAGGGTGGAGATCACCGGAAGGAATATGCTTATCTTGAATGCGAAGTCGAAGGCATCGAGCCCATAAATATCTGCAGGAAGGGTTATAGGTATGGAGAGAAGTGCGAAGGATGTGGATGCATTGTAGCCTATCACCGCTATGGCAACCGATGCGGCGGGACCGAAACCAAGTGCCATGAGCAACGGCGGGAAAAGGGCAGGGGTAACGACGCCCAGAGAGGTCACGAATGTTCCGAATCCGATTCCTATGAAAAGGGCCTGCTGTTCCTTCGTTCTGGCAACCCGCTTTATCCCGTCAGAGATTACGGAGAGCGCTCCCACCTCTTTCATCGTGAATATCATCAGCATCGTGAAAACAACGGCTATGGTTATTCCGAAGGCCTTGATTATCCCGTAAATGCTCGCCCCGAGGACGATATCAACCGATGTTCTGAAGTATGTCGCAGCTTCAAGGGCCGCGAGAGCCCAGCCTATTATTGCCATGAGCGCCCCTGAGAGCCTGAACACTATTATCCCTATGAAAACAACTATGAGCGGAAGCAGAGCCAGTCCTACGGTGAGAGCGGACGCCATGAAAATGGGGAAAATGAAGGGAGATAAAAAGGTTGGCTTCACTGGGGTTTGCACGAAAAGTGTCCCTAAACTCCTTTTTCCTCTCCCCAAATTATCTTATGCAGCTGCGGCAGAACCCTGATATCCATTTTATCCTCCAGAATCCTTTTAGCAAGCCATTTTATGTTAAGGCCTCCGAGAGGCTGAAATATTATCTCACAACCTATTTTTTCCCTGTTTTCCTCGAGAAAATTCCTCGAATACGTGTAATCTTCCTCACCTGCTATGACAAATTTAAGCTGGTCCTTTTCTTCAAGGTATTTCAGGTTTTCCTTTCGCATTTTTTCTGTTTCACCGGATGATGGGGTTTTCCAGTCCATGCTTATCACCGCCTTTTTGTTGATTCCCTCTATGGGGAGGGAGCCATTGGTCTCTATGGAAACCTCATAGCCCTTCTCTATAAGCCTGTCAGTCAGCTCCAGACTCTCTTTCTGAAGCAGCGGTTCTCCTCCAGTTATGCAAACTCTCCCGATTCCGTATTTCTCCACCTCTTTCATGATTTCCCGAATGCTCATATCTTTTCCTTCGTAGAACGCATACTCGGTATCGCACCATGTGCACCTCAGGTTGCAGCCTGTCAGCCTAACGAAAACGGTGGGCTTACCAACCCCCTCCCCCTCACCCTGTATGCTGAGAAATATCTCGTTGACAATCATATCTTCAGCCTTCCGTATATCATCTCGATGAGCTCCTCGGCCGGAAGTTCGGATGTTATTCTCTTGGTCCTCCCTTTTTCCGCCACTATCTCTGTGCTTACGAGTCCGTTCAGCTCAAGGGAATTGAGGTATTTCCAGAATTGGGTGTGGGCACGGGGCTCCTCTCCGAACTCCTCGCATACCGCCCTGTATTCCTCCTCTGCATCTCCAGTGCTGGTTTCTCCCTTTTTTCTAAGAATTCTCATGATTGCCAGGAGGACGAGGGATTCGTGTTTCGAAAGAGATTCCAGCACCTCCGCATCAATGGGCACTCCGATGTCCGAAAGTGCTTTGCGCACATGCTCTGCCGTAAGTTCCTTAGCGTCCTCGCTTTCTGCGATAAGCCCTGCTTTTTCAAGCAATTCTATGGCATGTCTGGCATCACCTTCTCTTCCTGAAACCTCCGCAATGAGCTTTATCGCATCCGTGGAAACCGCACCCGTATAGAATGCAAGCTCAACCCTCTGCCTCAGAATATCCATGAGCTCTGCCGCATTGTAAGGCGGGTATCGTATTATGTTGGAGCGCTTGAATGTGCTTCTCGAGGCCTCATCCATGAGTATCAGCGAATCTCTCTGAGATATTCCGATTATCGAGATATTCTGCCCTTTCCCGGTGTATTCCGAGAATCTCGTGAGCTTGTAAATCAATTCTGAGCCGGAGCGCTGAAGAAGGTAATCGAGTTCGTCGAGAATAACGACTAGATGGGATTTCTCCGCCTCCATCTTCCCCTGGATAGTATTCAGCATCTCATCATCGGAAAAACCTCTTCCCGGAAATCTTCTGTCAAAGGATGCGGTTATCTGGTACAGGACAGCATGGGAGCTGCTCCTGCTCCTGCAGTTGACATGGACATATCTGAGCATTTTCCCTTTTTCTGCCATCTCTTTCGAGAGCTTCTCGCAGAAAAGCCTTGCCGATACGGTCTTTCCGGTCCCAACCCTTCCCTGGAGAATCGCGTTCTGGGCACTGCCCCCCAAAACCTTTGCAAAAAGGGCCTTCAGGATGTTGAGCTGTCTTTCCCTGTGCGGAAGTTCCGGCGGGAGGTAATCGAAGGAGAGCGCTCCCATGTCTTTTATCAGTTTCACGGAAGGAGATATCCATATGATTAAAAAGTTTATTGCCCCACGAGATAAAGATATGTCTGATTTTTGGTAAAGTCAATATAAATTAGCAGAATAGCGTTTATCAGCATCGGCAAACCATGAGCGCTCCAAACGGAACAGCGATACGGGCAAGAGAAAATCATTTGCATCATTCAGTCAGTAGCACCATTAAATTTTTGAAACCCACGAAATCTTTGAAATACTTCTGAAACATTGGATAAATACACAACTAAACCGAAATTGTTAAATACTTTTCTTCCTATATGTCTATGGTGACCTTATGGCAAAAAAAACATTATCAACAGGCTGAGAAAACTCCCTGTGAAATATAAGATAATGGCCGTCATCTCTGTTTTTATCATGACCTCTTACGGTCTCAGTGTGTTCGTATCGGGAGGAGCGCCAACTGCGGAATTAAGTCCGGAAGAGATAACGATATCACCGGGAGAAACCTTAAGCTTCGACGCATCTCAGAGCGAGGGAAATGAATTAATCTATTCGTGGCACTTTCACGATGGTTCTCAAACCGAATCGGGGAGAGATATGGATAAGATAGAGCACACTTTCAAAACAGAAGGAATATATTATGTCACCTTATTCGTAAACGCATCCAACGGAAAGATGGATATCGCCACATCAAAGGTAACCGTGAGAAATCTGGCACCTATTATCGTTATTGCACAGGACTCTTTCACTGTAAATGAAGACGAAGAGATTTCATTCGATGCCTCGCAGTCATATGATCCAGATGGCTCGATAGACTCGTATGAGTGGGATTTCGGGGATGGGTATAAGAGAGTCGGAGAGATTGCCACGCACACCTACACAAAGAGCGGCACATATACTGTGAATCTCACGGTAAAAGACAATCTCGGAAAAATATCATTCAAAGACATAGAGGTCGATGTCCAGAACCCGACACCGACAGCGAATGCTGACGGCCCATATAACATTGAGGAGGGGATGCCTGCATACCTTGATGCCTCAGTATCACAGGACAATCCCTCAGATACAGAGGGATTGAGATATCTCTGGAGCAATGGGTATCACGGAAAAAGAGCAATGGAGTTCTATCCAGACAACGGTGTTTATCATCCTTCTGTAACAGTCACGGATGATGATTCTTCCTCTGATTCATCCACAGCAACGGTGAGCGTTCAGAACACTCCTCCGAAAATAGCGGTTGACGGAGCATACATAAAGGGGAATCTCACTCTGAGGCTCGCAGGTGAGAAATGGCACAATGTCGAATTATGGCTGTACGAATCCGGAGTTTTGAAGGGATATCTGAATGTTACAAGGGATGTCTGCAAACCGCAGGAAGGAACAATAGCGAACATAACATTTGACCTTACCGAGAGGTGGGAAGTGTATGCTCTCTATACTCCCGAGGATGACCCTATAAATGGAAACGAGAACGGAGCGAATTCCGCATGGCTAATCCTCGAGTTCGAGAACGGAGCATATCGAAAGATACATCACACATTCAATGTCAAACATCCTGAGAGCTATGAATGGAATCTTACATTAAATCCATATTTCTTCACCGCTCCGGATGAATGCACACGGGGTGGACATGGAGGGGGAAATGGGCACGGAGGCCATGATGGAAATGAAGATTCTCATGATAACGAAAGCTGTGGAGAGTGCGAACATAAGGGAAATCCTCCGGTGCATTTCTCGTACAGGCTCTACGATGCAGGTATGGACGACCTCACAGTAAACTGGAGCTTTGCCGATTCATATTACGAGGAGAGCTTCAACGCTACGGGATTTCCGAACTTCGTTATTACGGAATTGAATTACACCCCTGAATTAATGGGGAACATAACGGTGAATGTTTCAGATGATGACGGTCCTCTGACCAGTATCAGCATAAACATTACGGATGGACTAATTCAGAACCTCGCACCAAAGGTGCAGGCATGCCCTGAAGTTTCCGGATATGAGGATTCTTCCGTGTTCTTCACAGGGAATGCGAGCGATTCGATAGGTGAGAATAATCTGAGCTACGAATGGTATTTCGGGGATGGCCTTGGAGAGAGCGGAGATTCTGTCTCTCATGTCTATGGATTCTCTGCCCTTTATCCTGTCCTGCTCGTTGTCGGGGATTCGTATGGTGCGGAGGGCTTCGATCTCACATGGGCCGAAATTGAAAATATAAAACCCTCCGCCGACTTCTCTTATACTTCGGAGATAGCTGAGGACTCTCCCGCATACTTCGATGCCTCCTTAAGCTCTGATACCCAGAGCGATGAGCCGTATCTGGAATATCTCTGGGATTTCGGAGATGGCTCAGTTGGCTATGGAATCAATGCGGAGCATGTCTACAATGCGGAAGGGACATACACGGTTAATCTCACAGTTATGGACGATGACGGTGCCACAGCATACATTGAAAAGCAGATAAGCGTAAACAATATAGCTCCTCAGGCATACGCAGGCCCGGACATGATTCTTTACGGCCCGAAGATGGAGATAACATTCGTCGGCATGGGAGCAGATACATTCTCAGACAGGGATTCCCTGAGCTATTCGTGGGATTTCGGCGATGGAAGCACCGCAGGCGGAAGAACCGCAACCCACACCTATACTTCATCGGGAACATACACCGTTTATCTCACGGTATCGGATGACGACGGAGCCATAGCCAAAGATTCCCTGATAATAAATGTGGGTGTGGATTCCGATAAGGATTCACTCACAGATGAGTTTGAAAACAGCAAAGGCACAAACAAAAATGCATGGGATTCGGATTCCGACTATGTCGCAGACTACTGGGAAATCTATAATTACTATACGGACCCAACAAAATCGGATTCCGACGATGACGGAGCTCCCGACTGGTTCGAGATATCCTATATGGGATACAACACAGATACAGACGGAGATGGCTTAACAAACCCATGGGACTGGGATTCTGATGGAGACCTTATAGCGGACGGAAAGGAGATAGAGATCAATCCAGCAACAGAAGATATTACATTTATTACGAATCCTCTGGTTTACAACGATTTCGATGAGGATAAAACAGAGATACGGCAGAATATTGAAAGGGATGCTCTGTCTGTAAGTGACGACAACAGAGTAACAGTGGTTGTTGATTATTCGGTCAGTTCCGATGAAAAACCTCAGATAACAAAGACCGGAGCCAATGAATATGAGATAACCTCTTCAATATCGGAAAACCTTAAGGCTGAG
>JAJRTH010000077.1 GCA_024278375.1 archaeon | reverse complement strand
CCCCCTGGGACCGGTTGTCCTGTTATATCTGCCATATCTGGTGTTGACCTGGTAGTGATAGTTACAGAACCAACCCTATCCGGGATGCACGACCTCGAGAGAATACTGGAGGTAGCGGAACATTTCAAAATTAAGGCCGTGGTATGTATAAACAAATACGATGTAAACCAGGAGAATACCAGAAAAATAGAGGAATACTGTGAAGAGAGAGGGCTCCCCATAATAGCCCGCATACCATACGATGTGAGCTTTACGGAAGCAATGATAGAGGGAAAAAGCATCGTGGAGCACAGTCCAGAGAGCGTTGTCTCCGCTGTTCTGAAAGATGCATGGGATACCGTAAAAAGAGAGCTTTGGGAGCAAGGACATGGATAATGACGAACTAAAAGAAAGAGTTATAGGAGCGCTAAAAAATGTCGTGGATCCAGAGGTAGGGAAAAGTGTCTATGATATCAACCTAATAAGGGAGTTGCATGTTGAAGATGGTAATGTCAGGTTTACCTTTATGCCATCATCGTTTCTCTGTCCGATAGCAATGCCTCTGGCACTTCAGATATAGGATGCAATATCTGCTTTGGAGGGTGTGAAGGATATAGAGATAACTGTTAGGGGGCATGCGATAGAGAACTCTATTAATGAGGTTATGAGAGAATTATCCAAGGAAAGGAAGGAAGGGGGCAGTAGGATCGGAGGACAGATTTGAGCGAAAGTATTAAATAATACGTCGCATTTGAGTATTATTAGGTGATAACATGCCAGGAAGATTCAACAGAGGAAGAGGTTTCGGCTACGGCCGAGGATTCGGATTCGCAGTCTATCCCGCGGTAGGATATGCTCCAGCCTATGGAACATATGGATATGGTGGCTGGGGAAGAGGATTCGGCAGAGGCATAGGCGCAACCCTCGGATACTGCCCATATACAGGCCTTCCCAGAGGATGGAGGTGGTTTGGCTATGGAACACCATATTACCAATCCAGATATCCTTACGCATATCCAATGTACCAGCAGTATAGGGGGGATGAGTGATGAGGATAGCTGTGAGCACAAATAATGGAGGTCTCGAGGATACGGTTTCTCCTGTATTCGCAAGAGCACCCACCTTCACAATAGCGGATGTCGAAAACGGAAAAATAAAGGATGTCCGTGTGATACAGAACCCTGCAGCTATGGCCGGAGGAGCAGGAATTCAGGCAGCGCAGACGCTCATAAACGAGGGTGTTCAGGCGGTGATAGCCGGTAACTTCGGACCTAATGCATCAGGAATTCTGACACAGGCCGGCATAGCCATGATCTCATCCCCAGGGACGAAGGTGGAGGATGCGGTGAAATCCGCAGAGAAAGGAGAGACTCCAGCAACACTTGGAGCTCAGAGCGCTCCCAGCTACCAGATTCCTCAATACACTGCTCCAGCAATTCCCTACGGACCCGGCTTTGGCTGGGGGAGAGGCGCAGGTTGGGGCGGAAGAGGATACAGGCGGATGTACTATGCTACAGGACTCCCGGGATGGATGAGACTTGGCTACAGTCCAGGATGGCTTGGCGTAACCCCCAACGGGATGCCTCCGTATCTTCAGGGATATCCAGGTGTTCCAAATCCTCCATATACAGGAGTCTGGCCGGCGATTACGACGAAAGAAGATGAGATAAGTGCCCTTGAAGAGCAGAAGAAGGCCATAGAAAAGCGACTGAAAGAACTGAGGGACAAGAAATGATGGCCTCCAGGAAATTCAGGTGTTTCGACTGCAGATATGAGTGGGATGAACCATTCGGTACAGGACAGAGAGGAGTGGACATGCACTGTCCAAAGTGCGGTAGCCAGAACGTTCACAGAATAGACAGCAACCCGCCGTCCGGAATGGGCAGAGGACAGGGTACAGGCAGAGCTTATGGGGCAGGCCAGGTATACGGTGCAGGCAGAGGCCGCGGACAGGGACGCGGAATTGGCCGTGGCAGATGGTAAAACCCTTTCCCAACTTTTAAATAACATTAACAACCACTATTTTTTGCCCCGGATGCGAAGGGAACCCTGAACAGTGATGGGTTCTGCAGGTTCCGGGGAACAGATGGATTCCGTACGGGTCCCTGTGGGACGCCGGCGTGTCGTCGGAGGATGGCCTCAGGTCAACCCCGGAGTCCTACAATCCCCCGGCATGGGTCAGGGCCCGGAGTGAGCGGAGCTCCCTGTGAAGGCTTCTGTTAATGTCGGGGGACAAACCAACCTTTAAATCCCTCTGTTTTTTACTCCCTGTCATGCCAAGAGAGCGCATATTCATCGGTGTTGCATGGCCCTACGCAAACGGAGAGGTTCATGTCGGTCACATAGCAGGCTGCTATCTGGGAGCAGACATATTCGCGAGATATCAGCGAATGAAAGGCAACGAGGTCCTGATGGTCTCTGGCTCCGACCAGCATGGGACACCGATAACAGTCACGGCCGAGAAGGAAGGGGTGAGTCCCGAGGTGATTGCTGAGAGGTATCACGAAATAAACAGCAGGGCCATGGAGCGCCTTGGCATCTCATTCGACCTTTATACAAAAACCCACACCGAACACCACGCCGAAGTTGTTAAGGAATTCTTTTTAGACCTGCTGAACAAAGGATACATAGACAGAAAAACCACTGAAGAGGCGTACTGCCCGAAGTGCGAGCGATTCTTGCCCGATAGGTATATGGAGGGCACATGTCCCCACTGCGGTTATGAGCATGCAAGGGGGGATCAGTGCGACGAGTGCGGCAAAACACTAGATCCCAAGGACCTGATAAATCCTAGGTGCAAACTCTGCGGTACTACCCCGATTTTCAAGGAGACGGAGCATTTCTTCCTTAAACTGAGGGCTCTCCACGATGAACTCATGAGATTCATATATGATAAGGGGAAGAACTGGAGACCCGGGGTCCTGAAGTTCACGAAGAACTGGCTGGAATCCGGACTGCACGACAGAGCAATAACCAGAGATATATCATGGGGAATTCCCGTGCCTGTGGAGGGCTTTGAGGACAAGCGCATATATGTGTGGTTCGAGGCGGTGATAGGGTATTACTCGACATCAAAGCTCTGGGCAAAGGAGAAAGGGGGGGACTGGAAGAGGTTCTGGAGCGATGATGCAAGGCATTATTATTTCATGGGAAAGGACAACATACCGTTCCATACCATAATCTGGCCTGCCATGCTTATGGCCAAGGGGCTGAAAACTCCGGATTACATAGTGGCCAACAACTATCTGCGCTCCAACGGTCAGCAGTTCTCGAAGAGCAGGGGTATAACCCTTGCCATAAATCATCTCCTGGACAAATACGATGTGAGCGCTCTCCGCTATTACCTCACATCCATAATGCCCGAGAACCACGATACTGATTTCGACTGGCAGGAGTTCGCAGCGAAGAACAACTCCGAGCTACTGGCCAAGTACGGAAACTTCATACATCGCGTAATCTCGTTCACTTCGGACAAGTTCGGGGAGGTCCCTACCGCACAACCGGATGAAAAGGACAGGGCTTTCCTGAACGAGATTGAAGGCTATCTCGACGAGGTGCAGGAACATCTCGATAAAACGGAGATGAAGGATGCCCTGAACGCAATGATGAGAATCGCCATGGCGGGCAACAGATACATGATGGAGAGAGCGCCCTGGAAGGAACTCAAGGAGAGCAGGGAAAGGGCAGGAACGACCATGAACATACTTCTCAGAGCCGTCAAGGCCCTCACTCTCGCATCATACCCATTCATGCCCCACGCTGCGGAAAAGGTCTGGAAGTACCTGGGCATGGCTGAGCCTATTGAGGGATACGGGTTCGGGAGAGCGCTCGAGCCGCTTGAGACCGGAAAGAAGATGGAAAAACATCCTCCGCTATTCTCGAAGATAACAATAGAGGAGGAGAAATCGCCTCTGGAAGGCTTTGACCTAAGGGTCGGACTGATTGAAGAAGTCAAAGCGCATCCTGATGCAGATAAGCTCTATATTCTCAGGGTGAATCTGGGAAAGGAGACCAGGCAGCTCGTGGCAGGTCTGAAGAAGTACTATGCTCCCGAGGAGCTTCAGGGAAAGAAGATAATAGTCATCGCCAATCTCGAGCCTGCGAAACTGAGGGGACAGCTCTCAAAGGGAATGCTCCTCGCAGCCGATTACAATGATGTTGTCTCATGCCTTACCGTGGATGTGGAACCCGGAACACAGGTGGACGGAACCTCTCCTGCAAAGAAACTGAAGTACCAGAAGTTCGCTGAGAACAGGATAATGGTTGGCACCGTAAAGGGCGGCAGATTCCATGGGGACAGGAAGTATCCTGCGGAGTTCCTTGGAGATTCAAAAGACTATGAAGGGGCTGCAGCAGCCATAATAAGGGATGGAAAGGCCATTGTGCTGAGCGCTGGCGGAAAGATAATAACGCCGGACAAGGAGATGCCGGATGGTAGCAGGGTGAGATGAAAAATCAAAAACAGATGGGTATATATAGAGAATAGGGTTTATGCGATACAATGAGTGAAGAACAAAAAAGTGAAAAATTAAATATACATGATTGGATAATGATATTTGCTATTGTAGTCCAATTAATTCCCATAGCACTTAATTTTTACAGGATTTTGTTTATTTATTTTATTATAATTACTTTTATTATAATAGTATTTTATTATAGAAAAAATATTATATATAAATTTAGAGTATTTAAATTGACTTTTAAGCTTAATAAAATTAAAAAAGACATTTCTTTGCTGGTTGAACATCTTGAAAACAAATCTTTAGCTAAAGAATACACGGGAGACAACATATTTAGATTGATGGAATATGTTCAAGAAATAAGCAACATCACACCAGAAACAAAAACAAAGATAAAATCGATTCGCAAAAGAGAAAAAGAAATTAAATGCTGGAGTGCTAATTTTAGTAAAAGATGGAATTATCTGAAAAACAAATGGCTTAGTTTTGATGTTATAAATATGCATATTGGGGAAATTAGAAATATAATTTCGAGCTATACCGAAGTTGTTAATGATTTTAGAAACCTTTTAGAAGACGATGCTTTTCCTCAAGATATTTTAAAAAGATATAATAGCTTTATAAGTAATTATAATAGAAGCATTATTAGACGATTTGATTCGATAAATGGAAAACTAAAAGATGTTGGGATGGGGTTCGACTTCGATGTTAAAGAGTTGAACCCCATAATACTTTCAGAAAGAAGTAATTGCCTAAAAATCAAAGAAAAAATAGAGTCTATTTTGAAAATTTCATCTGAATTACATGGTACGGGATATACAAAATCTCTTACTGAAGTGAAAAATAGTTATCTTAAAAGAAACCCTTCCAAAGGATGGGGAGAATATTTTAAGCTCTTAGAAGAAAAAACTACACGAGATAGGTATAGATGTGAAGAATCAATCAAAAACATGATGCTTTTAAAAAACGAAAATTCTGTTCTTAAATCTATTGAAGCTCTCGAAGATTATATACATGATATTTATACTATGTATATAAAATTTAATGAAATGGTGGATGATTTAAGACAGGTTATGGATACATCTGAAAAAAAGAAATATAATGAAAGCTTTGTACCAAAGTATAATAGTATTATAGATATCTTATATAATTTAGATATTGACTTGGCGACTCAAAAAATTGGAAAAAGATTTGAAAGTCACTTTCAACATATACAAAAGATATAACTTTGTAAACTCTTTTAAATTATAGTTTCTTAAGATTCTCGCTTCTCCATCAATATATTTAGTGAATTGTCTACAATCTGCCATACTTCCTTGGTTGCAGTAAATATTATTGATTTTCATTTCAAGCGGATTTATATTTGCTGTCCTTAAACCTAAGTTCAATTTTTCTGTACCATCCTTAAAGTGTGTTTATTTAATAAGATTTTTCTATCTCTTTTATCACCTCTTCATTTAAACTTTTTATGTAGAGTATATACTGTAAGACGGCTCCTAAAATATAGACAAATTCATTTTCTACAAGAGGTTTCAAAATTGGGTTGCTCATCCACATATCATACTCTTTTTTCTTTTCTTCATTTGCATGCGAAAGACCTCCATAAATAAATACTTCTAAAATATGCCTATTCGATAGAGGTTTACCGTTTATTACCAAGATTGAGTTGGAATCTAGAAACTCATTAAGCCACTTTCTAACCAAGTTAAACAAATCCTTTTTTTGCTGAGGGATGGGCAGCCCTTCATATGTCTTTTTTAAATTTCTAAAAGACGATTTTTCGTTATCTTGTATGAAAAACCTAAAAGTAAGTACAAATGCATCTATTGCCTCCTCATCTGGTCCCTTTCTTCTCACATTAACGGGTTTTCCAACCTTTGCAGAGATGGAAACACTGCTTTGTTGCTTAAATAGCGTTATTTTGGTAAAACTGAGATTCTTTAACTTTTCTGCCTTTTCATTGAAGAACTTTAACACCTTTATATTCTTGTCTTCATACATATGTTCCCTCTTTTTATGGAATTTTCAGTTCATAACTTTTGTCATATGCTCATTCTCTTTTTCTTTAAAAACATTACTCTATCTTTTGTTACCATTCCTGATTCCCATTTCAATTTTAACCTTACTAAAATTGAAATGGAGTTAAATTCTAGTGGGTTTTCCATTTACCGCCATTTTTCTCCCCTCTTTTTCCATTCCATCTGAGCTACTGCAACGAGATAGATCGTCAGAACGATTAGCAATACATACGCCAAAGCAAAGAAGCCTGCAAAAAGGGAGGCGAATGTCGCCAGTGTCAGAATAAGAACTACGGCGTAGAAGGATGCATCTTCGTGTTCCAGTATCTGCCGTAATTTATCGGGTTTCATTTCCCGCCTCCTTTAGCGGAAATGTCAGATGGGGCTCATAGTATTCTTCATCAAGCTCACCTTTCTTTAGGATTTCAATAGCCCTCTCCAGAGCCTTTTTCTCTTTATATGCCCTGAATATCTGGGGAACGGCAAATCCTATGAGAACGGCAAGGAAGAGAGTATATATGTTGTAAATATAAGAACTGAGGAGTAAGGCGACGACAAATGCCCCGATGCACTGAGGTATGTAACAGGCGAAAAAATAGAAAGCAGCAGCTGTTCTTGGGCTTTTTGTGAGGGCCAGACGATATTCATAATCATCATCGAACATGTTCTTTAAACTCATAGGGGCATCTAAATTTATTTTTCTCATCTTTTTTGCGATTCGGTGGGCGTCAGATTCAAACCCTTCTTCCATTTCATGCCAGTACATGAAGGAGATAAGCAGTAAGAAAACAAGTACGAAACCGCTGAGGCACACCAGATGTGGAATGAATATAAGGAAGAGAGCAACTATAACAAACCACATCAGGAGAGTACCGAGAAGAGCCTTTTTCCCGAAAGACAGTTTACCAAATACTTTCATCAATTGTATATTCCGAATTACCTTTTAAATCTTTTCCTTAAAGGTCCTGATTTTTTTCCTCGATTTCCTCAAACCCCTTTTCGACTATCCTGAACATCATGGAATCTCCCTCTTTTCTGGAGCGGTGCTTCATCAGAACGGCCCTTCTTTTTCCCCTGCTCATTCTGTCCAGCCTGATTATGGTTTTGGCATAGTGATCCACTATGTGCCCGCCTATCGGCCTGTATTCTCTGCGCTCTCTGTCGGTATACACCTGATTCGTTATAAGCACCGGAATACCGTATCGTCTTGCGACCGTTAGCAGACCTATCATCTGTGAGGTCAATGAGCGGACGCTGCTCGACTCTTCATCGGTACCCAGTTCCAGTCTGTAAAAACCGGTTATGGAATCCACGATTATCAACCCTATTTTCTCGCTCTCGGCAATCTTTATGGCCTGTTTGACGGCTCTTTCCTGCTCCTTCATGGAGTATGGCTGTGTGTGCATCATCTCCCTTACCACTTTTTCGAAATCATCTCCTGATATCTGTTCCAGTCTCTCGATCGATATGCCCTCCGTGTCTATGTAAACAACCTTTTTACCAGAGAGAGCGCATGCTTTCGTGAATATCAGAGCCAGGTTAGTTTTTCCGCTCCCCGCCTCACCGTAGACCTCGGTAATAGTGTCCCCGTCCATTCCTCCCCCCAGAAGAGTATCAAGGGGGTCGAATCCGCTCTTTATCCTCTTCAGACTCTCCCTCCTGATTAAAAATAAAGGGGTTCACATCCCCTCTGGAATTGGGGGAATGTATCCTACTTCCATGAGATTCTTCACCTTTTCTCTTGTCTTCTTTATGCGCTCCTCTGCCATCTCGTAGAGCTCCTGCCTGCTCATCTTTCTCCTTGCAACTCCCTGTTCTATCGCCTTCATACCGACTGCCGTGGCCTCCCTCGGGAATACCTCCCATTCGTCCATGTTCGGTATCACATAATCCTCGTGCAGCCCCTTTTCCTCTGCCACCTTTGCGAGTTCGTATGCAGCGGCAATCGCCATCTCGTCGGTTATCGTGCGTGCGTATACGTCCAGAGTTCCCCTGAATATTCCCGGGAATCCAAGGGAGTTGTTAACCTGGTTCGGGAAGTCACTTCTTCCGGTTCCGATAACCCTTGCTCCCGCCTCTTTGGCTTCCCAGGGCCATATCTCGGGTATCGGGTTGGCTACCGCGAAGACTATGGCATCATCCGCCATCTGCGCCACCCATTCCTTCTTTATGGTACCTGGCTCGGATTTCGAGGCTGATACGACTATGTCGGCGTCTTTCATCGCTTCTGCTATGCCTCCGACTATTCCCTCTCCGTTGGTTTCAAGAGCATATTTCCACTTGTAGGGGTTCTCATCCTTCTTCTCTTCCAAGTCTTTCCTTCCCGGATGAAGGGTTTCTTTGCTGTCAACTATGACTATATTATTAGGAGGAACACCTGCGGCGATGAGGATCCTGACGAAGGCTATGTTCGCCGCACCCGCTCCTATTATCGCCATCTTGGCTTCCGTCATCTTCTTTCCCACCAATTTGAGTGCATTGATGGTTCCAGCAAGCTGGACCGAGGCCGTTCCCTGCTGGTCATCGTGCCACACGGGAATGTCCATCTCCTTTCTCAGCCTGTCGAGGATGTAGAAACACTTTGGATTCGCTATGTCTTCCAGATTTATCCCGCCGAAGGTTGGCTCTATGAGTTTCACGGTCTCTATGAACTTATCCGGGTCCTTCGTATCTATCATGACCGGAAACGCATCCACACCCCCGAGATATTTGAACAGTATGGCCTTACCCTCCATAACCGGAAGACCTGCTAGCGGACCGATATCTCCGAGCCCGAGAACCCTCGTACCATCACTCACGACCGCGACGAAGTTTCCCTTGTTTGTATAGTCGAAGGCCTTTTCCGGGTCCTTGTGTATCTCCCTGCACGGTGCTGCCACACCTGGAGTGTACCAGATTCCAAAATCATCGAACGTTCTTATTGAGCATTTCGGCAGGGTCTCGACCTTTCCGCCGTAGAATTTGTGCCTTCCGGGCGCTACTTTGTTCGGCCATTTCGCCTTTTCAAGCAGTTCTTCAACCGTTGGCTTGTGTTCTTCTGACATAATATCACCTTTTCAGCCGGATATGCCCCATGCTTAAAGTTTTTTGCTACTGAAATACCCAAATCTTAAATACGAGCAGCGGAATATCCATCCTATGGAAAGAGAGAACGGTGTGGTAGAGATACACGAACTGAAAGGAATAGATATAAGGAATGGGATAATAGTTGACGGTTTTCCCAGTGTGGGCCTCGTGAGTTCGATAGTTGCGAATTATCTTGTCAGTATGATGAACCTGGAGCAGATAGGCATAGTCGATTCTCCCCATTTTCCAACGGTTTCCCTTATAAGAAACAAGGAACCCAACAATCCCGTGAGGATATACGGAGGAAAGATCGGTAAGGATGAAAAGGCCACCAAGATAGCGGTTTTTGTCTCCGAGTTCCAGCCCCCTTCCAACCTGATAAAACCAATAGCGGTCTCAATCCTCGATTGGGCACAGAAACAGAGAGCTTCACTTGTAATATCTCCGGAAGGTCTGGCTGTGGACGGAGAAGTGCACAGGAAAGGAGAGGAGGCGGTAAATGCTTATGCGGTGGGGAGCACCATACCAGCGCGTCTTTATTTCGAACCTTATGAGGACATAAAACCCTTTGACGAGGGCGTAATCACAGGTGTCGCCGGGGTGTTATTGAACGAGGGGAAGAAAAGGAACTTCAATGTCATATCGTTCCTTTCGGAGGCGCATCAGATGTTCCCGGATGCAAGAGCCGCCGCCAGGGTCATAGAGGCCATGGACAAGGCCATACTACAGATAGGCATAGATACCAAACCGCTTTATGCCGAAGCGGAGATAATAGAGGAGAGCATAAAGAGGGTCCAGCAGCAGAAAGAAGCGGCAGAGAAAAGAAGCGTTCCGCCAAAGCCCCTCCCGCCTATGTACGGGTGAGTTCAAAACTTTTAGATACCCGGCACATTAGCACCTATGCTTGCGATGGTCACAGGAGGCAGCAGAGATCTTGTTACCGCATAGCGAGAGAGCTTAACCACAGAGGATATGATCTCCTTCTGGTGGCCAGAGAGGAAAACATGCTGAGAAAGTCAACCGAGAAGCTCGGAGCGGAATACTATGTGACGAATCTGAGCAGGGATTGCCGAAGTACGGGGGCTCATAAGAAAAAACGCCCTGACATATCGGTCAACAATGCGGGTTTTTGCCCTCACGGGGAGTTTTCCAAGATGGATGAAAATCAAATGGAGGAAATGCTGAAAGGGAAGAGAAGGATAGCTCCGGGTTTACTCCATAAGGCAGACTGCCTTCTTTCATAGGTATGTCATTACATATGAGAATAGAGCCACCGGAGGGATTCGAACCCTCGACCTGCTGATTACGAGTCAGCCGCTCAACCGGGCTAAGCTACGGTGGCAAGAGGAAAATCCCTAGGGATTTTCGAGCAAGCCTCTTCTCCGAAGAGGTGCTGGGAGCAGAATTACATTGTAATCCTGCGACTTGGACTCCAGAATGGAGTCGGATATTGTTCACTAGAGCAACATACGCAAAAAGAAATGGGATTTAAAGATTTCCGAGAATTTGCTCTGTTGTAGGGACGGAAATTATTTCTCCCTCTTTACCTGGCTGGAATACGATAGACACAGATGGAGATTCAACGATATCCACGAATTCGTTTCATGATACAACAACAGAATGCATAGTGCTCCCCGGCTCGAAATAGGAGAAGCTCCTGAAGAGTCCCTGTTAGGGCTCTTTTTCTCAATTTCAGAGAAAACTGAAAAAGGAGGGATTGGCGATGAGTTCAAATAGGCGAAAAATAAGTGTACTCTACACCCGATACAAAATTTAATTACTCTGTCCCCTATATGCCGCTGTGAAGAGAGGCACGCTGTTCGCCCTTATCGCCATAATCTCCCTGACCGTGTTCCTGAGAGCACTCCCCTTTTTCCAGCATATCTTCTGGGGGATGGACGAGGGAGAATATCTTAGGATGACTGAGAACATACTTAGAACAGGGACAATCTCAAGTGAATACAACGGCTGGACCGTAGCATATCCATATTTTCAGGGTTATTTCGTGCTTTCCTCAGCCTTCTCATCGCTTTCTTCACTCTATGCCCTTGCCTCTCTAGGTACGGTCATAATTTTTTCAATCCTCGCCCCCATCTCGATCTTCCTCATGGTCTCAAAGATAATGGGAGAAGAGGCGGGGATAATGGCTTCTGGCTTTATATCTGTCGCCGCACCCTATGCCTATCACACCTCTCTTCCCGCACCCGAATCCCTTGGTCATGCAATGCTCATACTAACACTTCTGATACTGTGGAAAGGCGGAAAAAAGACCCGCGTCCTTGCCCTTTTGACCTCCGCCGCAATGCTTGTTTCGCATCCTCTATCCGGATATATGCTCCTGCTTTTCTTGGGAGGTTCGGTTCTGATGAGGATTTTCAGGGAAGAAGAATGGAAGGAAAGGTGGGCATTCCTAGCGATATATTCCACGGTACTTCTGTTATACTGGATGTTCGTAGGAGAGGGATTCAGAAGAGGAGTCCTCATAAGTTCGGGAGTAAATCCGGGTCTGGTGGTCTTTCTCTCGTACTTCGCTATATTTTCCCTATATGTCCTAGGTAAAGTGCTCGGGGGAAAGAGGCTGTTGAATGGCGGGCTCTCTCTTAAAATATCTCCACGCATCCCGGCTCTGATATCTCTGATCGTCATCCTCGTTCTCTGCCTTTCCGTGGGAGTCGGCATACCAGGTCTTAATAGCACCCTCAGTCCTGAGGCCGTTGTGTTCTATCTTCCATTTCTTGCACTGATAATCTTCTCTTTTTGCGGAATATCTCTCGTAAGGTCTTCCAGGAGAGGTGTGGAGATATGGGGGTGGCTCATAGCGCTCACCCTATCCTCTATGGCAGGATACTTCGTTAATGCACATCTGCTCATACCATACCGCCACCTAGAATTCCTCATGATTCCTATGGCCCTGCTATTCGGAGCGACGACATATCTGCTGAAAGTCAATAATGGCAGAGGCAGGGGAATATCCGCAATCCTGGTGCTTCTGCTCCTCCTGAACGTATTTGTTGTTTATCCTCCTCCACAGTATGTTGGGGGATTCTCCGAATCCACGGACTTGGATGAAATTCCTTCGGTCCTAGCGGCCACCCGACTTGAGGGGCTCATAGCAACTGATCACCGTCTAAGCACAGACATATTTGCCATGGGCAAGGACGAGGTCAGCTGGGAAGATGCGGGAAATTTCTTCGCAGACCCCGGCAACTCTTCCTATCACCCTGACTACGTGTTCATAACGGAAAAAATGAAGAGCGGAGCAGCATTCGGCAGTGGAAAGCCATCGGAAAAGGTCGATGAGGACCCATTCCTCTCTTCCTATGCAATATACAGGGATTCTCTCTCGACCATATACATGTGGGATTGAGCTTTCAGGACGGTCTTGTACTCAGCCTGTAATAGGTGCCTGTTCCTTGAAGATTTTCATGAAGACTTTCCACGAGAACACCGTATTCTTCGGGAGTCTCGAAATCTTTTACGAAATCGTAATACCCCACTACGGGCTCGAAACCCATCTCCTTTATCGACTTTATTATCTCAAGAGGAGAAATCGATTCGCTGTTGAAGTATATCTTTATGTAGAGTTTCAGGCTATCACCGAAAGGTGGATG
>JAJRTH010000076.1 GCA_024278375.1 archaeon | reverse complement strand
TTGCCCTGACGAAAACTTTTTTACTCCTTAACCATTCAACCAATTGCTCTATCATAGGGCACCCGTCCTAGCGCTTTTTGCTATATCTAGGACGGGTTTTAATCTTATAAATGTTATGTTGGCAGTCCCCTGAAGAGAAAATCGCTATTTTTTAAGGGTATTCTGCATTCCATTGTTACCTGAGAAAGAAAGGTTTATATAGTGTGAGAGAAAAGTTATAAACGGGAGGCGATCGAAATGAACGGTGTCGAGGGGATATCTGATGTTGTCATGCACACACTTTTCGCAGTTGTAATAGCTTGGATGCTATGCATTCGCGAGAGGAAGATGGAGATACTTGCGCTCTCACTGCTTCCCATGCTCATGGACGCCGATCACCTCCTTCCCCTCTATTTCGAAGGAATGAAGGCATTTCACAGCCTTATTTTCATCTATTTGATATCCGGCTCTGTTCTGGCATACGGCTATCTCAAGAATTCTGACAAAGCGAAAAGAATGGGAGCCATATCCTTTGCAATCCTTATTTTCAGCCTTTCTCTCGACCTCCTGGAAGGTGGAAAAATCAGTTTCCTCTATCCATTAAGCACGCAGACATATGCCCTTCCCTACTACGGAGTCTCGGAGGCATCTAAGTTCGCAGTTCTCGGCGTTCTCATCTTTGTGATCGCAGTTGTCTATCAGTACGAGATGTCGCTGGAAGATTTTCGCATCCCTCGGCCGAGACACGGAAAGATGTGGAGTCAGTGGAAGGAAATGAGGGTAGGACTGAAAAAACCTTTTGCCAGAGTCGCGCTTCCTGTGGGTATAGGGAGCGAAAGCATCCTCAAAACCTCATTGAGCCTGACACTGATGCTTATCGGATATATCTGGATACTTTACTTGGGCACATCACTATAAAATCCTCCTCTTCTCTCTCTTTTTTTGTAGACGAAAGAACTCAGTGCAAATACTGCTTATGCTCTCAACCCTCTCCGGAATCATGTCTGCAGGCAGAAATTTCCTGTATCTCTCCTGCATGAAGCGTTCGTCCATTAGAAAGATGAGCGCTCTGTCCTTTCTGTCCCTTATCGCCCTTCCCGCAGCCTGCATGGCCTTGTTTATCGCGGGAGATATGAACACATACTCCCATCCCTTCCTGTCACCGAACTTTTCGTCGTAATATCTTTTCAATGCCTCGGTTTCCGCATTGGGAGGGGGGACAGACAGGCCGGCCACAACTATTACGGAAAGCAGATTGTCGTAGTAATCCACGCCCTCCGAAAACGAGCCGCCCTGAACCGCGAGGAACAGGGCTCCTCTCATATTCCTGAGCCTTCTGAGCTCGTCCAGTATCTCCTCCCTCTCTCTTTTTCCCATGCTCCTGTTCTCGACTATGACCTCTTTCGGATGCTCCATGAGCGAGATCCTGTCCGCTATCTTCTCCATGATGGTATAGGAAGGGAAAAAGGCGGCAATGTTTCCGGGGCAGTTTCTTGCTATCTCCACTATCTGGTTGGCATATGCCTGATACATGCGTCCGCTTCTCTTCGAATAGAGCGTCGTGAGAAATTCGGTGGTGACCACCTTCTTGTTCTCCCTCGGATATGGGGATTGATAGACCTTTATTGTCGGATCCGGTATGCCGAGGATGTCGGCGTACATCTCGCCGGGATGCAGGGTCCCGCTCATGAGGATTGCCGAGTGCACGCCCTGAAATATGGGCGCGGACATCACGGACGGGTCGAGAAGAGCACACTTTATCCACTTCTCGCCTCCGTTCGCGACATAGACCTGGGATGTGTTCTCGGATGTCCAGACATCGATGAACTGAGAAAGGTAAAGAGTCACGGGTTCGGCTCCCTCCAATGCATCCCTTGTTCCCATGTCTGAGAGCCTTTTTCTGAAATCCTCCATGCTTATCGGTTCCAGAGAGCCTTTTATCACATTTTCCAGTACATCCGTGAAGAACTCCTTTGAGACCTCCGCTTCCACCTCTCCGATTTCCGAGAGCCTTTATTCCAGCCCGTTTTCGATTCTCCTTATTATTCCCGCCATGAGGCCGTCCTCTCCCACGGCTTTTCTAGCCTCCTGAAGTGTCTTTATGCTGAGAAAGCTCCTGAGGTCCATCCTGAGCCTTTCGGGCAGATTGTGCGCTTCATCGACTATTATGTTTATATCATCCAGGGAGCGCTTCATTCTCGTGAAAAACTTTTCGCTCAAATCGGTAAATATTATCGTGTAATCGCAGACAACCGCATTCGCATGGGCGGAGGCGGTCAGCGCCACTTTATAAGGGCATACGCCATATCTTTTCGAGAGTTCCACAAGTTCCTCCACATGCATGGGTTCCGAAATTATTTCGCTCACGACTTCATCGTTGTTTCTCCTGTAATGCTCGCATTTCCCTGTTTTGACCATCTCCTCGCATATCTTCGAAAAAACCGGATAAGGCATCTTGGATTCCTCGCGCGGGCACATCTCCTGCTTTGAAATAACATCGACCAGCCTTATCCTTCTGTCGTCCATTTTCTTAACCGTTTCCACCGCAATCCTGTGCTGGGACCTCTTGGAGGTCAGGAAGAAGGTCACCCTGTCGTTCTCTATGGAATCCTCCATCGCTGCTGTCAGTGCAGCAGCGGTCTTCCCTATTCCTGTGGGTGCATGGGCTATCAGGTGCTTTCCGTTTTTCACTGCCTCTCTGCAGTCCTCGAGGAACTCCCTCTGTCCGTCTCTCACCTCGGAAAACGGGAACATACCATCTCTGTTCTCAACAGTGCTCTCCTCCATACCTTTGCCGGCATCCTCTTCTCTGTATCCGCAGCGCGAGCATTTCAGTTTTCCGTTCACCTTTATCATCAGTGTTCCGCATCGAGGACAGAATACAGGCATTGGAAGGGGCAATAACAGGGAGACTATAAGGTTTGGGAAGATCCTTTGCTCCCACTGATAAGCTTAAAATCTAACCATCCTATCTCTGCGAAGGTGATGCCCTGAAACAGGCAATGTTCTGGGAACCGTTCGAAGGGATGGTCCGGTGTGAGCTGTGCTCTCACAGATGCCCGATACCCGAGGGAAAGACAGGCATATGTGGGGTCAGACAGAACAGAGATAACAAACTGTATGCGCTCTCCTACGAAAAACCAGCCGCAATAGCTGTGGACCCCATAGAGAAAAAGCCTCTCTTTCACTTTTATCCAGGAACGCCGGTGCTTTCCTTCGGTGGTGTTGGCTGCAATTTCCGTTGTCTCCACTGCCAGAACTGGGACATAAGCCAGGCAGACCTTTCCTTTCCGTATCTGAAAAGACTAGCGGTTGACAGGATACCCGGACTTGCCAGAAGGTACGGATGCCGCGGTGTGGCGTGGACATACAACGAACCCGCAATATGGTACGAATATACCTATGAGGGCTCGAAACTTGTGAAGGAAAAGGGCATGTACTCGGTATATGTAACAAACGGATACATGGAAGAGGAACCCATGAGGGAGCTCAGGAGATATGTGGATGCCATGAACATAGATGTGAAGGCCTTCACCGAGGAATTCTACCGGAAGATAGTCGGTGCGAAGCTACAGCCTGTTCTCGAGCATGTTCTCATAGCAAAGGAGCTGGGATACCATGTAGAGCTCACATATCTGATAATACCGGAGCACAACGACAGTCGGGATGAGATAAGGAGATTCTCAAGATGGGTGTCTGAGGAGGTAGGGACAGAAACCCCTGTGCATTTCTCCAGGTTTCATCCGGATTACAAGATGAAGGGTGTTCCTCCAACACCTTACAGGACAATGAACATGGCCTATGATGTTGCCAGGGAAGAGGGGCTGAAATATGTTTATCTGGGAAACATGCTCACGGATAAGGAGAACACATACTGTCCGAATTGCGGCGCTCTACTGATAGAGAGGCAGGGATTTTCTATAACAGATTACAGGATAAAAGATGGAAGATGTCCGGAATGCGGATATAAGATTGCAGGTGTGGGATTATAACGGGTGTGGATTGAGAGCCTAAAATGAAGGTTTCTTTAATTTTTAGGGATTTCGGAAACATCCTTGAGGGTACTCGCTCTGGAATCATCTTCCGAGTAGAAGTTAAGCTCCTTCCAGTTTGTATCTTCATTCTTTTCCTAAATATCATGCTGATAAAACCACGAGTTCGTGAATATCTGAGATGAGACTATTATGGTGTTTGTTCATTCCCGCTTCGATGGTGGAGTCTGAGGAAGAGGTGGTTGTGTAGGAGAAAGTGAAGGAGGAGAAATCGATGGATTGCTCCGGGTTGGTGGGTTGGGCGAAAGAGAGCATTTCAAAGTTATTAGGATAGAGTTTCATGATTTTCCTCCAACCACAAACAGGTATATGTGTTTTATTATCCTATCTGTTTTGGATAATTTCGATCTCTTCTCTATTTATTCTTTTAAGAATCTCACTCAGTACGTCTTTCAATTTTTCCCTGTCTTCTCTGGCATACCCAGGTCTCATCAAACGCCAGATAAACTCTGCACCATCCGGTGTTCTGTACTCAATAAGTGTTTCTCTTCTCTTTATCGTTATTCTGTATATTCCATCGAGAGGTATTTCATACCGCTCAATTTTTCCGTTCGAAAACTTTTCTTCAGTTATTATCGTGTTATCTTTCAGCTTTATTATTTTTGGATTTTGCCAGTTGCCCGTGATTTTTAAAATAAAAACTAAAATCAGATATATAGCTATGGCTGAAGTATAAAAACAGATATCTATTAGATCAAAAAAGCTAGGTCCTGTTAAATACAGATAAAGAATCACGGAAACAACAGTGATTTCGGCCGGCCATATAAG
>JAJRTH010000005.1 GCA_024278375.1 archaeon | reverse complement strand
TGCCCTGACGAAAACTTTTTTACTCCTTAACCATTTTACCAGTTGTTCGAGCATAGAGCATGCACCCCGTCCTGACGTTCTGCTTATTATCAGTTAGGACGGGTTTTAATCTTATAAATGTTATGTTGGCAGTCTCGTTCGGGTTTAGACGAAGTCTTCATCATGCCTGATTTCCATGTTTTTGGTAGATCTTCCACTCTCTTCTGAGTAAGTTCCCGCATATTCGTCGAAGTCGTATATTCTTACCGGTATCGGGAACGGCGCGAACGGCGATGTTATTATCGCCTCCCCGATATTCAGGGATTTTATCTCATTCCTCAGGGGTGCGAGGTCCTGCTTGGAGGCGCTCCCAAGCTTTTCCCTGTCCCCTTCATCCGAGAGCCCCATTATGAATAAGGTGTTTAGCTGTGTCAGTATGTGAGGATGTATCAGTTTGGGTTGCTGGGATATCGCACAGAGACCCACCTTGAACTTCCTGCCCTCTCTGGCAATTCTGGGGAACATTCCTCCCTTTGCCTCTGAAAGGACTCTCTGAGCCTCTTCCAGTGTTATGAGCACCGGAGGCATGCGCTGGAATTCCTCCATGTCTGAGGTGAATTTCGTTTTCCATATGGTGAAGACCTTTCTTGCTATGGCTGAGCTTATCAGCAGCTCCTCCTCCTCTGCAAGACCCGATGTGTCCACAAGCACCACCTTCCGGTCCATGAGCTCACTTATTATCTGGTTGTTGACAGAGAACCCGGGGTCTCTGCTTATGACGGGCATCTTCATTATGCTTTCAACCCTTCTTTTCAGAACCCTCAGGGTGTTCTCATGTATGTTCGGAAACTCTTCGGCCAGCCCATCCAGATTCTTGTTATGTACTTCCATTAGCCAGTTTTCCCGGTATCTGGCAGAGAATGCGAACAGCGCCTCTCTCTGTGCCTCACTCAGGCTGTATATGGAGGCCATGTCCGAGGTGTATATCTCGGTGTAGGATATCTTCAACCTGCCTATCTCTGCCTCCTCTCTCGATGTGTAAACCCTCAGCCTGCTGGACCTCAGGTGCTTCAGACCCTTCTTTCCTACCTGCGGTCCGTGGTAATACTCCCCATGCGGGTCGAATATTAGCATGGCATATCTCCTGTTCTTCATGGTTGAGGCTGCAAGAACCCTCATCAGGTTGCTCTTTCCCATGCCTGTGGTTGCGAATATTCCAATGTGGTACGCGAAACTTTTACCGTGTATTCCGGCTTCTATCTCCAGGACCCTTTCCCCGCTTCTGAGCCTTCCGACCGGAATGTCGCCGAGCTCTTCCCTCAATGCCTCATAGTCCTCCTCCCGTACCTCCCTGACCGATGAAAAATGCGAAGGAAGGGATTTGACGCCCTTTATTCTATCTCCGTCCATAGCTAGCATGGGAGCACATCTTACGGATTTGTAGAGTCTGCGTTCCCTGTGATACATCCTGTACTCTTCCTTTCCCTCCATCAGGAGTATTGAGCCAGCCGCCCTTTCGGCCCAGTCCGCCTCGGCAGCCTCATATCCATAGCCTATTCCAGTCACCCTCAGGAGATATCTCCTGTTTTCGAAGACCTTGTCTTCCAGAACGAGCATCTCGCCCAGATGAACATCTCTGTCATAAGGGACCCTCAAGACAAGTTCGGTGACCTCTCCGTCCATCACTATTCCGCTCATTTAAACACCTCCGTCCAGTTTTCTGTGAAAGTTCTCAGGATAATTCATTCCTTTATTCATTGCACCTAGTTTGAATTTCCAGGATATGTCCTCCACCGTTCCCCGCCGGATTATGACTTCATTGTGGATGTCCGCAAGAGGATAAGGGTACCCAAGATAGGCCACGTCATCGCAGTATCCTGCTATCTTCCCGAGGACGTTTTCAACCTTTTCGAGGCTTATAACGTCGGTTCTGAAAGCGTTCTCTCCCAGAGGGCTGTACCTGACGACATAAATATCTTCCTTTCCGGTAGAGCCCGGTCCGCCTATCCTCACGAACCACCTCGGTAAACCACTGCGCTCCGCTTCGGAGTCTATCATCGGAACCATGGGCAGTACGCCCACGACCAGCCCCGAATTTTTGCTTATTCCTACGACCGAAACCCTTCTGTCCTGCGCTCTTTCCGAAAGGGTCTTTATCGCTATTTCGGGGGTGTGCAGGTCACCCCGGAGCGCACCGTCGACAAGAAGGATGTCTCCATCTTCCAGTTCCTCGAGCGCCCTGGATATGTATCTGTATTCTTCCAGCGTACGCACTCTCTGCAACATATACTTCGGTTCGGCCTCAACTATTGTCGGTGCCTCCTCCCCGAAAATATCCTCGTATCTGCTTTCGTATATCTCCCTTGAATTGTCGAAACCCATCCTGAAAACATCTATCGGAGATATGACCTTTTTCTCCCTTTCTTCACCGTATATGACATACCCTGCCCGTATAAGACCCATATAAAGGCCGCCCGATGGTTCGGCAATACCCGAACTTCCGTCCACAGCAGCCATTCTGCACCCTTTGATAGGTTCGAATCCCTGGAAATCCAGATCATCCATCTCTATTCTTTCGGACCAAAGCCATGCTTCTTTCGATGCCGAGTACAGTTCCTCGATTATCTCAGATATCTGCAAATCGATGTCCACGCATTGCCATTCCCATGATGTATTTAAGCGATTCCGGAGGGTCAGTGAAAGTGTGCCATATATGGATTTTTAGATTATTGTACCAAAAAACTTAAATCCGAAGATTTCTGTATTCCTCACAGACTGATATATATGAGGTGAAGAAATGAAAAAAATGGCATTTGCATTGCTCATTGCAATGATTATCCTTGGTAGCGGCTTCCTGGCAACAGTATCCGAGAATGTCTCGGCAGCCGGAGTCGCCGACTCGCCCTGGCCGATGTTCCGTGGGAACGTGGAGCATACCGGTCTGAGCCAGCATGACACAAGCAACAATCTTGGGGAACTGCTGTGGAGATATCGTACGAACTATCGGGTCTATTCGTCTCCCGCTATAGGTACTGACGGGACGATATATGTGGGTTCCGAAGACTATTTTCTCTATGCTGTAAATTCCGAGGGAAAACTGAAATGGAGATTTCGTGCCGGTGACATGATAGATTCCTCGCCCGCTATAGGTACTGACGGGACGATATATGTGGGTTCCGACGACCACTATCTGTATGCTTTAAATCCCGATGGGACACGGAGATGGAGATTCACTACGTTCGGTGTCATCAGGTCGTCGCCTGCCATAGGTACTGACGGGACGATATATGTGGGTTCGAACGATGGTTCCCTTTATGCTATAAACCCTGATGGAACGCAGAAATGGGAATACGACACGGGAAACAGTGTTCAGGGCTCGCCCGCAATAGGCTCTGACGGGACGATATACATATGCTCATACTACTCCCTCTATGCAATAAATCCGGATGGGACACAGAAATGGGAATACGACACGGGAAACAGTGTTCAGGGCTCGCCCGCAATAGGCTCTGACGGGACGATATATGTGGGTTCCTTCGATACCCTTTTCGCCGTGAATCCCGACGGTAGTTTCAAATGGGAATACAGGCTCTCCTTCGATATTCTGGCATCTTCACCCGCCATAGGCTCTGACGGGACGATATACTTCGGAAGTAGTGACGGAGTGATGTATGCCATAAATCCTGACGGAACACTGAAATGGAGCTATGACACCGGCAGTAGCATATACTCCTCTCCTGCAATAGGTGCGGACGGGACAATATACTTCGGATCCAATGACGGGAGACTCTATGCCCTTAATCCAGATGGGACTCTAAGATGGAGGTACTCCACCGGCAATGACATAAGATCCTCTCCTGCAATAGGTGCGGACGGGACGATATATGTGGGTTCGTATGACTACTATCTCTATGCCATAGGGAACGAAAGACCCCCCTCACCGCCCAGAAACTTAAGGGTCGTTTCCTACGGATCGAACTACATAAACATAACCTGGGATGTTCCGGCGGACAACGGCGGTACTACCATAACCTCATACAAGATATACAGAGGAGATGCCTCCGGAGAGGAGAGCTACTACACTTATGTTAAAGCCAGCAAGCTTTATTTCAACGATACGGCCCCTCTTGTTGGAGCCATAAACTACTACTACGTTACGGCCATCAACTCCGGCGGAGAGAGCGACCCCAGCAACGAGGTCTATGCGGCACCTCCTACCAGCACCCGACCTTCCCCTCCGATAAATCTTACGGCCGAAGCGGGTGATGCATATGTGGATCTATCCTGGGAAGTTCCACTGGATGACGGTGGCTCGCAGATAACGGAATACAGAGTATACCGAGGAACCTCTGTAGGCGATGAGGCTCTACTGAAAATTGTCAGCGGTTCTCTCACCTCATACCGCGATACAACCGTGGACAACGGATATACCTATTATTACTATGTAACGGCCGTCAACAATATCGGAGAGAGCGACCCGAGCAACGAGGCCACTGCCACACCGAAGAGCGCCGAAATCGCCGCTGGCTCTTCAGATTCGGGGACTCTAATGTTCCTCGGTCTGCTTGTTCTGGTGGCCCTGGGAATAGTCATACTGCTGCTCATGAAGAAAAAAAGGCCCGAGCAGCCGCAGGGGAACGCCGGATATCCGCAACCGGAAAACATACAGTACCGGCAGGACAGCATCCCGCAACCGGAAACTCAGGAAAATCCTGGCAATCCGCCGGAAAACTGAACAAAACCTTTTTCTCCTTTACCACTTTCACTTATCTCCTTTTTATGCTTAAATATCTGTTCGCTGAATTGCCAACATGCACACCGGAATCGCCAATCTGCCGCTCCATGGCGGAACCACACCGCGATGGCTTTTTCAGAGAATGGTCAGAATGTCAGGGGCCATAGCTGAGGCCATCGTAGAGGAGTATGGCACGAAAGAGATGTTGAGAAGAATTTCCGACCCATACTGGTTCCAGTCTTTCTCCTGTGCCATCGGTTTCGACTGGCATTCCTCGGGTGCCACCACTGTCGGTATGGGCGCACTCAAAGAAGCCCTTAAAGAAAGGTCTCTGGGCATAATGGTCGCTGGAGGAAAGGGAAGAACGTCCAGGAACACACCCTATGAACTCAGAACCATAGGGAGAGCCCTCGACCTGGATGACATTCAGATAGATTTTCTGATAAAAGCCAGCAGGATGACAGCGAAGGTTGACAGCGCTCTTGTCCAGGATAACCATCAGATATACCATCACACAATGATCGTGGACAAGAATGGACACTGGGCAGCGATACAGCAGGGGATATGGGAAGAAAAAGGATATGCACGCAGATATCATTGGTTAGGAAAGCGTATCAGAAAATTCACAGAGGAGCCGCACAGTAAGATAGAGGGTATTAGGGTGAAGAGTGCTCTTGATATGACGGCAGATGAAAGCGAGAAGGCCAGAGAGATATCGGTGGGCCTTGTAAATGACGGCATCGAACATCTGAGGAACGATATGTCTGCCATATCCTTCCAGAGAACTCTGTTCAACTTCAAAGAGCCGGTAAGGATGACAGAGGTCCTAAATATGCCTAAAAGAATCGACTGGAGGGCTCTCCGAATGGCCTATGAGTTCCAACCGAAGGACTATGAAGAACTCGTCGGTGTCCGAGGGATAGGGCCGGCGACCGTTAGAGCCCTGGCTCTTGTATCGGAACTAATATACGGTGAGAGCCCTTCGTGGAAGGACCCTGTAAGGTACTCCTTTGCCGTCGGTGGAAAGGACGGTGTCCCTCATCCCGTAAACAGAAAGGCCATGGATGAAGCGACGGATTTCATGGAGACCGCCCTCAACATGGCAAAAATAGGCAAAAAAGAGAAGATAAAAGCGTTTATGAGGCTCAGAGGGCTCACTCGACAGACGTCCCGGACATGAGTTCCTCGCAGAACATCGCCCTGCGTATGTTGCCGATATCTCTGAATATCCTGGCTGCCTTTTCGAGATACTCCTTACCGCTCTCATCACCTGTTTTCAAAAGGAACCTGCCGTACTCCTCGTAAGCATCGGCTATGCCGAACCTGCTGTCTATCCTTTCTTTCATCTCTATGGCCTGCAGATACTCTTTTCCTGCCCTCTCCCAGTCACCCATTATCCAGTAAATTCTTCCCAGATTCATATGCGCTATAGACATGCCCAGTTCATCCTCTATCATCTCGAAGATCTCCAGAGCGCTTCTGGCATACCCCTCGGCAGTCTGCATATCCAGAGGGTCTTCATAAAGCCCCGAGAGGTTGGAGAGCGCCCATGCCTCCATCAACAGATGACCTATCCTCCTGGATTCCTGCAAGCCCATCAGATAATAGCTTTCCGCCTTATGCAGATCTCCCATCTCCTCGTACGGCACCCCCAGGTTAACATACATCTTGGCGATCTCCCTCTCCAATCCGGCCCTTTTGAAGTGCAGCAGGGCCTTTTCCGAGTACTCTATGTCCTTCTCCAGTTCTCCCATCTCGCTGTATGCGTTGGCGATTCCCATGCAGGAATATCCGATAAGTCTCTCGTCTTTCAGTTTTTTGGCGATATCCAGGGATTTCTCGAAATATTTCAGGGATTTCTCCGGTTCCCCGGACCACCAGTAAACCGAACCGTATGCGTACATGGTTTCCGCAAGTTCGTGCTGGGTGTGTGTCTTTTTCGAAATGTTCTCGGCTTCTTCGAGTAGAGTCAATGCCTCGTCAGTCTTCTTCAATCTGGCCAGTATCGTGGCCATCCTGTTGTCTATCTCCGCCACTTTATTGTCGAATCCGTTCTCCATGGCAATCTTCCGTGCCTCTCGAAAATCACCGAGAGCCTCCTCGAAATCGCCGGATAGAATTGCGCTCTCCCCCATGTCCAGAAGAGCTTCCATCTTGGACTGTTCGTCATACTGGCTCCGCATCACATCCTTCCTGGATGCAACCTCTTCCATTATCCTCTTCCTTACCTTTCTGGCCTTCTTCTCGCCGAACATGGCTGCGGCATCCGATATTGCCCTGGTTATGGCAGGGAGGTCGTCCATCCTTATCCGGTTTTTGGGTATGGCAAGCATGCTCAACTGCTTGTCCAGGACATGCCCTCCGAACTCAGGAATTTCTTCCTCTGTTATTGTATATAGCTGCTCGTAGATCTCCACGAATCTTTTTCATACATTCTCCTATAAAAGACTATCTTCAATTTTTACTCTGAGATAATCCGAATTCATTTATAAATGATATTCTTTTTACATTAAGACGATATCAAAGTAAGGAAAAACTGTTATATATGCGGTCTCTTTCCCCACTTTGCCCCTTTTCATACACAGGGGGCGAAATCGTCAAAAGTAAAAACGGAGGATTAACATGTCCGAAAATGTAGAGGAACTCATATTCAATCCGCCCGAGGAAATGTCGAAAAAAGCGTACATAAAGAGCATGGACGAGTACAGAGAGATGTACGGGCGCTCCCTAGATGACCCCGAAGGATTCTGGGCGGAGCAGGCAGAGATAATCGATTGGTTCAAGAAATGGGATAGGGTCCTGGACTATGACTTCAAGGAAGGGAAAATACAGTGGTTCATGGGCGGAAAGACGAATGCCGCTTACAATTGCCTGGACCGACATCTGAAGAATAAAGGGGACAAGACCGCTCTGATATGGGTCGGAAATGAGCCCGGTGAGGAAAAGAAGTTCACCTATAGGGAACTTTACGATGAAGTTGCGAAGTTTGCAAATGCCCTGAGAAAGCTTGGAGTGAAGAAAGGGGACAGAGTATCCATATATCTGCCCATGATTCCCGAGCTTGCCGTATCGCTTCTCGCATGCGCGAGGATAGGCGCAATACATTCCGTTGTATTCGGAGGATTCAGCGCCGATGCCCTCAGGGACAGGATAGTTGATGCCGAGGCCAAGATACTCATAACTTCCGACGGCAGTTTCAGGGGCAAGAAGAAGATACCTCTCAAGGTCAATGCCGATAAGGCCGTGGAAGGTCTTGATTATGTTGAAAAGGTAATTGTGGTTAAGCGCACGGGCATGGAAATCGAGATGAAGGAAGGAAGAGATGTCTGGTACCATGACATAGTGGCCGGTGAAAGCACCGATTCTCCCTATGAAGAGATGGATGCGGAAGATCCGCTTTTCATCCTTTACACCTCCGGTTCAACCGGAAAGCCCAAGGGAGTTCTGCATACCACAGGAGGATATATGGTATACGCCGCCTTCACCCATAAATACATCTTCGATGTCCATGAAGACGACATATACTGGTGCACTGCAGATATAGGCTGGGTTACCGGCCATACATACATAGTATACGGACCTCTTGCAAACGGTGCGACAACGGTAATGTTCGAGGGAATACCCAGCTATCCGGAGCCCGACAGGTTCTGGGAGATAGTTGACAGGTACAAGGTAAGCATATTCTACACCGCACCCACTGCGATAAGAGCTCTCATGAGAGAGGGTGATGAATGGGTTAAAAAGCACGATCTCTCGAGCCTCAGAATCCTCGGCTCCGTGGGAGCACCCATAAATCCGGAGGCATGGCTCTGGTATTACAAAATGATTGGAAAGGAGCGCTGCCCGATTGTCGACACATGGTGGCAGACCGAGACCGGGGGAATACTCATAACTCCGCTCCCTGGAGCGACGCCGCTAAAACCCGGTTCGGCCACATTTCCGTTCTTTGGCGTGGAGCCCGCAATAATGGATGACAAGGGCAACGAACTACAGGGCAATGGTGTTGAAGGCGCTCTCGTGATAAAGAGGCCCTGGCCGGGAATGGCCAGAACCATATACAAGAACCACAAGAGGTTCATCGAGACATACTTCTCCATGTACCCGGGATATTATTTCACAGGCGACGGTGCGAACAGGGACAAGGACGGATATTACTGGATAACGGGAAGGATAGACGATGTCATAAACGTCTCTGGGCACAGACTCGGTACGGCCGAGATAGAGAGCGCGCTCGTTTCACATCCGGCAGTGGCCGAGGCCGCGGTTGTGGGATTCCCACATGAGATAAAGGGCTGGGGCATATATGCCTATGTCATATTGAAGAAGGGATACGGGGCCAGCGACGAGCTGAGGAAAGAACTGATCAAACTAGTGAGAACAGAGATAGGACCCATAGCCACGCCTGACAAGATACAGTTCACAGAAGGACTGCCCAAGACAAGGTCTGGAAAGATAATGAGAAGGATACTCAGGAAGATAGCGGCTGGAGAAACCGATAAGAAGGCATTCGGAGACACATCCACACTTGCGGACCCTACGGTTGTAGACGCCCTCATCGAGGGAAGACAGTAAAACCCATTCCTTTACCATACCATTTTTCTTCATCGGATTCTCTGCACCGAGACTGCCAAGTTAAGAGGAGGATTCCGACCATGATTCCACAGTCCTTACTCTGGCATTTTCAGGGAATCGGTTCCAGAATCTTTTGGTTCCGGATTTCAATACGCTGAACCATCCCCCTCTATAGGACCTCTCTCCAAAAGTCCCGTGTTTCCATCGAAAGCCGAATCTTTCCATGGCCCATGGATACCATGGGCCTCTGTCCACATATACCAGAGTTCCGGTCTCGTTCTTTTTCCTGCTTCTCACGAAAAGTTTTTCACCCCCCAACCATTCCCACCGATTGCCCTATCATAGTGTACCCATCCTGGCGCTCTTCGCCATCTCCGGGACGGATTTTAATCCTATAAATGTTATGTTGGCAGTCTCAGCAGTAAAACCGCAAAGTTTAAAAGCCCCTCGGTCTCCCTTATTTACCATGAATCCCACATTGAGAACCGCCGGACTGTTTGTGATGCTGACACTTCTGTTTGTGGGGGTCGGAGTTCTCTTTGGAACATTTACCTCCTTTGGTTTCTGGACAAGCATGATATTGTTTCTTGGTTTTGCAATTTTGATGAATGCGATAGCATATTTCTACAGTTCCAAGATAGTTCTCTGGTCATACAAGGCCAAAATCGTTAGCGAAAAGGAAGCGCCGAAAATCCACAGAATAGTTAAAGAAGTGGCCGAAGCCGCCGGAGTTCCCAAACCCAAGGTGGCGATAGTGCCTTCCAGAACGCCTAATGCCTTTGCTACGGGTAGAAATCCGAAAAATGCGGTGGTTGCGGTCACAGAAGGGATTCTTAAACTACTTCCAGAGAAGGAATTGAAAGGAGTCATAGCGCATGAGATGGCCCATATAAAAGACAGGGACATTCTGGTGATGACGGTTGCGGCCACCGTTGCGGGAGCAATAGCTTTTGCAGCCAGATGGTTCTGGTGGAGCACTCTGTTTTCCAGGAGAAGAAATGATGAAGGGCAGCTCATAATAGCGATACTCGCAATGGTCGGTGCAGCAATAGGCGCCACGCTAATACAGCTTGCCATTTCACGCCAGAGAGAATTCAAAGCTGACGAGGTGGGTGCCAAGACAATAAATGACCCTGCTTCTCTTAAAAGGGCACTCATAAAACTTCATGAGCACAATCTCAGATGGCCTATAGAGCGGGGAAATCCGGCATCCGCATCGCTTTTCATAGTGAACCCTTTCAAAGGGGGCGGCCTTATAGGGCTGTTTTCCACTCATCCTCCCATGAAGGAGAGGATAAAAAGGCTGGAGAAGCTTGAAGAAGAGATGTTATATGTACCGAAGATAGACAGCACTTTCTCGGATGCACCTTACAGGATTAAATAGTTGAAAAATATAACACGGCGATAACTTGATATCCCGGCAATCAGCTCTGGTGTTCGTAAACAATGTACTCGGGGCCCTTGTGGGCTATGCCGCAATGTTCTTTATCATAAGATACATGGGCAAGGAAGCGCTAGGAATAGTGGCCTTCTCCATATCTTTTGTAGGTCTTTTCAGTTTCATAACAAATCTTGGCTTCGATAATGCCCATATAAAGAAAATATCGGATGAAAAAAATCTGGGGAAATGCAACGGCACATACATAAGTATCAAAATATCTCTTATAGCTGTTTTTGTCTTCATCGTCATATTTTCAATATATTTCTGGAAAGACATCATGGGAAACGGATTCGAAACAAAGATGCATGAACAGGCTGTGTATCTTTCAATAATCTACTGGTGTCTATTTTCAATTCTTTACATATTTGTCTCGACGTTCAACGGAAAACGTAAGATTGCCAGATCACAGACCCTAATCTTTATAAACAACTTCACAAGAAGTCTTCTGACCATAATAATAGCCGTGCTTTCTCTTGGCGTCCTAGCTCTGGTCAACGCATACATAGCAGGCGTTCTTGTTGCCATCCTGGTAGCTCTCTATCTTTCAGAAAAATGCCCGTAGAAATGCCGGACAAAAATTATCTGAAATCTTATATGAAGTTTGCCCTGCCTCTAGCGATATCTTCATCGGCAGTCATAATAGCGGCAAATACCGATGTTGTTATGATTCAGTGGTTCTGGAGCTCTCTGGACGTTGCGGATTACTATGCGGCCAAGAGAATAGGCATGCTCATGACGACCATAGGGATAGCCATCGGTACAACGGTGTATCCTGCCATGTCCAGACTTCATTCAAAAGGAAACATAGAGGAGATAAGGAAGATAGCTTCAATGGCAGAGAGATATCTCTCAATGGTCGTTTTCCCGCTCATGTTCTTTATACTTGTTTTCACTGACAAGATTGTCCTCATAATGCTGAGCGAAGCGATGAGGAGCGCCATACCGGTAATAAGGGTGCTCACAGTATTTTACACTCTCACCGTCATGAACATTCCATACGCATATCAGCTTCCAGCGGTGAACAGAACCGATATCTCTGGAAAAATAGGGGTCATGCGCGCCGTGATAAATGTAGGGCTGAACTTCATATTCATTCCTACCTCGATCCTCGGCATAGGTCTCCTTGGTCTGGGAGCTGTGGGTGCTGCACTGGCAACACTAATAACCTTCCTGATAACCACGTTCAATATGAGGCTGGCAGCATATCGCCTCACCGGTTCAATCAGCGATAAAAGAATTCTTATCCATATATCTTCGGCAATCCTTACTTCCGTGGTTTTCCTCTTGATAGACACATCCTGGGCCTCTAGATGGTACACTCTCGGGATTCTCGGCCTTGCTTTCATGGGAGTATATATTGCGATTCTCACTCTCATGAAAGAGTTCAGAAAAGAGGATTTCGATCTGTTTTTCGATGCTTTCAATCCCAAGAAGATGCTCGGATATATGAACGAAGAGATAAGAGAGAAAAAATAAGACCATTAGATGTTCTTTCCGTACTCGAAGAGGTCTACTGCCTGATATATATCCATTTGCACCTTTGACATGGGTTTTGCCCTGACGATCGCCTCGCCGTCTCGCTTGATCTCTCCAGTTTCGAGATTCACCTCGATGATGTCTCCGCTTTTAAGCCCTGATTCAAAGATTCCTGGGGCCTCTATCAGTGGCATTCCGGAGTTTATCACATTTCTCTTGTATATGGCACCGAAGGATTCTCCGATTATGGCCTGAATTCCAAGTGCTCTGAAACAATCCACAGCCTGCTGGCGCGAGCTTCCGGCACCGAAATTCCTTCCGACGACCAGAATATCTCCCGGCTTTGCCCTTTCGGGAAAGTCCTCCCAGCCTTCCGTGTTTCCAAATGCATATTTCCCCATCTCATTTATGTCCGTGATATAAAGCCATTTGTTGTGGAATATCATGTCCGTGTCTATATCGTCGAACCTCTTTCCTTCCTTGTCCGTGATGAGCCATATCCTTCCTTTAAGAACGGTGGGCTTCAATGGATCACCTCCTCAGGTGTCGTGAGATGTCCTTTTATGGCCGAGGCAGCGGCCACCGCAGGACTTGCCAGATATATCTTCCCAGGACCCTGCTTTCCCGGGTAGTTCCTGTTTGTGGTTGAAAGCTCAATCTCATCTTTTCCGACTAGACCCGGCATCCCTTCTGCACAGCCTCCACATCCCGGATTCGTCAGAACAACTGCTCCGGCCTCAAGGAATATGTCTATCAGACCTTCCTTTATAACCCTCACCCAGACCTCCTTGGTGGCCGGAGTTATCCTCAGATTGATGCCTTCCTTCACCTTCCTTCCTTTCAGGACTCTGGCAGCGGCCAGCATATCCTCATACCTTCCGTTGGTGCATGAGCCGATGAATACGGAATCTATCTCCAGTCCTTCAAGCTCGGACACGGGTTTTACATTGGTGGGTTTCGGAGGTGCTGCCACCAGAGGTTCCAGACCATCCACATCTATGTTTATCTCCTCTGAGTACTGAGCGTCCTTGTCAGCATAAACTCCCTTCGCAGACTCACCTGTCCTCTCTTCAACGAAATTCAGGACCTCCCTGTTCGGCGGTATGAACGCTATTATGCCGCCCATTTCGGTTGTCTGAGATGCAAGGGTAACCCTTCCGTCCAAGCTGAGGTTCTCTATGGCATTTCCGTAGTATTCCGCGGCCTTCCCCAGCATTCCCGAGGAGCCAAGTTCTCCCATAACTGCAAAGGTAAGGTCTCTGGCGGTTGCAGGCCATTTATAATCGCCTTCAACGTTTATCTTCATCGTTTCAGGCACCTCGAACCATGTCTTTCCTGTCTTGAATGCAAATGCGATGTCTTTGTCCCCCATCCCCTGGCCAAAGGCGCCGATGGCTCCAAGGATGTTGTAATGCGAATCCGTGCCAACCGCGGTGCTTCCCGGCCTTACTATTCCCTTCTCCATGAGAACGTGGGTGCCTATTCCGGCATCCACATCGAATACCTTCATGCCTGTTTCCTTTGCGAAGTTCCTGCATATCTGCTGGTTTATCGCATACTTTATGGTCTTAGCGGGCACGCTCAGGTCGAATGTAAAATAGGTCTTTTCCGGATTTTCAAGGTAATCGCCTTCATAGTGTTCTCTGAGATGCTTCACCACATTCGGTCCTCCGAAGTCCCTGGCAGTCCTGACATCAAGATCCAGCCAGATTATCTCTCCCGCCTCCACTCTGTCCCTTGAGTGAGAGGAGAATATCTTCTCAATTATCGTGGGCATGATTGAGGGAAAGAACGGAGGTATTAAAGGTTTCAGGAGGAAGCTAAATGGACACAGCTAGAGGAGATAAAAGGGCTTGGAGAAATGGAGGAAACATGATTGAGATAGTTAAGAAGTAGATTTTACCTTATCTACACTTTCACTTACCTCTTACATCTCCCTTTATATAGGAGAGGAACTTAGTATATGCGTCTAAAGCAGGTGTGGTGACTCTGATGGCAGCCCTTCAAAAGACCCTAGATATGGAAACAGAAAGCACTGGTGTGAGTATAGGTTCTAGTTACACCCCTCACATACACTCGTCAACAGCCGAGATTATTCCCACTAAAACAAGGAAAACCAAGAAAATAGACCCTTCTATAATCACTAAATTTGATGTTACGCCTAGCCCGAAAAAGGATGCTGATGTATGGTGTCCGCATTTTATGGAATTCAAGCCTTTCAATGGCTGTCCATTCAAATGTGCGTGGTGTTATCTTCAGGGAACCTTTAGGTGGCCAGCGTATAGAAAGTTGGATGATGGCACACACATAGCACCAAGATTGAAAGATGAGAAGAGAATAGTAAACTCTTTGCTGGCATATTTCGAGAGAATAGAGAAACCTACTTTACTCAATAGCGGTGAAGTTTCGGACAGTTTCGCATTTCCGGATTTCATGTTTGAGAAAATAATTCCTCTTTTCCTCTCTAGAGAAACTAATCGCCATAGACATAAATTATTGATCCTAACAAAACACATCGTTGGCTCTAAGCTGGCCGAATTCGATGCACAGGATGTTATTGTTTACTCCGCTTCTATTAATTCCTATCCCGTTGCAGAAAGATGGGAGATTGCCCCCCATCCGAAAGAACGCATAGAGGCTGCAAAAACCGTCTCTGATGCTGGATATGAGGTGAGAATAAGAATAGACCCCATGGTTCCAATTGAGAATTACAAAGAAGGATATTTGCGCCTTATAGATGACCTGATGAGCGCTTTTAAACCATCCAGAATTACTCTGGGCTCTCTTAGAGGACTTCAGAGTACAATAAACAATTCTTCGGATAAATCGTGGGTAGAGTATCTTGGAGAGCGCTCCAACTGGGGCAGAAAAATCCCGTTTGAAACGAGGAAGGAGATGTATCTCTCAGTAATAAACTATTTAAATGATGAATACAATTACGAGAATGTGGCACTCTGCAAGGAAACGCTGGGAATGTGGGATGCAATAGGAATGGATTGGAGAAAGATAAAGTGTAATTGTATATGGTGAGGTGTAACGATGAAAACAGGCGATATTGAAATGGAAACCCACACAAAAATAAAGCACAAAATTCTAGAAGAGTATCTTAAAGCATGGTTCCCTATCGTTTCAAAAAAACCTTGCATATATGTGGATGGTCTTGCAGGTTCTGGAGAAGTAGTTTTAAAAGGTGGAAAAATTTCAGAGGGGTCTCCCATCATTGTGTTAAAAATGTTGAAAGAACATATGCTTTTAGAACGCATAAAGAATGCTATGATTATTTTTATAGAGATTAATGATGAATCTGTTGAAAAACTGAAAGAAAAGATAAAAGATATCGAAATACCTGAAAACATAGATGTTGTTGTAATGCACGGAGACTTTCACGAAAAAATAAATGAAGCTATACGTCTGAAAAAGAAAATCTATTATGCAAATTCACCAATGTTTGTATTCATAGATCCATATGGTTATTCAATAAAATTAGAAACTATTCAAAAAATCCTGAAAATGCGGAGTTCTGAGGTATTGATAACTTTTATGTATTCATATATAACCCGTGGTGTGAATAGTGGAAAACATGATGATAAGATAAATATGATTTATGGAGGAAACGAATGGGAAAAAGCAAGAGAAATTAAAGACTCATCCAAAAGGAGAGAATATCTTGTAGGCCTCTTTGAATCAAAACTGAAAGAGGTTGCTAAATATACTATGTATCTTGAAATAAAGGATAAAAAGAACAGGACATATTATCTTTTGTTTTTCGCTACTAACTCTTTAAAAGGAGTAGAAGTAATGAAAAGAGCAATGTG